>NZ_KB944454.1:732017-928634 GCF_000389825.1 Pandoraea sp. SD6-2 | reverse complement strand
CCATCGATAGGGGCGGCAGGCGCGGGCCGTCACGACCGCCGGTGCAACGCCGCGCCCGGCGGCCGGTTCCCGATGGGCGACGTTAGCTGGTCTCCGGCCTCCGATCAGTCCCAGGCGCCACGGCCACCGGACACGCTGTAGCGTCCGGCACCGAAGAGAATCACGCAAAGGCCCGCGAGCAGATAGAAGCCTTGCAGTTCCAGCGCCCATCCGCCGGTCTTCGAGAGATCGCCCAGTTGACTCAGGTGGACCAGTGAGAAGGCGACAAGCATGTTGCACACGACGAGCAGGCCACCCAGACGGGTGAGCACGCCGAGAATCAGCAGCACCGGCGCGAGCACTTCACCCAGGTAGGCGCCGTAGGCGAGGAAACTCGGCAGGCCGTGCGAAGTCACCATGCCCTCGATGAAACCGACGCCGTTGATCACTTTGCTGACGCCGTGAAATAGCAGCAGGATGCCGAGGGTAAGGCGCAGGATGAGTTTGCCGAGGTCGTCTCTGGTGCTCTGCATGGGGAAGGCTCCTTCTTGACCCGCTTGTTCGCGGATGGGGACTGAGGGGGGAACGGGGTGGCACGCTCTGCGGCAGGGCGTGCCGGCCAAATGGGCACCACTGTATCAAATCGTTACGGCGCTGTCTGTGACTGTCTGAGCGATTTCAGGGACATAGCCCGCCCCGGACCCGGCGCGCGGATTACAAGCCGTTACTTTTCGGACTGCCCGGTTACACGACGGCTGTCGGCGCGACGCTCGCGCGCCCCGTTAATCCGCATAAGGACACGGTCATTCGCTGGCAAGCCCGCCAACGGCCCCGGTCCCGCCGGTTCCCCGAACACGTATCCACCCGATCATGTCCGGGCATTTCGAAAGCACAGCCAAAGTCAATAAGGATTCCATCATGAACGTTCGTAAAACGCTGATTCTGAGTGCCGTGACGGTTGCCCTCGGCGGTGTGTTCGCCTCGCAGGCGTTTGCGCAAAGCACCACCACCGAGACGGCGCGCGACATCCATCAACAGCAGCGCGTCGAGAACGGACTGAAGAGCGGTCAACTGACGACCAAGGAAGCGTCGAGCATCGAGAAGGGCGAGGCGAAGATCGACCGCATGCAAGCTCATGCCGCTCACACGGGAGATACCGCCGCCGAGAAGGCACGCATCGCCAACGCGCAGAACAAGGAAAGCGCGAAGATCGATCAGCTCAAGCACAACGGTCAGGTGGTGAATCCCACGTCGAAGTCGTCGGAGCGCATGCAGGCCGACGTGCAACGTAACGTCAACCAGGAAAAGCGCATCGCTCAGGGACAGGCCGCCGGCACGTTGACTAATCGCCAGGCCGGTAGTCTTGAGCGCGGGCAGGCCCATGTCGACACCGCCGAAGCGCACGCGGGCAAGAACGGTCATGTGAGCAAGGGCGAGCAGGCCGGTATCCAGCATCGCGAAAATCATCAAAGCGAGCGAATTCATCAGGACAAGACGAACGGATGAGTTGCCGCTGATTGCGGATCACGCGCATGACGCCAGCGCCACCCTTTGCCGGGTGGCGCTGTTGTTTTGGGGCTATCATCGGCGTCACAACGAACTTGGAGGAGGGGCGGGATGGAGCGGGTGCAGGCGCAGAAGATGCTCGATGAACTCGTCGCGCCGTGGGTGCGACAACTCAATCTGCAAGTGGAGGCGACCGGGCCGGAACAAAGCGAATTGCGATTGCCGTTCGACGCCGCGTTCAAACACGGCGGCGGCGTCATCTGCGGACAGGTCTTCATGGCCGTGGCCGACACGGCCATGGTGGTGGCGCTCTCGGCCTCGCTTGGCGGTTTCCAGCCAATGACGACCGTCACGCTCAACACGCAGTTCATGCGTCCGGTGGCCGAGGGCGATTTGCGCGTGATCGCGCGGATTCTGCGTCGCGGCAAGAATCTGGTGTTCGGCGAGATCGAGATTCTCGATGCGTCGGGCAAGATGGCGGTGCACGCCACCACGACCTACGCGCTGCTTTGAGCGCACCGTTGCAAGACGCTCAACGTCGATAACGCGATATCACCGAAGGGGGCCAGGTGTTCGATCAGATCGTATTCGCCGGCGGCGGCAACCGTTGCTGGTGGCAGGCGGGATTCTGGGAGCGCGTCGCGCGCGAGGTGCCGCTGCGCCCGCGCGTCATCACCGGGATATCGGCCGGTGCCGCCACCGCGTGCATGCTGCACATGCGCGAGTCGGACTGGGTGATGGACTATTACCGGCGGGCACTAGCGAACAATCGCAAGAACGCCTACTGGGGCAACCTGCTGCGCCGTGAGCGGGTGTTTCCGCATTACCGCATCTACCGGCAGGCGCTGCTCGACATTTATGAGGGCCAGCTCGACAAGCTCGCCGCCGGGCCGGAGATTCGCGTCGGCGTGTCGCACATCCCGCGCTGGCTCGGGCCGCGCACGGCCACGGCGGCAGCGCTGGTGGCCTACAACATCGACAAGCACGTGCGTCGTACGCTGCATCCGACGCTCGCCCGCCGGCTTGGCTTCACTCCCGAATTCGTGCGCGCGCAGGATTGCCGGTCCACCGGGGATCTGGCCGATCTGATGCTGCAATCGTCCTGTACGCCGCCGTTCACACCGATTCTCCGTCGCGACGGGCGGGCCGTGCTCGATGGCGGCATGGTCGACAACGTGCCCGTCGATGCGCTCGATGCCACGCCCGGCCAGGTGCTTGTGCTGGTGACGCGGCGCTATCCGCGTCCGCAGATATTCACGCAGCATCACGGCGGACAAGACCGGCTATATGTGCAGCCAAGCGTGCCCGTACCGATTTCCAGTTGGGATTACACGCGCCCCGACATGATGGGCCCGGCATTCGCGCTGGGCCGCAAGGACGGCGAGGCGTTCCTGCGTCATCTGGACACGATGAAATAGCGCACGCCTCGCCGTTGCGCGAGGCGTGTGCGGCGGCGTTATCGACCGAAGCCGAGCAACGCAGCCGGATTCGCGACGTGAGTGCGGTCGCCGTTCAGGAAGTCGACGATGTTCTGGAAAGCTACGCGGAAATACAGCTCGTAGCTCTCACGCTCGACATAGCCGATGTGCGGCGTACACACGCAATTCTCCAGGCGCAGCAGCGGGTTGCCTTGCAGAATCGGCTCGCTCTCGAAGACATCGATGGCCGCCATGCCCGGACGGCCGCGGTTCAGTGCCGTGATCAGCGCGTTTTCTTCCACCAGTTCGGCCCGGCTCGTGTTCACGAACAGGGCGGTCTGTTTCATCTGCAGCAGATCTTCGAGTTTGACGAGGTGACGCGTCTCGTCGTTCAGACGCAGGTGCAGCGAGAGCACATCGCTTTGCGTGAAGAGTTCTTCCTTGCTGTTCGCCACGCGCAAGCCGTCGGCCGCGGCAGCTTCACGCGAACCCTCGCGGCCCCACACTATCACCTCCATGCCGAATGCGCGGCCGTAGCCTGCCACGAGGCGGCCGATCTTGCCGTAGCCCCAGAGGCCGAGCGTCTGGCCGCGAAGTACCTGACCCAGCCCGAAGTTCGGCGGCATGCTCGACGATTTCAGGCCCGATTGCTGCCAGGCGCCGTGCTTGAGGCTGGAGACGTACTGCGGAATGCGGCGCTGGGCGGCCATGATCAGCGCCCAGGTAAGTTCGGCCGGTGCGATGGGCGAGCCCACGCCTTCGAGCACAGCCACGCCATGGGCGGTGCAGGCGTCGATGTCGATGTGAGTGCCGGCGCGTCCGGTCTGGCTGATGATCCGCAGACGCGGCAGTTTGTCGATGAGCTGCGCCGTGACGGCGGTGCGTTCGCGGATCAGCACGAGCACTTCGGCTTCGCCGACGCGGGCAGTGAGTTGCCCGACGCCTTTGACCGTGTTGTTGAAGACCTTGACGTCATGACCGGCCAACAGGGAGAAGCAGTCGAGCTTGCGAACGGCGTCCTGATAGTCGTCGAGAATGGCAATTTTCATGGCAAAACGTAATCGGATCGGCGCGGAACCGGGGAGTCCTGCGCGGACGGAACAATTGTCGGAGGCCGCCGCACGGGCGGGTGTTCTGGTCGTTGACATGGACGGCGTCTATCGGGGCAAATCCCCCGCCGGCCTTGTTGCGACGCAGCACCGGTGCGATTTGCGCGGTGGTATGCTGACGCCTCGTTTTGCATAGTATGGCAGGTGTCCTGGCAACCATGGCGAAACCGCCTGAACACGATGGCAAAAAATCGAATCCACCCCGTACACACAAGTCGGACCTGGTGAACGAGACGCTTGAAGCGCACGTATCGATGCGCGTGTTGCCCTCTGCCTTCCCGCGTGTGTTGCTGCGTGTGTCGCAAGACGTACAACACACACCATTTTTCACGCGGCCTGAACCTGCGAGCGCCTGGATTGCCAGCGCCTGCGGCAACCGCCGGGGCACGTCCGCCTGTCCGGTATCCCCAACCGGATGGGTCGCCCGGCGATCCAGGGTGCCCGCGCAACAGACGCCCGTCGTCCGCATCGATTTCCCGACTCTGCATGGAGACAACCCCCATGACGCAAGCCAGTGTGAGCGCTAGCGCGCTCGACGCCTCCTCCTCGTCCAACGTCGCCACACGTGATCTGCCCGCCTGGGCGCGTCACCGCAAGCTGATCGACTGGGTGTCGCACATCGCGGCGATCACCCAGCCTGAGCGTGTCGTCTGGTGCGACGGCTCGCAGGAGGAATACGACCGTCTGTGTGAACAGATGGTCGCCGCCGGCACGATGACGCAGCTCAACCCCGCCAAGCGTCCGAATTCGTTCCTCGCGCTGTCCGATCCGTCGGATGTGGCGCGAGTGGAAGACCGCACGTTCATCTGTAGCGAAAAGCGCGAAGACGCCGGGCCGACCAACCACTGGATCGATCCGCGCGAGATGCGCACGACGCTCGACGGCCTGTTCGCGGGCTGCATGCGCGGTCGCACGATGTACGTGGTGCCGTTCTCGATGGGGCCGCTCGGCTCGCCGATCGCACATATCGGCGTGGAATTGTCCGACTCGCCTTACGTGGTGGTGAACATGCGCATCATGACGCGCATGGGCCGCGCCGTGTACGACGTGCTCGGCACCGACGGCGCCTTCGTGCCGTGCGTGCACACGGTCGGCAAGCCGCTTGCGGCCGGTGAGAAGGACGTGGCCTGGCCGTGCAACGCGACGAAGTACATCGTTCACTTCCCGGAAACCCGCGAGATCTGGAGCTATGGTTCGGGCTACGGCGGCAACGCGCTGCTGGGCAAGAAGTGCTTCGCGCTGCGCATCGCCTCGAAGATGGGCCGCGACGAAGGCTGGCTGGCCGAACACATGCTGATTCTTGGCGTGACGTCGCCCGAGGGCAAGAAGTATCACGTGGCGGCGGCGTTCCCGTCGGCATGCGGCAAGACCAACTTCGCGATGCTGATTCCGCCGAAGGGCTTCGACGGCTGGAAGGTCGAGACCCTCGGTGACGACATCGCCTGGATCAAGCCGGGCAAAGACGGTCGTCTGTACGCGATCAACCCGGAAGCCGGCTTCTTCGGCGTGGCGCCGGGCACGAGCGAGAAGACCAACCCGAACGCGCTGGCTACGCTCGGCGAGAACGTCATCTTCACCAACGTGGCGCTGACCGACGATGGCGACGTGTGGTGGGAAGGCCTGACCGACACGCCGCCGGCGCATCTGATCGACTGGCAGGGCAAGGACTGGACACCGGAAAGCGGGAAGGCGACGGGCCGCAAGGCAGCGCATCCGAATTCGCGCTTCACGGCGCCGGCGTCGCAATGTCCGTCGATCGATGCCGGCTGGGAAAACCCGGCCGGTGTGGCGATCGACGCATTCATTTTCGGCGGCCGCCGTTCCACGACCGTGCCGCTGGTGACCGAAGCCCGCGACTGGACCGAAGGCGTGTACATGGCCGCGACGATGGGCTCGGAGACGACTGCCGCTGCGGCGGGCCAGCAGGGCGTGGTGCGTCGTGATCCGTTCGCCATGCTGCCGTTTTGCGGCTACAACATGAGCGAGTATTTCCAGCACTGGCTCGACACCGGCGCGCATCTCGGCAAGACGGGCGCGAAGCTGCCGAAGATCTATTGCGTGAACTGGTTCCGCAAGGACGCCGACGGCAAGTTCGTGTGGCCGGGCTTCGGCGAGAACATGCGCGTGCTGGCATGGATGCTCGGCCGTATCGACGGCACGGCGCAGGGTGTGGAGAACGCGTTCGGCATCACGCCGCGCTACGAAGATCTGAACTGGAACGGCCTGTCGTTCACGCAGGCGCAGTTCGACGACGTGACGTCGATGGATCCGGCCGCATGGCATGAGGAGTTGAAACTCCACGCCGAGTTGTTCGACACGCTCAAGCATCACCTGCCGCAGGCGTTGCTCGACACGAAGGCCGACATCGAGCGTCGTCTGAAGTCGTGATTCGTCAGATATCGCAGCGATAGTGCACTGACCCTGTGCGATCGCCGGTATCGGCGGTAGCGCCAACGGGTGCACCATACGATCCCATCGAGGAAAACCTCGGTGGGATTTTTTTATTGCCTTGTGATCCTTCCGAAAGCTGCACCGGGCGAGGTCTTGGCCGGTTTTCGAAAGTTCTCCGGTGCTAGCATTTCCCCTGTTGTTCGGGTGTTCAATTCGGACGCCGATTTTTGTTTATGAATGAAGGGAGGGGCATATGCACATGATGCTGATCGAGGGGATTGATGAACCGCTTATGCGATCGATTCGATCGCGTGCGGCATTGCATGGGAGAACGCCGGAGGAAGAGGTGTTGTCGATTCTGGATAACGTGGCGAGACTACCGGGGTTCCGATGTATCGGGGAAGCGATCATGAATTTCCCTAACGTCGGACTCGACAGCGATTTCGAACGTGTCAATTGAGCCAATTGAGTACTGCAATGTATCTGTTCGATACGAACGTGATCAGTGAGTGCAGGAAGTTAGGGGGAGGTGACGTTGGTGTGCAACGATTTATTCGTCACACGACGCGAAACGCGATACCTCGCTACCTGTCGGTCATCACGCTTGGGGAGTTGCGACGTGGCGCGCTCTTGCTGCGTTACCGCAACGATCCGCGTCAGGCAACGCTTGTGGACAATTGGGTGAAGACCGTGCATCGCGATTTTCTGCAGCAGATTCTCCCCGTCGATCAGAGCGTCTGCAACATGTGGGCTCGCCTGCGGGTGCCGCATCAACAGCATCCCGTCGATAAGTTGATCGCGGCGACTGCGCTAGTTCACGAACTCATTGTAGTGACGCGTAACGTCAAGGATTTCTCCGGCACGGGCGTGGAGGTGTACAACCCGTTTCACCAGTAGATCGATGCCGGGCGATTGCCCCGCCGACACCTTACAGTCGATTCTCCACCGCGAATTTGATCAACTCCGCTTGCCCTTCGATGCCGAGCTTGCGCTTGATGTTGAGCCGATGGGTCTCCACCGTCCGGACCGACAAATCCATTTCCGTCGCAATCTGTTTGTTCGCCAGTCCGCGGGCGATACGCGTGAGGATTTCGCGTTCGCGGGGCGTGAGCGAGTCGATTGGCGCATGCGACGTCGAGGCCTGCACCACGCGCGCAGCAATGGCGGCGCTGTAGTACGCGTCGCCGCGGGCTACGCGTTCGATGGCGGTCACGATCTCGTGCGCAGGCGCGTCTTTGAGCACGTAGCCGCGTGCACCGGCACGAACCGCCTGACGCACGTATTCGGCATTGTCGTGCATCGAGAGTATCAACACGGCGATGTGCGGAAACTGCTCGCGGAACTGTGCCGTCAGTTCGATGCCGTTCGTGCCGCGCATGCTGATGTCCATCAGCGCGAGATCCGGCGACGATGTTTTCGCTCGCGTGAGCGCTTCCTGTGCATTGCCCGCTTCCCCCACGACCTGGAGATTGGGCGAGGCGTCGAAGCGCGCACGGAGTCCGTCGCGAACGAGCGGGTGATCGTCGATCAGCAGCAATCGGATAGGGTGAGCTTGCGTCATTTGCGTGTTGTTGCACGAAGCGCCGCTTTCACGGCGGCAGGCGTGAGAGGCACCCACACACTGATGGTGGTAAGGCCGGGCCACGATTGAATACCGAGTACGCCGCCGACGGCGTCCAGGCGCTCACGCATGTTGCGCAGGCCGATGCCGTGGCGGGGGTCGTGGTGCACGTCGGACACGTCGAAGCCGCGTCCGTCGTCGGCAATCGACAGATGAATGCCATCGGCTTTGAAGATCAGCAGAATCGAGACGCGCGACGCCTGCGCATGGCGCTCGATGTTGGTGAGCGCCTCCTGTGCGATGCGGTAGAGCATCGTCTTGATGTTGTCGTCCAGAACGGGAGCGTCGCCTTCGACATTCATTTCGACCGGAAGCCCCGCGTGCGAGCCGAATTCCCGTGCGAGCTGATCGATGGCGGCGGCCAGACCGAGATCGTCGAGCATGGCCGGGCGCAACGCTTGCGAGATGCGCCGCACTTCGCCGAGCGTGCCGTTCAGCCGTTCGATGGCAACGCCCAACGTGGTGCTGGCGGCGGCGGGTGAGCCCGGCAGGCGCATCGATGCCGACTCGAGCAGCAGCTTGACCGAGACCAGAAGCTGGCTGATGCCGTCGTGCAACTCGCGCGAGATACGGGATCGCTCGAGTTCCTGCGACGCCACGACCTGACGCGCCAGTTGGCGCAGCTTCGCGTCGGCGGTCTTGAGTTCGGTGATGTTCACGACGAGCCCGCACAGGCCGACGATCGCCAGACACGATGAGGCGATGAGCGTGATCCAGATCAGCGTGCGATCGATGTTCGACTGCGCGCGCTCGTCCGACTCACGCAGCGTGGCTTCGACATCGTCGAGATAAATGCCCGTGCCGATCATCCAGTTCCAGCGTGGCAGGGCAATGACGTAGCCGAGCTTCGGTGTCATTTGCTGGCGGGACGGTTTCTCCCACGGGTACTGCACGTAGCCGCCGCCCGCGCGTGCCGCTGCGATCAGGCGTTGGATGGTGGGTGCGCCCGACTCGTCCCTGAGCGACCAGAGGTTGTGGCCGACCAGCTCGGGTTGACGCGGATGCATCAGGCTGCGGCCTTCGAGATCGTAGACGAAGAAGTAGCCGTCCTTGCCGAATTCCATGCGGGCAAGGGTGGCGAGGGCCTGTTCGCGCGCGGCCGGGGTGTCGGGGCCGTTGTACAGCGGCTCGATGGCATTGCGCGCCAGACCCACGTAATGCAGCAGCTCGGCCCGCTTGTTGGCCAGCGACGTGGTTTGCACGGCTTCGTGCTGCGCGCGCGAAAGCTCGTTGCCTTGATGCCGTACGGCCAGCGCGATGGCGACCATGGCCAATGCGACCGGTAACAGTGCCAGGACGAAAAATTTCTGTCGGAGATTCATGCCATTCGAAAAGCCTGCAATGCCGTGTTCCACAGCATTTGGCTACGTAGTAGCACGTAGCGGACCTGCGTAGTTCCGCGCTTGTGGCGCAGTGGGCAAACGCCAATACTACACGCCGAATCGTGGCCGGGGCGGCCGAGTGTAACTCGCAAGCTTCTCGCAAGTGTTGCGCAACTTTGCATGTCCGCATGTGGTGTTTGCGCGCAACGTCGCCGGTTCTCGCTGTATGCAGACCCCCGAAAGAGGGGCGTTCGCAGCGAGCCGCGATTCGAGGCGTCTCGATGGCGCCACACCAAAAGGCGGGACAGTGCTGCAACGGCACGGTTCCGGGTTGCTGCCCGCAGGAGGCAGTTCCGAGGAGAGACAATGAATCGCATCTGGCAACAACTGCCCTGGGCAGCGGTGGCCGTCGTCGGCGCTTGCGCGCTTGGCACGGTAGCCCTATCGCGCGGCGAAACCGTTAGCGCACTCTGGATCGTGATCGCAGCCATCTGCGTTTATCTGATCGCTTATCGTTTCTACAGCAAGTTCATCGCCACGCGTGTGGCGCAACTCGACGGCACGCGCATGACGCCGGCCTGGCGTCACAACGACGGGCTGGAC
Organism: Pandoraea sp. SD6-2; assembly: GCF_000389825.1. Taxonomy (NCBI): domain Bacteria; kingdom Pseudomonadati; phylum Pseudomonadota; class Betaproteobacteria; order Burkholderiales; family Burkholderiaceae; genus Pandoraea; species Pandoraea sp. SD6-2. The sequence goes on along the minus strand of NZ_KB944454.1, from coordinate 918,685 downwards.
TACGTGCCGACCAATCGCTACGTGCTGTTCGGTCACCACTTCGCCGCCATCGCCGGCGCGGGACCGCTCGTGGGCCCTGTGCTCGCCGCGCAGATGGGTTATCTGCCGGGCATGTTGTGGATTCTCGCCGGGGTGGTGTTCGCCGGCGCGGTGCAGGACTTCATGGTGCTGTTCATCTCCACGCGTCGCGACGGCCGTTCTCTGGGCGATCTCGTGAAGTCCGAACTCGGCATGATCCCCGGTGTGATCGCATTGTTCGGTGCCTTCCTCATCATGATCATCATTCTCGCCGTGCTTGCGCTGATCGTGGTCAAGGCGCTCGCCGGCTCGCCGTGGGGCACGTTCACCGTCGGGCTGACGATTCCGATCGCGCTCTTCATGGGGATCTACACGCGTTTCATCCGCCCGGGCCGTATCGGCGAAGTGTCGATCATCGGCTTCGTGATGCTGATGGCCGCGATCTACTTCGGCCAAAGCGTGCACGACAGCGCCGCACTCGCGCCGCTGTTCACGTTCGACGGCAAGCAACTCACGTGGATGTTGATCGGCTACGGTTTCGTCGCGTCCGTGTTGCCGGTGTGGCTGCTGCTCGCCCCGCGCGATTATCTGTCCACCTTTCTGAAGATCGGCACGATTCTGGCCTTGGCGATCGGTATTCTGGTGGTCGCGCCTGAACTGAAGATGCCGGCGCTCACGCAATTCGTCGACGGCAGCGGTCCGGTCTGGTCGGGCAAGCTGTTCCCGTTCCTCTTCATCACGATTGCGTGCGGCGCCGTCTCCGGCTTCCATGCGCTGATTTCGTCGGGCACTACGCCCAAGCTGCTCGATAACGAAGTCAACGCGCGCTTCATCGGCTACGGCGGCATGTTGATGGAGTCGTTCGTGGCCATCATGGCGCTGGTCGCGGCCTCCGTGATCGACCCCGGCGTGTACTTCGCGATGAACAGCCCGGCCGCCGTGATCGGTACGACGCCGGAAGCCGTGGCGCAAGTCGTCTCGGGCTGGGGCTTTTCCATCACGCCCGACGTGCTGACTGCCACCGCCCACGCGGTCGGTGAGAACACGATCATCTCGCGTGCCGGTGGCGCACCGACGCTGGCCGTTGGCATGGCCCACATCCTGCATCAGGTGGCGGGCGGCGAAGCGATGATGGCGTTCTGGTACCACTTCGCGATCCTGTTCGAGGCGCTGTTCATTCTGACGGCAGTCGACGCAGGTACGCGCGCCGGGCGCTTCATGCTGCAGGATCTGCTCGGCACGTTCGTACCGTCGCTCAAGCGTACGGAGTCGTTGCCCGCGAACCTGATCGCCACGGCGCTTTGTGTCGCCGCGTGGGGCTACTTCCTGTATCAGGGGGTGGTCGATCCGCTCGGTGGCATCAATACGCTGTGGCCGCTGTTCGGCATCTCCAACCAGATGCTGGCCGCCATCGCGCTGATTCTCGCAACGTGTGTGCTCTTCAAGCTCAAGCGTGAACGCTTCGCCTGGGTGACGATCCTGCCGACGCTGTGGCTGCTCGCCTGCACGCTCACCGCCGGGTGGCAGAAGATGTTCGATCCGGATCCGAAGGTCGGCTTCCTCGCCCACGCCGGGAAGTATCAGGCGGCACTCGCAGACGGCAAGCTGCTCGCCCCGGCGAAGTCGGTCGCGCAGATGCAGCAGATCGTGTTCAACGATTATGTCGATGCAACGCTCGCAGGTGTCTTCATGTTCGTGGTGGTGGCCGTGGCGGTCTTCGGTCTGCGGACCATTATGGTGGCGCGCCAGGCCAACAAGCCGACGGCCCGGGAAACGCCGTTCGAGCCGATGCCGGCCGGCCGTCAGGTCTGACACCGGGAGAGGCGCCATGCTCGACGAAGTCGGTAAGGTTGGCCGGTATCTCGGACAGGCCATGCGTCTGATGGTCGGCCTGCCCGACTACGAGACGTACGTGGCGCACATGCGCGCCACGCATCCGGATCAGGAGGCCATGAGCTACGAAGCCTTCTTCCGCGAGCGTCAGGAAGCGCGCTACGGCGGCAAGAGCGGTGGACGATGCTGCTGACGCACCGATAGCATCGCAACGTCGACGTTCACGACGAAAACGCCCGGTGGGATCTCCACCGGGCGTTTCTTTTTGTGACGTGAACAGCGCTTCGGTTACATCACTTTTGCGCACCGCGTGTTTGCGGTGCTGCGGCGATAGCTGTCGAAGACCTGCGCCACGACACGTACGAGCAGACGCCCCGCTGGCAGGATGCGCAGCCCGTGGGCGCCGATGGCCACGAGACCGTCGGTGGCCAGATCGGCCAACTCGCCCAGCTCGCTCGCGAAGTAGGTGACGAAATCGATGTCGTAGGCCTGCTCGATGTCGGCGAAGTTCAGCGACATATTGCACATGAGACGCGAAATGACCTCACGCCGGATGCGGTCGTCTTCATCGAGGCGCACGCCGCGCGTGATGGCGAGTCCGCCCGAATCGACGGCGTCGTAATAGGTCTTAAGGGTCTTGGCGTTTTGCGCATAGCTATCGCCCACACGGCCGATGGCCGACATGCCGACGCCGATAAGATCGCAATCCGCCCGCGTGCTGTATCCCTGGAAGTTGCGATGCAGGGTGCCGGCCGCTTGCGCGCGCGCGAGTTCGTCGTCGGGGCGGGCGAAGTGATCCATGCCGATGTAGACGTAGCCCGCCGCCGTCAGGCGGGCGATGATCGTCTGTAACAGCGCCAGCTTTTGCGGGCCGTCCGGCAAGGTGTCGGGCAGGCAACGCTGCATCTTGAACTGCTGCGGCAGATGCGCGTAGCTGAACACCGACAGGCGTTCGGGCGCCATCTCGATCACGGCGTCGAGCGTGTTGGAAAACGACTCGGGTGTCTGGTGCGGCAAGCCGTAGATCAAGTCGAAGTTGACCGAGCGGAAGCCGCAGCTTCGCGCGGCATCAAGTGCGGCTTCGACCAGTGCGCGCGGCTGCACGCGATGGATGGCCTCCTGAACGCGGGGGTCGAAATCCTGTACGCCGATGGACAGGCGATTGAAGCCAAGCGCACGCAGGGCACGAATCGACGCCGGACCCGCACTGCGGGGGTCGATCTCGATGGAGTATTCGGCGCTGTCGTCGGTCGTCATCACGAATTGGCGGCCGATGGCGTCGATGAGCGAGGCGATCTGTTCCAACGCAAGGAAGGTGGGCGTACCACCGCCCCAATGCATTTGCGCGAGCGTGCGGCCCGCGCCGAGCAGCGACGCCTGACGCGCAATCTCCACGTGCAGCCGCTCGACGTAGGCTTCGGCATGGGCGCGATTGTTGGTGACGATTTTGGTGCACGCGCAATAGAAGCACACGGTATCGCAGAATGGAACGTGTACGTAAAGCGAGAGCGGCTTGCCGGTGCGTTTGGACTGGGCCGCCGCGCGCGCGTAGTCGCTGGCGCCGAAATCGTCATGGAATTGCAGCGCCGTCGGATACGACGTGTAGCGCGGCCCGTTGACGTCATACCGGCCGAGCAGCCGCGCATCGAAGTGAATCGGGGCGGGGGGAATGGCGAGGGCCGTTTGCGATGCCGCGCGTGTTGCGCACCGCGATTGTCCGTGTCCTTCGGCAGATGCGTGCGACGTGCAGCCGGGGCACCGCGAACCGGCGGCGCGTGGTTCGCCGGTGGCTGAGGCGTTGGTGCACTGCGCCGACAAAAGGGGGAAGGGGGTCATGACGAAGCCTGTAACGGTCGGTGATAGTCGACTGTAGCGTCGCGGCGAATGCCGCGCCCTGACCTGCGTCAAACCTCCCGCTGGCAGCCGGTAAGCTGCGCGCGAATGGCGTGATTCGCGGCGGCGCTGCGTCAAAACCGCCGTCAGACGCAGATTCGGGTATCACGATGTGCATGCAACGCAGCAGCCGTGCACCGAGATCGTTGCCATGTCAGGCAAATTTTGGCCGTCTACGGTAAGCTACGCGTTGTTGAAGTCCCCCCGCCGTGTCGACATCCCTGGCGGCACGCGCGCGGCGCGCCCCGGAACGGTTCGGGGTGGCGGTCCTGCCGGTGCCCGCGGGTATCCTCAGTGCCGGTGAATCACCGGTCCGCCCATGCTCGTTTTTGCCTGAACGACGCGGCACATCACGATTGGAAAGAACATGGACCGACTGCAATCGATGCGCGTTTTCGTCAAGGTAGCCGACAACGGGAGCTTTGCCCGTACGGCTGCCCAGATGGATCTGTCGGCGGCCGTGGTCACGCGGCACGTCGCCGAACTGGAATCGCATCTCGGCGTTCGTCTTCTCAACCGCACGACTCGCAGCCTGTCGCTGACCGGCGCGGGACAGGTGTATCTCGAACGCTGCCGGCAAATCATCGACGAAGTCGACGAAGCCGACGCCCTCATCTCCAGCGCATCGCGCGATCCGAAAGGCACCCTGAAGGTTGTCGCCCCGGTTTCGTTCGGTTTGCGCAATCTCGCCCCGCTCGTTAAGAAGTATCAGGAGATGCACCCGAAAGTGGTGGTCGATCTCACGCTGACCGATCGCGCGATCGATCTGGTGGAAGAAGGCTACGACTGCGGCATTCTGCTCACGCGCATGATCAATAGCGAAAGCCTGATCTCGCGTGTGCTTGCCGAGACGCGCGTGATGCTGTGCGCATCGCCCGCGTACATCGCTGAGCACGGCGAGCCCGTGACGCCCCAGGAGCTGGGCGAGCACGGCGTGCTGGGCCTGCCGAACGACTTCTGGAGCGACGATCGCGTGTTCGCCGGCCCGGATGGCGAAGTGCGTGTGCGCGTGCAGAACAAGTTCATCTGCAACAACACGGCACTGTTGCGCCAGTCGGTGCTGTTGGGGCACGGCATTGCGTTCTTGCCGTCGTATCTCGTGGGGAACGACGTGCGCGACGGCGATCTCGTCGCGCTGCTGCGCAACTTCTCGCAGACACCGGTCGATGTCTCGCTGGTCTATCCGAGCCGCAAGTATCTGTCGGCCAAGACGCGTGGCTTCATCGATCTGACGGTCGAATATTTCCGTCAGAACGAAGGTATCTCGGCCGCCGAGCGCTGGGTGCCGCCCAAGCTATCGTCTCCGGCTGCGCCGACTACCGAAATTCCGGTGTGACGTCCTTCGTACCACCAGATGACAAAACGGCCACTCCCGTGAGGAAGTGGCCGTTTTTCATTGCCCCGTGGAGAACGGCGCAACGCGGTGCTTGACCCGCTTAGAACGGTGCGTCGTCGTCGTCGAAAGTGGCTGCGTCGTCCGACGCCCCCGACGCCGGCTTCGTGGCCGGTTTGGCCTTTGCCGTCGTCTTCCGGGCGGCTGCCTTCTTCGCAGGCGCCTTGGCCGGTGCCTTGGCGGCAGCCGTCTTCGCTGCCGTCTTGCGCGCCGGTGCGGCCTTCTCGTCGCCCTCGGCGTCGCCTGCCTTCGCAGCGGTCTTCTTCGGGGCCTTCGCCTCGAATTCGAAGCCGATGGTGCCGTCCTTCTGCTTGGCCAGATAGGCCTTGAACGTGCGGCCCGTGCGCGACGACTTGAAGTTCGTCAGCAGATCCGTCTTGCCTTCGGTCAGCAACTTGTGAATCTGCTCGCGTGTGATCTCCTGCTGGAGGATCACCTTGCCCGATGTGAAATCGCAGGTCTTCGGGTTCGCGACCGCGTTCTCGCAGACATAACGCATGCCATGCTCGAATACGCGTCCGCCGCACTTCGGACACTTGCCGACCGGCTCATGCCCCGTGAAGTCCGGGGCTTCGCCGTCTTCGTCGCCATTGTCCTGACCGAAGTCGAACTCGAGCTTGTAGCCCATCTCGTCATCGGGCGAGAGCTTGAGAATGGCCGAGAACGGACGTCCCATCTTGCTGCGAAAACCCGACAGCGGTCCGATCGTCTTGTTCTTGAGCAGTTCTTCGACTTCCGGGATCTCGAACTGCCGTCCGCCCGGGATCTTCGAGATCGAGAAGCTGCAGTTCGTGCACGCGAAACGGCGGTAGTTCTCTTTGACCACCCCGCCGCAATGCGGGCACGGTGTGGTGAGCGTTGCGTAGTCGCCGGGGATCGTGTCCGAGTCGTATTCCTTCGCACGCTTGACGATGGTCTGCGTCATTTGTGCGATCTCGTGCATGAACTCATCGCGCTTGAGGCCGCCGCGCTCGATCTGCGAGAGCTTGGCTTCCCACTCGCCCGTGAGTTCGGGCAGCGTGAGTTCGTCCACGCCGAGGCCGCGCAGCAGCGTCATCAACTGAAACGCCTTGGCCGTCGGGTGCAACTCGCGGCCTTCGCGCACGAGGTACTTTTCAGTCAGCAAGCCTTCGATGATGGCCGCGCGTGTGGCAGGTGTACCCAGCCCCTTGCCCGCCATCGCCTCACGCAACTCACCATCTTCGACCAGCTTGCCGGCGCCTTCCATGGCGGAGAGCAGTGTCGCTTCGCTGTAGCGCGCCGGAGGCTTGGTCTGCAGGCCGACGGCTTCGACCTTGTCTACGCCGACCTTCTCGTCCTTGGCGACCGGCACGAGGTTCGGCTGCTCTTCCTTGCCGTCCTTGCTGTCTTTCCCGTCGCCCGCGCCTTCCTTGCCGTAGATGGCGAGCCAGCCGGCGTTGACCAGCACCTTGCCTTCGGTCTTGAAGTGATGACCGACCACCTCGGTGATGCGGGTCGTCACCAGAGACTCGGCCGCCGGGAAGAACACCGCCAGGAAGCGCTTGACCACGAGGTCGTACAGCTTCTGCTCCGGTTCGGAGAGGTTCTTCGGCGCCTGCAGCGTCGGGATGATGGCAAAGTGATCGCTGATCTTGCTGTTGTCGAAGATCCGCTTGTTCGGCTTGACCCAGTCCTTGCTCAGCACCTGGCTGGCGAACTGGTGATAGTTGTTGCTCTCCTTGAGCACGGCCATCGTCTCTTTGACGGTGTCCAGATAGTCTTCCGGCAGGGCACGTGCGTCGGTACGCGGGTACGTCAGCACCTTGTGCTTTTCGTACAGCGCCTGCGCCAGACCCAGCGTGTTCTTCGCGGAGAAACCGAAGCGGCTGTTGGCTTCGCGTTGCAAGCTCGTCAGATCGAACAGCAGCGGTGAGAGTTGTGACGTCGGTTTCGATTCTTCCGTGACCGTGCCGTGCTTGCCACGTACTGCGGCCACGACCGATTCGGCCGCTGCCACGCTCCAGAGGCGCGAGTCGCGCTGTTCCGGATCGAATTCGTTGCGCTTGAAGTTCGGGTCGAACCAGCGGCCTTCGTAGAAGCCTGCGGCGGCGACGAACTCGGCCTTCACTTCCCAGTAGTCGCGCGATACGAACTTGCGAATCTTCTCTTCGCGCTCCACCACGATCGACAGCGTCGGCGTTTGCACGCGACCGACAGTCGTGAGGAAGAAGCCGCCGCCCTTGCTGTTGAAGGCGGTCATGGCGCGCGTGCCGTTGATGCCCACCAGCCAGTCGGCCTCGGCACGGCTGCGCGCGGCGTCGGCCAGCGGCAACATGTCGTCGTCGGTACGCAGGCGCTTGAAGCCGTCGCGAATCGACTGCGGCGTCATCGATTGCAGCCACAAACGCTGGACCGGCTGCTTTGCCTTCGCGTGCTGCGCAATCAGGCGGAAAATCAGTTCCCCTTCGCGCCCCGCGTCACAGGCATTGATCAGGACGTCGATGTCCTTGCGCTTGATGAGACGGGTGAGCACCTTCAGACGCGATTCGCTCTTGGCAATCGGCTTGAGGTCGAAGTGGGGAGGAATCACGGGCAGGTTGGCGAAGCTCCACTTGCCGCGTTTGACTTCATAGTCTTCCGGCGCGCCGATTTCGACGAGGTGGCCAACCGCCGACGAGACGACGTAATCGTCGTTCTCGAAGTACTCGTCATGCTTGGTAAAGCCGCCCAACGCCCGCGCGATGTCATTCGCGACGGACGGTTTCTCGGCAATGATCAGAGCTTTTGACATGACGTTAGGTAATGTTGAGGGGGTGTCGCCAAGCGACATTCGTTGGCTTTATAACATATAGCCAATCCGGCGTTGCCGCCGGATCGGGCACAAGGGGTGCCTGAAAGCGGCACATCATAAGCGCGTCGCAGGCCGGCGGCAAGCGCGGGGCCGGTGGGGCGACGTCAGGCAAGCGGCGTAGCACCCCGCTGTGCCCGGCGTTCCCGTCGTGGGAGGCCGGCAGGGATTATCCGGCAAGGAGATGCTCGCGCAGCGCGGGGGCGATAACGGTGGCGCCGCCCAGCACGCGGGCGTCGAGCATGCGTTCGAGAATGCCGATGGCAGGCAGCACAGGACCGAAGAAACGCGCCTGTCCGGCCGGTTGCCGCGCGTCCTGAACCAGCAAGGTCGGGAAGTTCTCGATGTCGTGATCGTCGAGCCAGTCGGCGTGCGTCTCGATGTCGACCCAGACGAAACACAACTCCGGATGGCTGGCCGCCAATTGTTCGAACGTCTGCGCGTATTCGCGGCAGGTGCCGCACCACGCTGCGCACAGGCAGGCCACGAGACGCGTGTTGCCATCGGCCAGTGCGGCGGCCAGCGCAGAACGGTCGGCGACGGGATCGAAAACGGGCATGGTGTCGGTGATGTCGGTATCTCGGTATTTGGGAAGCGCGATCGTCAGCAATGCCCCGGTCTTGCACGATTCGGTCTCGACCTCGGCCGGCAGCGCATTCGCTAGCGTGCGCCCTGGGCTGTCAGCCGGACAAACCGGCCGCCGGGCAGGCGAGCGATCCGGCCATCGAGTTCGAGCACGCTCAGGTGAGCGAGCACTGCGCCGGCGCCCATGCCGGTGCGCTCGCAGAGCGTGTCCGCGCTGACGGGATCATAACCCAGTGCCTCCACGACCGCCGTCACGTCCGGTGGCATGCTTGCAGACGCGGTCACGGTGGGATGGACAGTGGGCAGGCCGTGAGCGTTCCCGTCACTGTCAACGTCGACCGGGCCGGCCGCTTGCGGCCCTCGCGGCGCGTGCTGTTGTCCGGGAGGGCGCGCACGCCCCTCGCCAGACCGCCTTGTGTCGGCCTTCGCGGCAAGCGGCACGATACCCAGCGCCTCGAAGACGTCTTCGGGGGAGGTCACGAGTGTCGCGCCATCCCGGATCAACGTGTGACAGCCCTGGCTTTGCGGCGCGTGGATCGAGCCTGGAATGGCGAGCACGTCCCGGCCCAGTTCGCCCGCCAGACGTGCCGTGATGAGCGAGCCCGAGTGCGTTGCGGCTTCCACGACGACCGTGCACCGCGCCAGCGCCGCGATCAACCGGTTGCGGCGCGGGAAATGATCCGGCCGGGGCGGTGTGCCGATCGGGAATGCGGAAAGCAACAGCCCGCGCTCCGCGATGCGCCCGGCGAGTGCGCGATGGCGCGCCGGGTAGACGATGTCGGCACCCGTCCCGACGACCGCGCAGGTGCGCCCCGCCGTCTCCAGCGCACCCTCGTGCGCGGCGGCGTCGATGCCGGCCGCCAGTCCGGACACGACGGTAACGCCTGCCTGACCCAGCACGCGTGCGAAATGCCGTGCGTTGTCGCGACCTTGCGGCGTGGCGCGGCGGCTGCCGACGAGGGCTGCCGCCATGTTGCCCGCCCGGTTCGGCAGACCGATGTCGCCGCGGCAGTAAAGGATGGGAGGGGCGTCGCCGAGCGTCAGAAGCGCGCGTGGATAGGCCGGCTCCGACAACGTCACAACCGCGCACCCCGGCCGGCTGGCCCAGTCGATGGTGTGGGCGATTTGTGTGGCCAAATCGGCGCAAACCGGTGCCAGCAACCGGGCTACGACGTCATTGGGCACGACGTGGGCGAGGTCGCGGCGCGGCGCGCGAAAGACCGCCTCGGGCGGCCCGAAGGCCGCCAACAGACGCCGTACTGCCGCAGGCGGCACGCCGGGCGTGTGACACAGCCGCAGCCAGTCCTTGATTTCCGAGCCGTCGGCCCCGATCTGATCGCTATTGGGCGTGAGGGGGGGACTTTCGTCAGCGGTGCCGTCGGCAGCGACGCCCGCGATGGCGCCGGAACAAGCGTCAGAAAGGGCATCAGAAAGGGCGCCGGAGCGGGCGTTTCGGGCCGGCAGCGTATCGCCGGCCGCCAGCGCCGACAGGGGCGCTATGCTAAAATTTTTCATTATCCGGTAAGCATTGACCGGGGGGCCAAGGGTGGCATCCGCAGCGGCGCGAGCCTCGCGACGCCGTCACCACCGCAAGATTGTGCGTTCGCGGCCACCCCAAGGCAATGCGGCGAATTCCCGTTTTCATCATGGCATTACTGACAATTCTTCAATATCCCGATCCGCGTCTGCATAAGGTGGCCAAGCCGGTCGCCCAGGTCGACGACCGGATCCAGCAACTCGTCAACGACATGGCCGAGACCATGTACGAGGCCCCCGGCATCGGCCTTGCGGCAACGCAGGTCGACGTGCACGAGCAGGTCATCGTGATGGATCTCTCGGAAACGCGCGACGAACTTCGCGTGTTCATTAATCCCGAGATCCTCTGGCGCAGTGACGAACAGAAGGTCTACGAGGAGGGCTGCCTCTCGGTGCCCGGCATCTATGACGAAGTCGAGCGTGCCGATCGCGTGCGCGTGCGTGCCCTGAACGAGAAGGGCGAGAAGTTCGAACTCGACGCCGACGGGCTGCTCGCCGTGTGCATTCAGCACGAGATGGATCACCTCAAGGGACGCGTTTTCGTCGAGTACCTCTCGCCGCTCAAGCGCAATCGCATCAAGCAAAAGATGAAGAAGCAGGTCGAGCGCGCCTGACCTCGTCAGGCTCGCCTGCCGTGGGCTAGCCCGGTAAAGTCCTCTATACTTGCAGCGCTCGCGCGCCCATGGGCTCGCCTTCCGCCGCTGCGACGGGGCGTCTCGAACGTCTGCCGTCGGGCCAACTCCCGACCGTTTGCCGAGATGTCCATCGCCATTACTTCGTCGTCATCCCGCACCCGCACGATCTACTGGTTGAGCGCCGTACTCCTGTTCGCCTTCGTACTGGCGGGACTGTTCGATCGCGACCCCTGGAAGGCCGACGAGCCATATTCCGTCGGCATGGTCCTGAATTTCTTTCGCGGCCACGATCTGATTGTGCCTCACGTGGCTGCCGATCCCTTCGTGGAGAAGCCGCCCGTCATGTATTGGACGGGAGCGCTCTTCGCGCGATTGACGTCCGGCGTGCTGCCGGTCTTCGATGGCGCACAACTCGCGGTATTGGCCTGGCTTGTGATGGCGGTGCTTTGTGTCGGCCGTCTGGCGCGGCGCCTCTGCGACCCGGCCCACCCGCAGAGCACGGATAGGTTCAATTGGCTCGCACCCATGCTGATGGTGGGTAGCTTCGGGACCATTGAGAACATTCACAAACTTACCGCAGACGTGCCGCAACTGGCGGGCGCGGCGCTCGCTCTTGCGGCGCTGGCCCGCCTGGCCAAGACGGAGAATTCGCCCCGCCTGTGGGGGCTGCTGTTCGGCACGGGCACCGGGATCGCATTTCTGAGCAAAGGCTTGCTCGTGCCCGGCGTGTTGGGCCTGACCGCACTGGCGGTGCTCGTCGTGCCAGCCTATCGCACGCGTCGTTACGCCGCTGCGCTGGCATGGGCAGTGCTGGCGGCGCTGCCTTGGGTCGTCATTTGGCCGATGCTGTTCTGGCGCGCCTCCGAGCCGCTCTTCATCGAATGGTTCTGGGACAACAACTTCGGCCGTTTCTTCGGCTTCGTCCATCTCGGCGGTGAGCGCAAGTCGTATTGGAGCGACCTCAGGAGCCTGATCGGGCTGACGTTCCCCGCTGGCTGGCTGGCGGTCGGTGCATTGATTGCGCAACTGCGGCAGGGGGGCGGGGTGCGGGGCTTTCTGAGCGAGCGTCCGGAGCACGTCATGCTCTGGCTGTACTCGGGATTGTTCGTGCTGACGCTCGTGGTTTCGTCGGCCATTCGCGATATCTATATGTTGCCGCTCTTCCCCGCCATCGCCGTGCTCGGTGCGGGTGCGCGCCTGCCAGCGTGGCTCGAGAAGACGTGGTCGGGCGTGGCGCTCGTGCTCATGAGTGTGCTGGGCCTGTTTCTGTGGGTGCGCTGGGGGCTGCAACTGACCGGCAACGGACACGTCGCGGCCGGGCCGATCGGTAAGTGGCTGCCGCTCGACTACGTGTTGCCGTTCTCGCCGGGCCTGTTGCTGGCGGCGCTTGGCATCGCGGGGCTCTGGGTGACGGCTATTGTGCATCGTCGTCAGTTGGGCGCCCTCGTCTTCGGTTTCGCCGGGCTGATGTTCGTCTGGGGCACTCTCTCGACGCTGCTGCTGCCATGGGTCAACGAGGCTCGCAGTTACCGCACGCCGTTCGCTGCGCTGCGCGAATCGCTCGATCGCATGGCACTCGCCGGCTCCCCGGCGGCAAATGCTTGCATCGGGTCGTTCAACGTCGGCGAGTCGGAGCGCGCAATGCTCGACTATTTCATCGACGTACGTCCGGTGCAGCTCCCGGATCTGACGCAGGCGTCGCGCTGCGGCGTGCTGTTGCTGCTCGACAAGGCCGCCGCGCGCATTCCTGCGCCCCCCGGATGGCGCGAGATCTGGCAGGGCGGCCGAGCAGGCGATACCAACGAGCGTTTCCGCGCTTTCGTCGCGCCGGGCGCTTCCACCGGTGCGGCCACTGCGGCCACCCATGCCGTCAAATAAGTTACCGCGTTCAGCAAGAGGAAGTTCGTCATGACGCTTCGCATCGTTTTCGCCGGTACGCCGGAATTTGCACAAACCGCGCTTGCCGCCATCGATGCCGCCGGTTTTCCCGTCGAGTTGGTACTCACTCAACCGGATCGCCCGGCCGGACGTGGGATGAAGCTGCAAGCCAGTCCGGTCAAACGCTACGCGCTGGCACACGGCATGCCGGTATCGCAGCCGCCGTCGCTGCGTCGTAACGGCAAGTACCCCGAGGAAGCGACGGCCGCCATCGAACAACTGCGCGCGCTGGCGCCGGACGTCATGGTCGTGGCCGCCTACGGCTTGATCTTGCCCCAGGAAGTGCTCGATCTGCCGCGTTACGGATGCCTGAATATTCACGGCTCGCTGTTGCCGCGTTGGCGTGGCGCCGCGCCGATTCACCGAGCCATCGAGTCGGGCGACCCCGAGACCGGTATCACCATCATGCAGATGGACGCGGGGCTCGATACGGGCGCCATGATTCTGCGTGAGGCCGAGCCCATCGGCCCCGAAGACACGACGGCGGTGCTGCACGACCGCATGGCGGCGCTGGGCGGCAAGCTGATCGTCGACGCGCTGCGCCAACTCGCGCGTGACGGACATCTGCCGAGCGTCGCTCAGCCCGAGGCGGGGGTGACCTATGCGGAGAAGATCGCGAAACAGGAGGCCGTGCTCGACTGGCACAAGCCGGCCGAGGTGCTGGCGCGTCAGGTGCGGGCGTTCGACCCGTTCCCCGGCGCGCTCGGCACGGTGCACGACACGCCCATAAAGCTGTGGCGCGCGAGCGCTGTACCGGGTACGGCGGGCGCCACACCCGGTACCGTTCTCGAAGTGAGCGCTGACGCTATCGTCGTCGCTTGCGGACAAGGCGCATTGCGCGTGACCGAATGTCAGAAGCCGGGCGGCAAGCGCCTCCCGGTTCGTGAATTCCTCGCGGGGTTTGCGCTGACGCCGGGCGACCGGTTCGTGACGGTCGACCCGGCGGCGGCGTGATGACTCGCCGGTTTGTGCGTTCCTGCCATCAAAACAGCACGGAAGAGTCGCAAAACATCGGTGAATTGGCAGGAAATTCAGGCAAACATCCGAAAAGTATCTAAGCTGAAGCCGCCGCCGTTGAATTTTTGACGCCTGGCACCATCTAACGCCCGAGGACACGTAAAGTACGTGGCTCCCCAGGTCATCAAGATTTGCAGAGGAGAAGAGAACACCATGTTCAATTGGATGAAGACCACCCTGCTCATGGCGGCCATCACCGCGTTGTTCATGGTGGTGGGCGGCATGATCGGCGGCAAGCAGGGCATGATGCTCGCGCTGGCGTTCGCGCTCGCGATGAATTTCTTTTCGTACTGGTTCTCGGACAAGATGGTGCTGCGCATGTACAACGCGCAGCAAGTCGACGAGACGAGCGCACCGCAGTTCTACAACATGGTGCGTGAGCTGTCGCAGCGTGCCGGCCTGCCGATGCCGAAGGTCTACCTGATCAACGAAGACGCCCCCAACGCGTTCGCGACCGGGCGCAATCCGGAGCATGCCGCAGTGGCCGCCACAACGGGCATTCTGCGCGTGCTCTCCGATCGCGAACTGCGTGGCGTGATGGCGCATGAGCTGGCGCACGTGAAGCATCGCGACATTCTCATCTCGACCATCTCCGCCACGATGGCCGGTGCCATTTCGGCGCTTGCCAACTTCGCCATGTTCTTCGGCGGACGCGACGAGAACGGCCGCCCCGCCAATCCGATCGCCAGCATTGCCGTGGCGATTCTCGCGCCGCTGGCCGCATCGCTGATTCAGATGGCGATTTCGCGCGCCCGTGAATTCGAGGCAGACAGGGGCGGTGCGGAAATCTCCGGCGATCCGCAGGCGCTTGCGGTGGCGCTCGACAAGATCCACCGCTACGCACAGGGCATTCCGTTCGAGACGGCCGAGCAACACCCGGCCACGGCGCAGATGATGATTATGAACCCGCTCTCCGGCGGCACGATCGCCAATCTGTTCTCGACGCACCCGGCGACCGAAGAGCGCATTGCCCGTCTGATGGAGATGGCGCGCACCGGGCAGTATCCGGCCTGATCGCGTGAGCAATGCGCTGGAAGTGAGGGCTGACATCGCCGGCGACAACCTGGCCCGCTGGCGCGCCTGTTGCCCTCGGGCAAGGTTCGCCAGTCTGCTATCCTGTCGCCCGACAGCCGTCCGATAGCCTCCCATGCCCGCCGTCGCGCGGGCATGTTCGTTTGTAGAACGCCCATGCCGCAACCGAGTCTGCCCACCGAATCTCTGGCCTTTGCGCTGCAACGCGCTGCGCAGGCCCTCGAATCCGTCCAGAAGGGCACCGCGTTGCCGCAAGCGCTGGCGCAAGCCACCGCGCAGTGCGCGCCGACCGTGCGCGCCGCCGCACAGGATCTTGCTTACCGCGCCGTGCGCCGTCTGGGCAGCAGCCGTGCGTTGCTCGCCTTGCTGGTCAAGTCCGCGCTGCAAGCCCGCGTGCGCGACATCCTGTTGTGCGCCCTCGCGCTGCTGCAGGACGCCGCCGAGGACGCTGCGTACACCGAATTTACCGTCGTCGATCAGGCCGTCGAGGCGATTGCCGCGCAGCGCCGTACCGTCGCCGCGAAGGGGCTGGCCAATGCCGTGCTGCGCCGCTATCTGCGCGAGCGCGACACCCTGCTGGCCGAGATTGCCAAGCAACCCGAAGCGCGCTGGAACTACCCCGCGTGGTGGATCGACACTGTGCGCCGGGCCTATCCGGATCAATGGGAGACGCTGCTTGCCGCAGGGGACAGCCGCGGCCCGATGACCCTGCGCGTCAACACGCGACGCGTCAGCGTGGCCGCCATGCAAGCGCGCTTGACGCAGGAGGGCATGGTGTCCGAAGTGATCGGCCCGGTGGCGTTGCGTTTGGCGCAGGCGGTGCCGGTGGACCGTCTGCCGGGGTTTGCCGACGGATGGGTGTCGGTGCAGGATGCCGGCGCACAACTGGCCGCGCCGCTCGTGCTTGGCGAGAACCCGCGCGCAGGGCTGCGCGTGCTGGACGCCTGTGCGGCCCCCGGCGGCAAGACCTGCCATCTGCTGGAGATGGCCGACGTGCAGGTCACGGCGCTGGAGTCGGATCGCACCCGGGTGCCGCGCATCTACGAGAACCTCGAGCGTCTGGGGTTGAGCGCAGACGTGCGCATCGGCGACGCCGGCACCCCGTCGAAGTGGTCCGGCGGCGGCTGGGACGGCGTGCCGTTCGACCGCATCCTGGCAGACGTGCCGTGTTCGGCGGCCGGCATCGTGCGGCGTCACCCCGACATTCGCTGGCTGCGCCGCGAGGCCGACATCGCGGCCCTGGTGAAAGAGCAGCAGCGCATTCTGCTCGCGCTCTGGGACACCCTGGCCGTGGGCGGTGAACTGATTTATGCGACGTGCTCCGTCTTCCCGGCGGAAAACGAATCGCAAGCGCAATGGTTTGAACGTGTCCGCACAGATGCGGTACGATTGGGCGCTCCCGGGCAATTGCTAATGACCCCTGGCGGCGCCCATGACGGCTTCTACTACGCTCGCTTCCAGAAACGGTGACTTTTTCCCAACGGCTCCTGGCCAGTTTGCTGCCGCTGTTGCTGTGCGTTTTTGCGCTCGGCTTCGCAGCGCCCGCACGCGCCGAAAACGAAATTCAGGTGCGCGAAGCTCGACTCGAGCCTTCCGAAGGCGGCTGGTCGCTCGACGCGCGCTTCGCGTTCGAACTCAACAGCAGCCTTGAAGACGCGGTCAATCGCGGCGTCTCGCTTTACTTCACGACCGACTTCGAACTCACGCGCTCGCGCTGGTACTGGTTCGACGAGAAAGTCGTGACCACTTCGCAGAGCGTGCGGCTTTGGTTCCAGCCGCTCACACGTCAATACCGTGTCTCGAGCAACAACGGCAACAGCAACAGCGGCGGGTTGCAGCTCGGCTTCACCTCGTTGCGCGATGCGCTTGCGCTTGTGCGCAACGTGAGCGGCTGGCGCGTCATTGAAAAAGGCGTCGCCAAGGCAGGCACCCAATACCAGGCGTCGGTGCGCATGCGTCTCGACAACGCCCTCATGCCCAAGCCGTTCCAGATCGATGCCGTGAACAACCGCGACTGGAATCTCAGTTCGGACTGGGCGCGCTTCATGTTCTCGCCGAGTGCGCCGCCGGCAGCGGCCAGCCTGCCGGCGTCACCTGTCGTCGCAACGTCGAGCGTCTTACCGAAGGCGTCGTCCGGCGCCGCTGCCCCGGTGAGCGTGCCCGCTGTCGCGCCGCCGGCAAGCGCGTCTGCGAGCGCCGGCATGGCGGGGCAGGCCGGCGCGGCAACGGCAGCGTTCGGCACCACGGATGCCTCGCCCCGTCTGACGGGCAATCTGCCGCTCGCCTTCAGTGCGGCATTGCCGCCCGGAGCTGCCCGTGTCAAATAACGGCGGCGGACTGCTCAAGCACATCATCATTCGCACGCTGCTCGTCACGATGGCGCTGGTCGCCATCGGGCTGTTCTGCCTGCTCGCGCTCGCGTCGGCCAATACCGAATTCTTCGATCGTTACTATTCGCTGCTTTACACCGCGAACATTGCGGTGGCGATCATCTTCATCTTCATCGTCGGTGCGCTTGTCTGGATCATTCTGGTGCGCCTGCGTCAGCGCCGCTTCGGCACGCGTTTGCTGGCCAAGCTCGCGATCTTCTTCGCACTGGTCGGCGTGCTGCCGGGCGGCATCATTTATCTGGTGTCGTTGCAGTTCGTCTCGCGCAGTATCGAATCGTGGTTCGATGTGCGCGTGGAGACGGCGCTCGACTCGGGACTCGAACTCGGCCGCGCCATTCTGAATAACGGCTTGTCGGATCTGAGCGCGAAAGCGCAGCTCGTTGCCGACAATCTCACGTCGAGCGGCGACAAGGGCGGCACGCTGACGCTGCTGCGCATGCGCGACCAGTTCGGTTTGCAAGACGCAACGATCGTGGACGGTAACGGGCGTGTGCTCGCGTCGGCGTCGGGCAACTTCAATGCGCTTGTGCCCGAACTGCCAACGGCCCTCATGTTGCGTCAGGCGCGCACGCAGTCGCGCGGTTATACCGCCATCGAAGGCGGCAGCGAGGGTTACGACAAGCGCCAGGGCAACGATCAGTTGCGATGGCGGGTCGTGATTCGTATCCCGTCGGGCTACTCGTCGTCGTTGCAGGACGAGGAGCGTTTCCTGCAAGTCACGCAACTGGTGCCGGCCAATCTCGCGCAGAACGCCGAGGCAGTGCAGAACGCCTATCGCGAATATCAGGAAAAGGCGCTTGGCCGTACCGGCCTGCGCAAGATGTATATCGGCACGCTGACGCTGTCGCTGTTCCTGGCGACGTTCGTCGCGATGATGCTCGCGCTGGCGCTCGGCAATCAGCTTGCGCGCCCGCTTTTCCTGCTTGCACGCGGCACGCAGGAAGTGGCGGCGGGCGATTTGTCGCCGAAGGGGGAAGTGCGTACCAACGACGAACTCGGCTTCCTCACGCAGGCGTTCAATGCGATGACGCGTCAATTGTCGGACGCCCGGGCGACAGTCGAGCGCAACCGTCTCGCGCTCGAAAGCTCCAAGGCTCACCTGGAGAGTATTCTGTCGAGTCTGACGGCCGGGGTGTTCGTCTTCGACCAGGAATTCCGGCTGACGACGGCCAACGCCGGTGCCGAACGCATCTTCAAGCAGAGCTTTCAAGGCGAGCTGAACCGTTCACCCGCGCATATTCCGGCGCTGGTGGAGTTCGGCGAGACGTTGCGCCGCGCTTTCGCCGATCGCGATGCGAATGCCGATCTCGGGCCGGGCGGGCACTGGCAACAGCAGATTGGCCTGACGCTGCCGGGCGAGACCGACGCCGTCACGCTCCTCGTGCGCGGCTCGCATCTGCCGGAACCGATGGTGGCGGTGGCCGGGGTGCCGACGCGCGCGGGCGGCGGCTATGTGGTGGTGTTCGACGACATCAGCGACGTGATCTCCGCGCAGCGCTCGGTCGCGTGGGCCGAAGTGGCGCGGCGTCTGGCGCACGAGATCAAGAATCCGCTCACGCCGATTCAACTGTCGGCTGAGCGATTGCAGATGAAATTGTCGGACAAGTTGCCGCCGGCCGATGCCGAGGTACTGCGCCGCGGCGCGACGACCATCGTCAATCAGGTGGCGGCAATGAAGCGTATGGTCGACGATTTTCGCGATTACGCGCGTCTGCCGCCGGCGATCATGCATCCGCTGCAACTCAACGAGTTGATCGGCGAGGTGTTGACGTTATACGGTGTGGACGAAGGGCGTGGTGCGATTCGTCCGTATCTTGACGCCGAGCTGCCGGAAATTCGTGGCGACTCGACGCAATTGCGTCAGGTTATTCATAATCTGCTGCAGAATGCTCAAGATGCCGTGGGCGGAACCGAAAACCCTATTATCACGGTGGAAACGAAGACAGTAGAATACGCAGGATCGGATGTGCATCCCGGCGAGCCGAAGCGCACTGCGGTGCGTTTGACGATCACGGACAATGGGCCGGGTTTTCCGGCCCGCATTCTGACCCGCGCATTCGAGCCCTACGTGACGACCAAGTCGAAGGGCACCGGGCTGGGACTCGCGATGGTCAAGAAGATCATCGATGAGCATCAGGCGCGCATCGACATTCGCAACCGGTCGTTACCCGAGGGCGAAGGCAGTGCAGGGGCGCAGATTTCTATCTTGTTTACTCAATTGGCTGACGACCAGGACCTGCCGCGCAACAAGCCGGCAGAACACACGAAGGTAGCGTAAATGGCAACCATTTTGGTGGTGGACGACGAAATGGGGATCCGGGAGCTGCTCTCGGAGATTCTGAGCGACGAAGGGCATGTCGTGGAGGTGGCGGAGAACGCGCAGGAAGCGCGTGCGTTCCGCGCCACGCACACGCCTGACCTCGTGCTGCTCGATATCTGGATGCCCGATACCGACGGCGTGACCTTGCTCAAGGAGTGGGCGGCACAGCAGTTGCTGACCATGCCTGTGATCATGATGTCGGGCCACGCGACGATCGACACCGCCGTCGAGGCGACCAAGATCGGTGCGCTCAATTTCCTCGAAAAGCCCATCGCCTTGCAGAAGCTGTTGCAAGCAGTGGAACAGGGGCTGGCACGCGGTAAGCGCGATCTGTCCGGTGGCGTCGCGAGTGCATTCGATGCCGACGACGACGCGCTGGATACGGGCGTCTTCGGTGAGAGCGAAACGCGCCACGCGGGCACGGGTCTGAACGGTGCGGCCACGCATCACGCGCCAATTGGCGTGCACGATGCCGAGGGCACCGCTGGGGTGGCTGCGGGCATGTCTGCGGATATTTCGTTCGACGTTCCGCTGCGCGAGGCGCGCGATGCTTTCGAGCGCGCGTACTTCGCTTATCACCTGGCCAAGGAACACGGCAGCATGACGCGCGTGGCCGAAAAAACCGGGCTGGAACGCACGCACTTGTATCGCAAGCTCAAGCAATTGGGCGTAGAGCTTTCCAAGAGCAAGACTTGATGGCGGCATGGCGCGCGCAGGCGCGCCGCGATGCCGCTTTCCTGCGGATATTTTCGATATAGGGCTTGCATAAAGCGCTCGCAGTCTCTATAATCGCTTTTCTCTTGGCCCGGTAGCTCAGTTGGTAGAGCAGCGGATTGAAAATCCGCGTGTCGTTGGTTCGATTCCGACCCAGGCCACCAAATTCGAAGGGCTTGCGCACATCGCAAGCCCTTTTTGCGTTTGAACGAAAACGCTGCCCGATGATGGGTATAACGTCCCGGCGATAGCAACGCGGGGCATCGCGGTTCAAAATCGCGTGACATATCCCGCACGCGGGCTGCCCAAGGGGTGGCCGCAAGCGCGTGCCCCTGCCCTCATCGTCGTGATGTCCTGACGGCGAGGGCGATACTGCTAGCGCATGATCATGACGACAAGCACCGATTCCGCTCTGGTTCTGTTCTCCGGTGGACAGGATTCGACCACCTGCCTCGCGTGGGCACTGTCGCGCTATGCGCGCGTCGAGACGCTGGGCTTCGATTACGGCCAGCGCCATCGCGTGGAGCTGGAGTGCCGCACCGACGTGCTGGCCAAGCTGCGTGAGCGTTTCCCGCAGTGGGCGCCGCGTCTGGGCGACGACCACATGATCGATTTGTCGATCCTGGGGCAGATCAGCGAGACATCGCTCACGCGCGAGACCACGATTGCGATGGCGGCAAACCAATTGCCGAATACCTTTGTGCCGGGCCGGAATCTGCTGTTTCTGACGATTGGTGCGACTATTGCGTATCGGCGCGGTTTGCGCGTGCTGGTCGGCGGGATGTGCGAGACCGATTTTTCGGGCTACCCCGACTGCCGCGACGACACCATGAAGGCGCTTCAGGTCGCGCTCAATCTGGGCATGGATCAGCGCTTCATCGTCGAGACGCCGCTCATGTGGATCGACAAGGCCGACACGTGGCAGATGGCGCAGGATCTGGGCGGCGAGTTGCTCGTCGAGACCGTGCGCGAAGACACGCACACATGCTATCTGGGCGAGCGCAGCGTGCTGCACCCATGGGGCTACGGTTGCGGCGAATGTCCGGCGTGCCAGTTGCGCCAGCGCGGCTACGAGCAGTGGCGCGCCCGCAGTGACGATCAGGACCGCGGCGCGGCCTGATCCTTCGACTATCGAGAGAATCATGACGTACGCAGTGAAGGAAATCTTCTACACCTTGCAGGGCGAAGGCGCGAACGCCGGCCGCCCGGCGGTGTTCTGCCGGTTTGCAGGGTGCAACCTGTGGACCGGCCGCGAAGAGGACCGCGCTGACGCCGTCTGCCAGTTCTGCGACACCGACTTTGTCGGCACCGACGGCGAAAATGGCGGCAAGTACCGCACGCCGGCCGAACTCGTCGCGCAAATCGTGGCGTTGTGGCCGCAGGGCGACCGGGCGCATCGGTTTGTCGTGTGCACCGGCGGCGAGCCGCTGCTTCAACTCGACGCGCCGCTCATTGATGCGCTGCACGCCGAGGGTTTTCGCATTGCGGTCGAGACCAACGGCACGCAAGTCATTCCCGAGGGCATCGACTGGGTGTGCGTGAGCCCGAAGGCCGATGCGGAGATGGTCGTCACGCGCGGCGATGAACTGAAGGTGGTGGTGCCGCAGGATCGTCAGCGTCTGGCCGACTACGAAGCGCTCGACTTCCGGCACTTCTATCTCCAGCCGATGGATGGCCCGCTGCGCGACACCAACACGAAGCTGGCGATCGACTATTGCAAATCGCATCCGCGCTGGTCGCTGTCGATGCAGACGCACAAATACCTGAATATTCCCTGAGCCGTTGCCGTGATTACGATTACCCGGAAACTCGAATTCGATGCGGGCCACCGCATTCCCGATCACCGAAGCCAGTGCCGTAACCTGCACGGGCATCGCTACGTGCTCGAGATCACGCTGGCGGGCGAAGTGAGCCGCGAGAGCGGTGCGTCCGATAACGGCATGGTGATGGACTTCGCCGACGTGAAGGCGCTGGCCAACGAACACCTCGTATCGGTGTGGGATCACGCGTTCCTCGTTTATGAAGGCGATACGGCCGTGCGCGCCTTCCTGGAGACGATGCCCGATCACAAGACGGTGGTTTTCGATCGCGTGCCGACCGTCGAGAATCTGGCCGCCGCGGCCTTCGACAAGCTGAGCAGCGTCTTCGATACGCACTATGGTCACGACCTGCGCCTCGTGCGTTTGCGCCTGTACGAAACGCCGAATTGCTGGTCGGAAGTCACGGCGTAAGGGGGCGGGTCTGTCGACGCGGCATTCGTTCGCGTTGCGGGCGCAATTGAGCCGATGCCATCTGAATTGACTGGGATGCCGCCTACGGCACGTCAAATTCCAAACTCCACCGGCGAAGTCGATGGCCGCCGGTGATGACATGACTGAAAGTCCAAACCCGTCAGATATCGATGTCTGGCGGGTTTTTTCATTACAGGAAAGGTCATGTCAAGAATCTCAGCGGGTAACAATGGAGTTGCCTACGATAGTCAGACGGACGTGCAGTTCATCTCGATGCGCCGAGTGGATTCACAGGGGAATCTGAGCTCGCTCGATCGCGTAGTCAATCGGCCGGTCGTGTCCGCCCGGCCGCGACCGAGTGCACCTCCGCTCCCACGTGGCGATTTTCGTGCGGACTTTACGGGTTCGCGATCGGCCGGCGGCATCGCATCGTCTGACGCGGCGCGAGGGGCTCATCTCCGGTCATTCGATATGCCGGTACGAACCGACGGTGCGTCGGACGTGCCGCCGCCGTATTCGGCAACGCAGACCGGCGATGCATGGGGGGCGCCGCCGCCCTATTCGGCAAGCGACATCGCGCCTCACTACGGCCTTCCGAGCGCGCCGCTCCCCGACTCGCCGCCTGCGTATAGTCCGCCGAGTCTGGAGTGGTATTTGCAACACGGCTATCCGAGTTCGGCTGTCTGACACGGGTTGGACCGGCGTGTTTCGTCGATGACCCACGGCGCGTCAACGCGCTATGATGCGGCTGGTACGACGTAACCAACAGGGGAGACTCCACACATGAAGACGCTGCTGCGCGGCTTGCTGGCCGCATTCCTGCTCACGGCATTTGCGCTGCCCGCCACGCCGGCGTTCGCACGCGACAAGGTTGTGTATCACATCAACGACGCCGAGCATCAGGCACTTGCCGGTTTGCGCAACATCCGCAACCAGCTCGACACCGTACCGGATTCCGACATTGTGGTCGTCGCCCATGCGCAAGGGGTCGATTTCCTGATGGAGAGCTACAAGGATGCCGCGACCGTCGGGCCGCTGATCTCGGCGCTGCATGCCCGTGGCGTCAAGTTCGAGGTGTGCGAGATCACGCTCAAGCAGCGCAATCTGAAGAAGGACCAGTTCGTGCTCGACGCCGACTTCACACCCTCGGGCGTGGTCGAACTCACGCGCTTGCAGCAGAAGGGCTACGCGTATATCAAGCCGTAAGCCGGCGCTTCCTGCGGCACCCGACCCCGGCCATGTGCCGGGGTTTTTTATTGGACCAACGCCGAAGACGGGCGGTGCCGGCATGTCTTTTTCGATTGGCGCACAATAGACGCAAGCCCGCCCCCGGAGGTTTGTCATGTCGCCGTCTTTCGCCATGCGCCGGCTGCTCGCCGGTCTCGCCGCCACGCTCGCGAGCGTGGCGTGCCAGCCGATTCCCTATGCGGTGGCTGCCGCTCAGGCCCCTGCGCAGACACTGACCGATCAGGCCGTCCATCACTACGAAGCGGGGCAGCAGTCGCAGGCGTTGGAGGAGTTCCGCCGGGCGGCCGAACAGGGCAATCGTCTGGCGCAGTTCGACTACGCGATGATGCTGCTCAACGGCGAAGGGGGCACCCCCGATCCGAACGGCGCCGTGCATTGGCTGGCGCGTGCCGCGAACGCGGGCATGACGCAGGCGCAATACGTCTACGGGAAGATGTTCGACGACGGTTACGTCGTCGGCAAGTCGATTCCTCAGGCCAATCTCTGGTACGAGAAGGCCGCGAAGCAGGGGCATGTGCAAGCGCAGGCGGCCATCGCCAACGAGTACTTCATCGGACGCGGTGTCCCCAAGGACTATAAGGCCGCGTTCGGCTGGTACGAAAAGGCGGCGCGCGGCGGTGACCTGCCGTCGCAGTACATCGTGGCGAGCTACTACGAGCGCGGCTACGGGGTCGTCACGCCGGATATCGAGCGGGCGCGTCTGTGGTACGAGAGGGCCGCCGCACAGGGCGACGTGGCGGCTCAGGGCAAACTCGACGCGATGAATCGCGAGCGTCCGCAGCCGTCGTTTCCCGCACCGTCCCCGGCTCGCTAAGCCACCCGCCAAAACAAAAACGGCAGGGCGATGACCCTGCCGTTTTCTCCGCTTCCCGGCTTCCCGGCACTGTGGTGTCAGAGCACCGTCAGCTCTGCATGAGCCGTTTCTCGCGCGCAACGCTCATCAGAATGCCGATGCCGAGACCGAGCGTCACCAGCGCGGTACCGCCGTAGCTCATGAACGGCAGTGGCACGCCGACCACCGGCAGAATGCCGCTCACCATCCCCATGTTCACGAAGGCGTAGGTGAAGAAGATCATCGTGACCGACCCGGCGAGCAGCCGGCCGAACAGGGTCGCGCCGGAAGCCGCGATCATCAGCCCGCGCGCCACCAGCAACAAATACAGCACCAGTAGTACGCCTTCGCCGATCAGCCCGAATTCTTCGGCGAACACGGCGAAGATGAAGTCGGTGTGCTTCTCGGGGATGAACTCAAGGTGTGCCTGCGTTCCCTTGAGCCAGCCTTTGCCCATGGTGCCGCCGGAGCCGATGGCAATGACCGACTGAATCGTGTGGAAGCCCTTGCCGAGCGGGTCCGTCGTCGGGTCCAGCAGCGTGCACACGCGGTGCTTCTGGTAGTCGTGCAGGATGTGCCATTCGACGTCCGGCTGGCAGATCTTGTCTTCAAGCGCGAGGATCGTTCCGACGCCAAGCACCCCGGCGATGAGCACCGGCAGAATGAGTTTCCACGACAGGCCGGCCAGATAGATCACATAAAGGCCGGCCGCCGCCACGAGCAGGCCGGTGCCGAGGTCGGGCTGCTTCGCAATGAGTCCGACCGGCACGCCGAGCAGCGCCAGCGCAGCCAGATAATCGAACCAGCGAATGTTGCCTTCGCGCTTCTGGAAGTACCACGCGAGCATCAGCGGCATGGCGATCTTCATGATCTCGGACGGCTGGATCACCATGCCGACGTTCAGCCAGCGCCTCGCGCCCTTCTTCGTCAGCCCGAACATCGCCACCGCGATCAACAACGCAACACCGGCCGTGTAGAGCGGCACGGCGAACTTCATCAGCGTTTGCGTTGGCATCATCGCCAGCACCCACATCAGCATGAACGTGAGCACGATGTTGCGGATCTGATCCTCGACGCGGCCCGGCACATCGATACTGGCGCTGTAGAGCGTCACCAGTCCCACGCACAGCAGCAGGAAGACGATCAGCGCCAGCGGCTTGTCGAAGCCGATGAACAGGCGTTTGACCTGCTCTTTCCACGTATGTTTGTCGAGCGCCATTATGGCGTTCCTCCTTGCGCACGAATGGCGGCGCGATGGCGGGCCTCGTCGGCGACGGTCGGGCTTACGGCGGGCTGACGTGGCGGGGTCGGCTTCGGCGCTTCCGGTGCCGTGGTGGCGCGGCCTTCGGCCACACGCGGCGCGCCTGCGGTAGCCTCCGATGCCGTGGCGGGAACCGGAGCCGCGCGTGCCACGCTCGCCGGGGCGCCGGCAGTACGGCCTCCGAATTCGGCGGCGCTGGCGGGCGGCGCGTCCGGTGCGGCGGACACACCCAGCGCCCCCGAGGCAGCGCGTGGTGCAGATGCCGAAGCCTGCAACGCCGCCGCTTCCGCAGCGCGCTCCTTGGGTTCGTCGATAAGGTAGTAATCGAGCAGACGGCGTGCGACCGGACCTGCTTGCGCGCCGCCCCAACCGGCGTTCTCGACGATCAGCGCGATGGCGATCTTCGGATCATCCGCGGGAGCGAAAGCGATGAACAACGCGTGATCGCGCTTGAATTCGGGAATCGCGTTGTGGTTGTACTTCTCGTTCTTGCCCAGCGAGTAGACCTGCGCCGTGCCCGTCTTGCCGCCGGCGTCGTACGGGGCACCGGCAAACGCCTGACGGCCCGTACCTTCCTTGATGACGCCGACCATCGCCCGTTTGACGAAATCCACATCCGCCTGCTTATACGGCAGCCGCGCGCTCTCATGCGGCACGGTCAACTGGCGCGAGTGCGATACCGGGTCTTCGACGGCCTTGACCAGGTGAGGCTTCATCACCACACCGTTGTTGGCCAGCGTGGCCGTGGCGTGCGCCAGTTGCAGAATCGTGAACGAGTTGTAACCCTGGCCGATGCCCAGACTGATCGTCTCGCCGTCGTACCATTTCTGCTGCGCGGCCTTCTTGTAGGCTTTGCGCTTCCACTCGGTCGACGGCAGAATGCCGCGCGCTTCGCCTTCGATGTCGATGCCCGTCAACTGACCGAAGCCGAGCGGCGCCATGAAGTCGTGGATGGCGTTCACGCCGAGGTCGTGCGCGAGCATGTAGTAATACGTGTCGTTCGACACCACGATCGAGCGGTACATGTCGATCCAGCCCTGACCGTTGCGAATGTCGTTGCGGAACGTGTGGTTGCCGAGCGTGAACGAGCCCGTGTCCTGGAAGCCCCAATTGGTCGTGCGTTTGCCGAGTTCGAGTGCGGCGAGCGCCATGAACGGCTTGTACGTCGAGCCGATCGGGTAGGTGCCGCGCAGCGGACGGTTGAGCAGCGGGCGGTCGGCCGAGTTGTTCAGCGCGTCCCAATTCTGCTGGTCGATGCCTTCGACGAACATGTTCGGATCGAAGCTCGGGGCCGACACGAACGCGAGTACGTCGCCCGTCTTCGGCTCGATGGCCACGACCGCACCGCGCCGTCCCGCAAAGGCTTGTTCGGCCACCTGCTGGAGTTTGATGTCGATGGACAGCACGAGGTTGTCGCCCGGCGTGGCGGGGGTGCGCGAAATCGTGCGCACCGGCCGGCCGCCGGCGGTCACTTCGATTTCCTCGAAACCGGTGATGCCGTGGAGTTGCGTCTCGTAGCTCTGCTCGACGCCGATCTTGCCGATGTAATCGGTGCCCTTGTAGTTATTCACGTCGCGGCGGATATCGTACTTGGCGCTATCGCTGTCGTTCTCGTCGCTCATCGCTTCGATCCGTTGGCGATCGCGCAGCGAGATCCGGCCGATATAGCCGATCACGTGCGCGGCCGTCTCGCCAAGCGGGTACTGACGGAACAGACGAGCGTGCACATCCACGCCGGGGAAGCGGAAACGCTGTGCGGTGAAGCGGGCGACTTCTTCGTCGGTCAGGCGCGTACGGATCGGCAGGCTCTCGAAGCTCTTGCTGTCGTCCATGAGCTTCTTGAAGCGGGCGCGGTCGCGTGGCGTGATCTCGATCACGTCGGACAGATCGGTGACGAGGTCCTCGAGCGGGCGGCCGATCTTCGACGGTGTGATTTCCAGCGTGTAGGCGGAGTAGTTGCGCGCGAGCACCACGCCGTTACGATCCATGATCACGCCCCGGTTGGGCACGATCGGGGCGAGCGAGACACGGTTTTCGTCGGCTTGCAGCGCGTACTGATTGTGACGGAAAACCTGGAGGTAGACGAAACGCACCGCGAGCAGGCTGAAGCAGATCAGCACGAAAAACGCAGCCGCCGTCACCCGCAGATGAAACGTCTGCAGTTGTTGCTGGGGGTTCTTGAACTCGGTCATTCTGGCTGGGCGGGCGGAACTCGATGGTGCGGTCTTGCAGGCGGGCGGCCCATCAGATTGGACGCGTGTCGTCGCGGTCGACGGCGCGTTTCTGCGGCGCCAGCAGCAGGATACTGATCACCGGCCAGAGCAAGGCTTCGACGAAACTCGCCGCGAGCGGCCACCAGCCCGGAAATGCCGCGCCGGTTGCCAGACGAATGATGAACGGCACCACGTGGGCGAGCAGCAGCAGCGGCAGTACCGTCAGCGCCTGCCCGAGTAGCGTGAAGAACAGAACGCGGCGGTGAATCATGATTGCACCGTACGACAGCAGCGTATAGGCGAGTGCATGTTCGCCGAGCAAACCGGCGTTGTGCACGTCCATCAACAGCCCGACGAGAAATGCCACGCCCATGCCCACCTTGCGCGGCTGGTGGATGTTCCAGAACATCAGCACCAGCGCGACGAAGTCGGGCATGGCCGGGGCATGGCCCCACGGCATCAGGTTCACCAGAAACGCCACCACGAGACTGAGCGCGATGAAGTACGGATTGACCGGCAGCAGAATGTATTGCGGTCGTGACATGTCGATTCCTCAATGGCCCTTTCGGAGCGTCGGCGCGCGCTTCGGATCGGCGCGAGTGGCACCCTTCTGGCCAGGCTTTTCGCCGCTTGCCGACGGATCGGAGGCGCGCGCGAGATCGGCGGCGGCGTCCGGGTGCAGGGCGAGCGGCGTGGTGTATTGCAGCACCAGCACCTGACGCTGGCTGCGCAGATTGGCCACCGGCTGACACAGAATGCGCGCAAACGCGGTGTCCGAGACGCGATCGACCTTGGTAATACGGGCCACGGGCAGACCGGCAGGATAGATGCCGTCCAGACCGCTGGTGGCGATTTCGTCGCCGACCTTGACGTCGGCCGACAGCGGAATGAAACGCAGGTCGAGCACGTCGCCGCGCATGCCGCCGTAAATCACGCTATGCACACCGCTGCGCGTGACCTGCACGGGCACGGCCTGTTCCTTGTCGGTGAGCAGCGTGACTTCGCTTTGCAGCAGGAATACGCGTGAGACCTGGCCGAGCAGCCCCTGTTCCGTGACGACCGGCGCGCCCAGCTTCACGCCGTGTTTCGTACCGCGATCGATGACCACGCGCTGCGTGAACGGGTCGCGCGTGTCGTATTCGATTTCGGCGGGAATGCTGGGTACGGGCAGGCGCTCGCGCAGTGCGAGCATCTGGCGCAGATGTTCGTTCTCGACCATCAACTGGTTATTGCGCTGGGCCTGGACGGAGAGTTCGAGATTTTGCTCGCGAAGCGTGCGGTTCTCGCCAGTGAGTTGCGATTCGGTCGAGAAGAAGCCCGCCACGCCGAGAATGGCGTCGCGCGGCAACAGCATCATGCGTTGCACCGGGTAGAGCGCGGTGCCGACAACGGCCCGAACCCGTTCCAGCGTGTTGTAGTGCGAGTCGACCACGAGCAGGCCGATGGCGAGCGCGACGAAACAGATCAGCCGGGCCAGCGCCGACGGTCCCTGTTTGAACAGTGGCGGCGGACTGTACTGCATGGTAGGCCCTTCAGGGAAGCACGCGCAGCGAGCCGCTGCGGTGCGCGAATGGTGTCAGTCGGGCGCGACGGAACCGCATGACGGCAAGCTCCGTGCGCGTGGTCTTGCTGCGAGGTTGGCCGTGTCTGGCGAGGTGTGGAAGGGATTGCCCCACCGCGCCGGACGACGAACCACGCACGTTGCCTTACTCGTAGGAGAAGATGCTGCCGAGCTTGTCCATGCGCTCGAGTGCCATGCCCGAACCGCGCACCACGCAGGTCAGCGGGTCTTCGGCCACGAGCACCGGCAGGCCGGTTTCTTCCGCGAGCAGACGGTCCAGATCACGCAGCAGCGCGCCGCCACCCGTGAGCATCATGCCGCGCTCGGCAATGTCGGCGCCCAGTTCCGGCGGGGTCTGTTCCAGCGCGATCTTCACCGACGACACGATCTGGTTGAGCGGATCGGTCAGCGCTTCGAGGATTTCGTTGCTCGAAATGGTGAAGGCACGCGGAATCCCTTCCGAGAGGTTGCGCCCCTTCACTTCCATTTCCTTGACTTCGGAACCCGGGAAGGCCGAGCCGATTTCCTTCTTGATCGCTTCAGCGGTCTGTTCGCCGATCAGCATGCCGTAGTTGCGGCGGATGTAGTTGACGATGGCTTCGTCGAACTTGTCGCCACCGACGCGCACCGAACCCTTGTACACAATACCGCCCAGCGAGATCACGCCCACCTCGGTCGTGCCGCCGCCGATGTCGACGACCATCGAGCCCGTGGCTTCCGAGACCGGCAGGCCGGCACCGATGGCGGCGGCCATCGGCTCTTCGATCAGATACACCTGCGAAGCGCCGGCACCGTGTGCGGCTTCCTTGATGGCGCGGCGCTCGACCTGGGTCGAACCGCACGGCACGCAGATGATGATGCGCGGCGACGGCGAGAACAGGCGCGACTCGTGTGCCATCTTGATGAACTGCTTGATCATCTGCTCCGTGACCGTGAAGTCGGCGATCACGCCATCCTTCATCGGGCGGATCGCCTCGATGTTGCCCGGCACCTTGCCGAGCATCTGCTTGGCTTCCTTGCCGACGGCTTGAATCGTCTTCTTACCGCTCGGGCCACCCTCTTGGCGAATGGCGACGACCGACGGTTCGTCGAGAACGACGCCCTTGCCGCGCATATAAATGAGGGTGTTGGCCGTGCCCAGATCGATGGCCAGGTCGTTGGAGAAATAGCTGCGAAGAAAACCGAACATGCAAAATCCTGTGTTTGCGTGAGGCCGCCCCAAGGGATGTGACTGGGACGACTGCCTGTCATCTGGGTTCCGGACTGTTCGCAAAAAAATCGCCAGGCGCCACGCGGCGGCTCGCGAAACGTGCGGACAAACCGAGGAATGCTGTACTGGGCAGGAGGCGGGGCTGCCGTTATAAATCCGTCGCGTCAGGGGCTTTCAATGGACTACGCGATCATCTGTCACGCCCCCCGGATTGACCGCGGCCCACCTGCGCGACAGCGGCGAAGGGTGCAAAAACACGCTCCGACGCAAATTTAATGCGCAATGATACCTTATAATTTCGCAGGTTTTGCAGGAAAAACGAGCACGTTGACACCACATTCGACGCCCTCGGCGTTCGGGCCGGGAGCCTTGTGGCGCGGCGCGCCAGCCCTCCTGCGCAGCCCGGTGCACGGAGTAAAACCGCAGACGAGTTCGATCTCATTCGCGCATTCTCCGCATTCTGTCCCTAATATTGGCGTCAGGTGCGCATCCGGCTGCTCTCCAATGCGCATTTTTTCGGGATTTCTTCATGGCTTTGAATCTCTCAGACGTCAAACGCATCGCTCATCTCGCGCGTCTCGAGCTGGCCGAAGACGAGGCGGCTCATATGGAAAAGGAGCTGAACGGCTTCTTCGCGCTCGTCGAGCAGATGCAATCGGTCGATACGAAGGGCGTTGCTCCGCTTGCGCATCCGATCGAGCAAATTCAGGCAGTTGCCCAGCGGCTGCGTACCGACGTCGTGACGGAAGTGGTCGACCGCGACGCCAATCAACGTCCGGCCCCCGCCGTGCAGGACGGCCTCTATCTGGTGCCGAAGGTCATCGAATGAGTCCGGCGCGTTGCCTGACGTCCGGCCTGCCCGGCCCGGCCGGGGTTCACGCAACGTGTTGCCGCACGCCCTCGGCGCACCTCATTCCCTCACGCGCAACACAGCAGCCATCATGGAACAAGATCTGATTCATTTGCAGGATTTGCGCGCCGCGCTCGACGCGAAGCGCGTCTCGAGCGTCGAGCTGACGCAGCACTATCTGGACCGTATCGCCGGCGCTGCCGATCTGAACGCCTTCGTGCACGTCGACGCCGAGGCCAGTCTCGCGCAGGCACGTGCAGCCGACGCCCGCATTGCGGCGGGTGACGGCGCGAACCAGCCCCTGCTGGGCATTCCCGTCGCGCACAAGGACGTGTTCGTCACGCGCGGCTGGCGCAGCACGGCCGGCTCGCGCATGCTCGAGAATTACGTGAGCCCGTATGACGCGGCCGTGGTCGAGCGTCTGGCGCAGGCCGGTATGGTCACGCTGGGCAAGACCAATATGGACGAGTTCGCGATGGGCTCGTCGAACGAGAACTCGCACTACGGCCCGGTGAAGAACCCGTGGGACAAGCGTGCCGTGCCCGGCGGTTCGTCGGGTGGTTCGGCCGCCGCAGTGGCTGCGCGTCTCGCGCCGGTCGCGACCGGCACCGACACCGGCGGCTCGATCCGTCAGCCGGCCGCCTTCTGCGGCGTGACGGGTATCAAGCCGACATACGGGCGCGTGTCGCGCTACGGCATGATCGCGTTCGCGTCGTCGCTGGATCAGGGGGGGCCGTTCGGTCACAGCGCGGCAGACTGCGCGTGGATGCTTAACGGCATGGCGGGCTTCGACGCCCGCGACTCGACCAGCCTCGAGCGTGCCGACGAAGACTTCGCGCGCGCGCTGGGCAAGCCGCTCGACGGTGCCACGGCGGACAAGCCGCTGGCAGGTCTGCGCATCGGTCTGCCGGCCGAATACTTCGGTGAAGGCCTCGACGCCGACGTGCGCGAAGCCGTCGACAACGCCTTGCGCGAGTTCGAGACGCTTGGCGCCGTGCGCGTGCCGGTGTCGCTGCCCAAGACGGAACTGTCGATCCCCGTGTACTACGTGCTGGCACCGGCCGAAGCCTCGTCGAACCTGTCGCGTTTCGACGGTGTGCGTTACGGCCACCGCGCCGCCGAGTATCGCGATCTGCTCGACATGTACAAGAAGTCGCGTGCCGAAGGCTTCGGCACCGAGGTCAAGCGCCGCATTCTCGTGGGCACGTACGTGCTCTCGCACGGCTACTACGACGCCTACTATCTACAGGCGCAGAAGATCCGCCGCCTGATCGCCCAGGACTTCCAGAACGCGTTCTCGCAGTGCGACGTCATCATGGGGCCGGTGGCCCCGTCGGTCGCGTGGAACCTCGGCGAGAAGAGCGCCGATCCGGTGCAGATGTATCTGGCGGATATCTACACGCTGTCGGTTAGCCTGGCCGGTCTGCCTGGCATGAGTCTGCCGGTCGGGCCGGGACGCGATGCGCGTCCGGTCGGCCTGCAACTGATCGGCAACTACTTCGACGAAGCTCGCCTGCTGCAGGTGGCCGACGCGTTCCAGCGCGCGACCGACTGGCACAAGCGCGCGCCGTCGGGCGTTTGATCGTGAGCCGCCCGCGCGTGGTGAGGTCTCTCGCGCCTGCCGGCTCGCGCACGGCTGCGCTGGCCCTGGCCGCCAGGGGCCTGACGCTTGCCGGCATGGTGCTCACGCTCGCGTCGTGCACCTTGCCGTTTGGGCGGCCAACGCCGATTGCGTACCGCGAGATCAATCTGTCGGGGTATTGCTCGCAGACGGACGAGGACGGTTTTCGCGAACAGGCGACGCTCAATGTGTCGGCCAATCAGGTGCAGTCGCTCGACTGGCGTCTGTGGGTCGGCAAGCGCGGGAGCTGCCACTTCAATCTGGCGGATTTTCACCAGACGCAGTGGCGTCCGAGCATCGAACTGCGCGCGAACAGCGGGAGTTGCAAGTTGCTCATCTGGCAGGACCCAGGCAACGTGACCATCGGACATGCGAACTGCGAGGCGTATTGCACGCCGGGTATCTACGAGAACGCATGGCCGGTGAGTTTCGATCCGCATTCGGGGATTTGCGCGGCGGGAACTCGCAGATAAGCGTCAGCAGCGACCGACGAACAGGAACAGGCCGGAGCGTCACCGCAGCGGGGACGACCGGCGGCAAGGGCAGGGCGAATGCGCCATGCCGACAAGTTGAGACAGGGTGAACCTTATGCAATGGGAAGTCGTTATTGGTCTGGAGACGCACGCACAGCTCTCCACCGCTTCCAAGATTTTCTCGGGCGCATCGACGCAGTTCGGCGCGGCCCCCAACACGCAGGCCTGTCCTGTGGATCTGGCGTTGCCGGGGGTGTTGCCGGTGCTCAATCGCGGTGCCGTCGAGCGCGCGATCGAGTTCGGTCTGGCCATCGGGGCGACGATTGCGCCGCGCAGCATCTTCGCGCGCAAGAATTACTTCTACCCCGATCTGCCGAAGGGCTATCAGATCAGCCAATACGAAATTCCGGTGGTGCAGGGCGGCTCGCTGAAGATTCAGGTCGAAGCGGATGCCCGTACCGGCCGTGAAGCGTACGAAAAGGTTGTCACGCTCACGCGCGCGCACCTTGAGGAAGACGCGGGCAAGTCGCTGCACGAAGACTTCGCCGGCATGACCGGCATCGATCTGAACCGTGCCGGCACGCCGCTGCTCGAGATCGTGACCGAGCCCGACATGCGCAGCGCTGCCGAGGCCGTAGCGTACGCCAAGGCGTTGCACGGGCTGGTGGTGTGGCTCGGCATTTGCGACGGCAACATGCAGGAAGGCTCGTTCCGTTGCGACGCCAACGTGTCGGTGCGTCCGGTCGGCCAGGAAGCATTCGGCACGCGCGCCGAGATCAAGAACCTGAACTCGTTCCGATTCCTCGAAGAGGCGATTCAGTACGAAGTGCGCCGCCAGATCGAACTGATCGAAGACGGCGGCACGGTGGTGCAGGAAACGCGTCTGTACGATCCGGACAAGAAGGAAACGCGTTCGATGCGCAGCAAGGAAGACGCGCACGACTACCGTTATTTCCCGGACCCGGATCTGATGCCGCTCGTGATCGACAGCGAGTGGGTCGAACGCGTGCGTGCCGCGCTGCCCGAACTGCCGGCCGGCATGCAGGTGCGTTTCGTCGAGTCGTACGGTCTGTCCGATTACGACGCCGCCGTGCTCACCCAATCGAAGGCCCAGGCCGCGTACTTCGAAGCCGTGGTCGCCAAGGCGGGCAAGGCAAGCGCCAAGCCGGCCGCCAACTGGATCATGGGCGAACTGTCGTCGCTGCTGAACCGCGAAGATATCGGCATTGCCGACAGCCCGGTGTCGAGCGCCCAGCTCGCGGGTCTGCTCGCCCGTATCGCCGACAACACGATCTCCAACAAGATCGCCAAGGAAGTCTTCCAGTTGATGTGGGAAGAACGCGCTACCGACGACGGTGCGGCAGACCGCATCATCGAAGCGAAGGGGCTGAAGCAGATCACCGACACGGGCGCGATCGAGAAGATCATCGACGAAGTGCTGGCCGCGAACGCCAAGTCCGTCGAGGAATTCCGCGCGGGTAAGGAGAAGGCGTTCAACGCACTGGTCGGTCAGGCGATGAAGGCCACCAAGGGCAAGGCCAACCCGGCCCAGGTCAACGAGTTGCTCAAGAAGAAGCTCGGTGCCTGACGAAGGTTCAGGCTGCCGCTGCTGCGGCAGTCGCAAAGCGTCAGACAAAAGCGCGGCAGCCGGTTCGGTGCCGCGCTTTTTGATTTGCGCGATACTGCCGCATAGCCTGTCATGAGGAGTTGGCGATGTTCGAGAAATACCGCGTACCGCTCGGCAAGAAGCTGGACCTGTCGAATTTCGATCCGGCCGACAAGCCATTTTCGGGCGACAGCAAGGTCGACGACAAGACACGCATGGCCGAACTGGCGCTCAAGCTCGACGAGTTGCAAACCATTCTGCACGCCAACAGCAAGCACCGTGTTCTGCTCGTGTTGCAGGGCATGGATACCAGCGGCAAGGACAGCACCATTCGCGCGGTGTTCCTGAACGTCGATCCGCTCGGCATTCGCGTGGCGAATTTCAAGTCGCCCACGCCCATGGAACTGGCTCACGACTTTCTGTGGCGCGTTCACACGGTGGCGCCGGCAGCGGGCGAACTGGTGATTTTCAATCGCAGCCATTACGAAGACGTACTCATCACCCGTGTGCACGACTGGATCGACGCCGACGAGTGCAAGCGCCGCTACACCCACATCAACAATTTCGAACATCTGCTCGCGGACAACCACACGCGCATCGTCAAGTGCTTCCTTCACATCTCGGCGGAAGAGCAGCGCAAGCGGCTTCAGGAGCGCATCGACGATCCGAACAAGCACTGGAAATTCGAGCTGAACGACCTCAAGGAGCGCAGCTTCTGGCCGCAATACACCAAGGCCTACGAGGCGGCTTTATCGGCGACCTCGACGGAAGATGCGCCGTGGTATATCGTGCCTTCCGACTCAAAACGCCACCGTAACCTGATGGTGGCAGAGTTGCTGGTGCAGACGCTGACCGATCTGAAGTTGTCCTATCCGCCCGGCAGGCCCGAACTGACGGGCATGAAGGTGGAATGACGCAACGCCGCATGGCGGCAACAGAAAAATGGCATGACGTGAACGGCCGTGGCAATCCACGGCCGTTTTGACAGAAGAAACAGGCGCGGCCGGGCGAACGGGGGTTTGCCGGGCAATGGGCGTCGCATGGGTAACGGGGAAGAAGATGAGTGACGAGAACGCCCGCCGGCACATGCCGGGGGACGCTGCCGCCCGCGGGCATCAGACGGCCGCCCAGGGTGGCGCAGGCGGTACGCCACGGGGCACGGCGCGCTCGCGCCGCTGGATCACCGGTTTGCTGGCGGTTGCGGTGATCGGCGGGGCCGGCGCATGGTTGCGCTCTCGTGGCGCGGAGAAGCCTGCCAAGGCGGCGGTGGCGCCCTCGGTGAGTGCCGCTACCGTTGAAGTGCGCGACGTGCCTGTGCGGCTCATCGCCAACGGCACGGTCACCGCGCGTCAGACCGTCGAGGTGCGTCCGCAGATTTCCAGCACGATTCGTCAGGTGCACATCAAGGAAGGCGATTTCGTCAAAGCCGGGCAGTTGCTGTTCTCGCTCGATGCGCGCATGGACGAGGCCAACCTCAAGAAGGTGCAGGCGCAATTGGCGAAGGACGAAGCCGATCTCGCCAACGCCCGCCGCACACTCGCTCGCACCAAGCAATTGATCGCCGAGCATTTCGTCTCGCAAAGCGCGCTCGATACGGCGCAGAGCGGTGTCGACAGCCTCTCCGCGCAGGTCACCGCCGACCGGGCCGCGATTTCCGCGAGTCAGGTCGCGGTCGATTACAACCAGATTCGCGCCGGCATCGACGGCCGCACCGGGGCGATCAACGTTCACCCCGGCAGTCTCGTCACGCCGGGCGGGGCGGTGCTCGTGAGCATCACCCAACTCGATCCGATCGATATCAGCTTCACGCTGCCGGAAGGCGCACTGGCCGAGTTGCAGGCTGCGCGCGCAGGCGGCCCCGTCGCGGTGACGGCCACGCTTGGCACGACCGGCACGACCGGCACGACCGCGACGGGACAACTCAGCTTCATCGATAACGCCGTAGACTCGCAGACGGGCACGATCCGTCTGAAGGCCGCTTACGAGAACCGCGATGCGAAGCTGTGGCCCGGCATGTATCTGAACGTCGCGGTGATCGGCCGCGTGCTCAGGCAGGCAAGCGTGGTGCCGCCGCAGGCGGTGCAGACCGGCCCTGACGGCAAGTTCGTCTATGTCATCGGCGCAGACGGCAAGGTGAGCGCCAAGCCCGTGAAGGTCGGCTACGTAGAGGCCAGGCTCGCGGTCGTCGATGGCGTGCCCGCCGGCGCGCGCGTGGTGCAGGAGGGCGCCGAGAACCTGCGTCCGGGCAGTGCGGTGACGGTCGTGGCGGCGCGTGGTGCGGGTGATGGCGCCGCAGGGAAAGCGCCATGAACCTGTCCGAACTCTGTATCCGCCGGCCGGTCATGACGATCCTGCTGTGCGTGGCGGCGGTGGTGGCTGGCTTGATTGCGTACGGCCAGATTCCGATTTCCGCCCTGCCCAGCTTCAACTCGCCGGTCATTCAGGTCACGGCCACGTTGCCCGGTGCGAGTCCGGAGACGATGGCCGCGTCGGTGGCCGCGCCGATGGAAAAGCAGTTCTCGACGATTGCCGGTGTGGCGGTCATCAGTTCGACCAATACGCAGGGCACCACGTCGATCATCATCGAGTTCGACAGCGACCGGGACATCGATGCCGCCGCCGTCGACGTGCAGGCCGCGCTGTTCCGCGCGCAGCGCAAGCTGCCGGTGGAAATGACCACGCCGCCGTCGTACCGCAAGGTGAACCCGGCCGACGCGCCGATTCTGTTCCTCGCGATGAATTCGCCGTCGATGTCGCTGGCCGAACTCGACGACTATGCGGAAAACCTCGTCTCTCCCACGCTGTCCACGCTGCCCGGCGTGGCGCAGGTGCTGATCTTCGGGCAGAAGCGCTTCGCCGTGCGCGTGAAGGCGCGTCCCGACGCGCTGGCCGCGCGCAAGCTCACGCTCGACGATGTGGCGCGTGCGCTGGCGTCGGCCAACGCCAACAGCCCGGTGGGCACGCTCGACGGCACCCGCCAGACGCTGACCATCGAGGCCAACCGTCAGATGACCAAGGCCGAGCAGTTCGCGAACCTCATTATCGCGAGCGTCAACGGCAGCCCGGTGTATCTGCGTGACGTGGCCGAGGTGCAGGACAGTGTTGAGTCCGTGAAGACGGGCAGCTGGGTCAACGGCGAACGCTCGATTGTGCTCGCCGTGCTGCGTCAGCCCAATGCCAACACTGTGGCCACCGTCGATCAGGTCAAGGCGGCGCTGCCGCGTCTGGCGGAGCAGATGCCGCAGTCGATTCAGGTCAAGCTGCTCAACGACCGCTCGGTGTCGATTCGCGAATCGATTGACGACGTGCAGTTCACCCTCGGCCTCACGGTGATTCTCGTCACGCTGGTGATCTTCCTGTTTCTGCGACGTCTGGCCGCCACGTTGATTCCGGTCATGTCGCTGCCGGTGTCGCTCATCGGCACGGTCGCGCTCATGAAGGGCATGGGCTACTCCATCGACAATATCTCGCTGCTGGGCATCACGCTCGCCGTGGGGCTGGTCGTGGACGACGCCATCGTGATGCTCGAGAACATCGTGCGTCATATCGAGAACGGCGTACCGCCGTTGCGCGCGGCGCTGGTCGGGTCGCGCGAGATGGGCTTCACGATTCTGTCGATCTCGATTACGCTGGTGGCCGTGTTCATCCCGATCTTCTTCATGCCGGGCGTGATCGGGTTGATGTTCCACGAGTTCGCCGTGGTGGTGTCGCTCGCGATTCTGGTGTCGGCCGCCGTCTCGCTCACGTTGATCCCGATGCTGTGCAGCCGGTTTCTCAAGCATGAGCAGGACGAAGGGCTGGGACTGCGTGCGACGCAGTGGTTCGAAGACGGCTTCGTGTGGGTGCAGAACGGCTACGTGCGCAGCGTCGATTGGTGCCTGGCGCATCGCCAGTGGGTGATGGCCGCCGCCGCCGCGACGTTCGTTGCCACGGGCGTGCTGTTCGCGACGATTCCGAAAGGCTTTTTCCCGAGCGAAGACATCGGGCAGGTACAGGTGACGGCCGAAGGTGCGCAGGACATTTCGTTCACGGCCATGTCGGCATTGCTGCGTCAGGCGGGCGATATCATTCGCGCCAACCCGGCGGTCGAGACGGTGATCGTGTCGGCCAGCGACAGCAATCAGGGCCGCATGTTCGTCAACCTGAAGCCGCACGGCGAGCGTCCGCACATGAGTGAGGTGCTCGAAGGGCTGCGGCGCGACGTCAAGCAGGTGCCGGGGCTCAACGTCTACTTCAACCCGGTGCAGAACCTGCAACTGGGCGGTAAGCAGAGCAAGAGCCGCTATCAGTACGTGATGCAGAGCGTGAAACCGGGAGAGATGCAATTGTGGTCCGGCCGGCTGATGACCCTCATGCGGGCCGATCCGATCTTCCGCGACGTGACGACTGACGCGCAGATGAAGGGCCTGCAAGCGCAGCTCACCATCGACCGCGACAAGGCGAATACGCTCGGCGTGGCCATCGGCGACATTCGAAGCGCGTTGTACAGCGCGTTCGGCGAGCGTCAGGTGTCGACCATCTATACGCCCAGCGACAGCTATCAGGTGATCTTGCAGGCCGACGACAACGATCGTCGTGACGAAGGCGCGTTCGACAAGATCTACGTGCGCGGCAAGGGCGGTGCGCTGGTACCGCTCTCGGCGGTGGCGACGGTCGAGCGCAAGATGGGGCCGGTGTCAGTCAACCATCAGGGCCAGTTGCAGGCGATCACGCTGTCGTTCAATCTCGCACCGGGTGCGGCATTGGGCGACGCGGCGCAGAAGATCGTGGGCTTCCAGCGTCAACTGGGCTTTCCGCCGAGCATTATCACGAGTTGGGGCGGCGACGCGGCAGCGTTCCAGAAGTCGCAGTCGAGTCAGATCGTGCTGCTGGTCGGCGCGTTGCTCGTGATCTACGTGCTGCTCGGCGTGCTCTACGAGAGCTACATCCATCCGATCACGATTCTCGCGGGCTTGCCGTCGGCGGCCGTCGGGGCGCTGATTACGCTGCGTCTGTTCGGCATGGATCTGTCGCTCATCGCGGTGATCGGTG
The DNA here is from genome assembly GCF_000389825.1 of Pandoraea sp. SD6-2. Lineage (NCBI taxonomy): Bacteria > Pseudomonadati > Pseudomonadota > Betaproteobacteria > Burkholderiales > Burkholderiaceae > Pandoraea > Pandoraea sp. SD6-2. The sequence continues at coordinate 878,435 of NZ_KB944454.1, read as the reverse complement.
TGTTGATGCTCATCGGCATTGTGAAGAAGAACGCGATCATGATGATCGACTTTGCACTCGACGCGCAGCGCAACGGCGGCATGACGCCCACGCAAGCCATTCGTCAGGCATGCGCGCTGCGCTTCCGGCCGATCATGATGACGACGCTCGCGGCACTCATGGGCGCGTTGCCGATTGCGCTGGGCCTCGGGGCAGGCGCGGAGTTGCGTCAGCCGCTCGGGTTGGCGGTGGTCGGCGGCTTGCTGTTCTCGCAGGTCATCACGCTCTATATCACCCCCGTGATCTATCTCTACCTCGACCGCTTCGCCGGGAAGGGGCCGCTTGTGCTGCCGGGAGACAAGGCGGCGAACGACAGCCGCGAGACGGACCACAACGGCGGGAATGCGCACGGTTCGGCCCGCGTCGTCGACGGCACTCACGCGGACGCGGCGCCGTGAGGCGGTGACGTCCTGAAGCCGAAGGCAGGCGAGACAAACGCATTGTCTGTGCCATCTGCCTTCGGCGCATCACGCGCGCAGCAAACTCGCGTACCCATGGCATGCAACGTGCCTTGTGAAATCGCTGAATAGCGCCATCGGCAAACGGCGTTGTGAATACTCTCGTTGCGGTTGGGCTAATTCCGACGATCGCAAAATTCTCCATGGCGGCGCCAGCGCTCGGCGATCCGCGTTCCCCCTTGCTCGGCATGCCATCGGCGGCGTGGTACTTCACCTTCGCGATGCGCATCGACTTATCGGAATTGGTGGGCAGACAGGTAGTTTCTTGCCCCACGCAATTGTCAATTTGCGAAATGTACGGATAGCACGCGATAACGCAGTGCTTGGTGTTCAGGCATAAATCGCCCCTGTCGCGGCTTAGGGGAGACATCGCTATGCCGCGCAATCTTTCCAATCGAATGGCTCAGGATGAGGGATATGAACATGCAAGCGAACGAGGGCGCACTCGTGCAGATGAAAAGCAAAATGGTCAGCCGCTTGAACAAGCGCCGTCAGCGCGGTGTGACGCTGGTGGAGTTGTCGGTGGCCGTGGCGGTGATGGGCCTGATTATGGCCGGCGCAATGGTCGGGGTGCCGCGCCTGATGAATTCGGTGCGGGTGAATCAGGAGATCAAGGACTGGCAGATGGCGGTGGTCTCGGTGCAAAACGCCGTCTTGTCGGGGCAATTGACCGCGACTACCGCGCTGCCCGATATGGACAAGATGGGGTTGTTCACCGGCATGACACCTATTTCCGGCAAGCCCGGCGAATATCTGAACCGGTTTGGCGGGAAGATGAAAATGGAACCTATCGCGAGCGCTATTGCCAATGGGCCCAATTTCGGCGTGAAGGTAACGTCCGAGGAGGTGCCTAGCGACCAGTGTCAGAAATTCATGACGACATTGCAATCCAACTTCGCGACCATCAGCGTGAACGGCACGAGTCTGAAGGATATGAAAACGCCGTTCAAGATGGGCGATCTGGCGACCGCTTGCCAATCCTCGGATGCGACCGGCGGAAGCGATGACACGAAGAACGACCTGACCAAGGCAAAACTCGAGTTCACCATCAGCGGCTCCTGATCCCGTGATCGAACCACATCCGGCAATTCGGCATTGAATTCGACGTGAGGAAAAGATGCGCATCAAAAGGATGCTAACGGCGGCAGTGGCCTCGACCGTATGGTCGAGTACGGCTTTCGCTTTGGAGAGGTCTCAAGAGAAGCATTGGTGGCCCGATATCGAGGTCGCGTTCGCCAGCCATAAACCGCTGATGTCCGGCGGCGCAGCGGCAGCGGCGACACCGCCGCCGAGTTCCCTTGCGAGTGCGCTGGAGCCGCTGCCGTCGGTCGATGTGTCGTCGGATGTGGCCGCAACGCCAGCCTCGCCTTCTCAGCGTGTGCCGTCTGTGCAGGCTGCGGAGCCGCTCAAGCCACCTGCGCAGGCCGAAGTTCGCGAGCTTCTCGAACTGTTCATGTCACCGGACGACGGCCGTGTTTCCGTAGCGCTTCAGCGCTATCTGAAGGGGCACGGCTGGCAGCTCGCGTGGGAAATCGACCGTGACTTCCCTATCGAGTATCCGGCCACGTTCACAGGTGACTTCCTCGACATCGTCGAGCAGATCGTGGTCTCCCTGCAGAACACCGATGCACCCATTCGCGTGAAAGTCTACGAGGCCAACCGCGTGCTGCGCGTCGTTCACGCCACACAATAACAAGCGCTGCGCCCCCCCCGGCGCGGCCATCATGACGGAAGCGGTAATCCATGAGAAAGCGACTTGGCGTGTTGTGCGCCACAACGTTTCTGACGGCGTGCGGCACGCCAGGCATGCTCGCCAAAACCGATGCCAACGTAGAGCAGGCGCAGACGGATGGGCAATCGGCGTTCGATACCCACTCGGCGGCGCCGATTCGCGCCATCGAGCACGTGGAAGGGGCGTGGCTCGCAAAGCGCTCCGTGCCCATCAATGCTTCGATAGCGTTACCCGAATTTTTCAAGCGCAACGTGCGATTCGCCACCGGCGCGCCGTTGCCCATGTCGATCGTGCTCGCTCAGGTGGCGCGCGGCAACGGCCTGACCATTCGCATGGCGTCGGATGTGTCGTGCGCAGCAGGCGGTGGCGAAAGGGGTGGGAGTGGCGCCAGCCGCGCCCCCAATCGCGGTGGCAGTCCCGCCAACCTGTTCCAAGTGAACTGCTCCGATGCTGGCGAGCCGACCGTGCCGCTGCAATACTCGGGCACGCTATCCGGATTGCTCGACACCATCGCCCACCGCACGGGCACCCACTGGAGCTATCGCGACGGCGTGGTGCATTTCGCACGCTACGTCACACGGACTTTCCAGATCAAGATGATGCCCGGCAGTTCTTCGTACTCTGCGTCGGTGGGCAAGGCCTCGCAGATGAAGGCGAATCGCGGTGCGGCGGGCGGCAGCGGGCCGGGCAGTTCCGCCGGTGGCGTCGATCTGAGCTTCAACGCCGACGCCAGCGTGAGCGTGGAATCCGAACTCGATTACTGGTCGGATCTCGTTCGTACCGTGACCGACATGCTCTCCGAAGGCGGGCGTGTCACGCCGTCGGTCGTGACGAGTTCTCTCGTCGTCAGCGACACGGCTGACGTTATCGAGCGCGTGGCGAGTTACATCGATGCGGAGAACGCCGTGTTGGGCCGTCAGGTCAAATTGCGCGTGCAGGTGTACTCCGTGGCGCTGGAAGAAAATTCGGCCGCAGGCGTCGACTGGGATCTGGTGTATCGGGCGGCGAGCGGCATCACGTTGGGCCTGGCCGGCCCTGCGGCGGGCGGCACGCTCATGGCACGCAAGGGCGGCCTGCAACTCAACAAGATCGACAGCGGCAGATTCAGAGGCTCCGGCGCCTTCATCCGCGCGCTCAGCCAGCAGGGGCGTGTGAGTACCGTGATCGACACCACGGTCGTTACGCTGAACAATCAGCCGGCGCCCGTCGCCGTCACCCAGAATCAGGGCTTTGTCGCACAAACGAAGATGACGCCCGGCAACTATGGCGGACAGGCGGTGGTGACCGCCGAACAGTCGGTGCTGACCACAGGCTTCGTGATGAACCTGTTGCCCACGCTGATGGACAACCGCAGCGTGATGTTGCAGGTGCAGATCGACATGTCCGACCTGAAAAAGCTCGACAAGATCAATCTGCGCACGGGTAAAGAAGCGCCCAGTGGCACTAACGTGGAGGGCAGCGGCGGTCCGGAAGTGAAGGCGGAAGTCGGTTCCGATGGTGTGAAGGTGGGCTTGGGTGGCAAGGACGACAGATCGGGGTCCGATGATGGCCTTGGCGTCGGAACCTTCATGCAGTTGCCGATTACGGCGTCGATCCAGACCATGCAGCGCGCGTCGCTCAAGTCGGGCGATACGCTGGTGCTTAGCGGTTTCCGCCGGCGCGACGACTCGACCGATCGCGATGGTCTCTTCAATTACCAGGGCGGCACCAAGGAGGCGCGCCAGCAGGTCAAGGAAGTCGTCATCCTGATTTCGCCGGAACTGACCGAGGGCGTGTGATATGACGCGCATATTGTCCAACCGGCTCGTCGTCGGTGCGCAGTGGGAGACATTGATCGGTCTGCAGAAGGAGCCTACGGAGATTCGCGGGCTCGCCCGCAGCCGCGACGCCTCTCATTACGCCGTGGCCGACGATGGCGCCGGCACGCGCACGGTGGGGCTGTTCTCGCTGGCCCCGTCGATCAAAGGGCAGAGCGCGCCCGAGTTATACGCCCTGGGTGCCGTGCTCGGCGCGATGGTCGATGCGCCGAACGTGGCGTTCGTGCATCCCGATCCCGACGACCTGTCTGCCGTGTTCTTCGTGACGTTGCGTGATCGTCGGCCGGAGCTGGATCTGGTCGTGCCCGCATCGGAACTGCGCGCAAGAATGGAGCAGTGGGCAGCGGAGATCGAGGGCGGAATCACGATTGCAGGTATTGCGCCATTGCACGGCAGCGGCGCCGATGTGGCGCTCACGCTCGACGATATCGCGGCACAGGCAGCGAAGGATCAGTCGCGCGACGCGCGTCTGCAAGTCGTGCGCAAGCCGTTACCGGCGCGCCAACTGAAGATCGCGGCGATCTCGCTCGCAGTGCTCTCACTCGTCTGCGTGGCCGGGTGGTGGGGGTGGGACTGGTACGAGGAAAGGGAGAAGGCAAAGCTCGCAGCGGCCAATCAGGTCGATCCGGTGGATGCCTACCGGCGCGCGCTCGCCCGCGCAATCGCCGCAGAACCCTTTTCGACGGGAGCGTCGTATGCCCGGCGCGTGCAATACGCGGTGCAGTCGCTGCCCGCGAGCGCTGGCGGATGGCGCCCCGCGTCCATCGAATGCAGGGGCAATCAATGTGAGATTCAGTGGCGCCGTCAGGAGGGCGGCACGTTCGATCTGCTTCTCTCGCAACGCCCGAATGCCCGGATCGTCGATCTCGACAATGCGAGTGAAACCATCACGCCCGCCGACACCGTTCCGCCAGTATCCGGGCAGGCCAAATCGATGCCGGTGTCTGCGAGCGCGGAAGGGCTCGCCGAGAACGAAGACGAGGTCGACGACGGGGAGGCGCGCGTGACACCCGTGCCGCGCACGCAGTTTCTGCGCACCGCCGGGGCGCGTCTGCAATCGCTCGGCGACTACGGCATGGACATTTCGCTATCGATGCCCCAACCGCTTGTTCAGGCACCACCGGCGGTGACCGCGCGCAGCGACGTACCACCGCCGATCGCCAGGGGGGAATGGAAGATTGCCGGGCATCTGGCGTTCGTCGATTCTGTGGCCGGACTGATGATGCGCGCCGGCAACATGTCGTTGCACGAGTTGACGATCGTGATCGACGACACCAAACCCGTCTTCTCCGCTAAAGGAACCTACTATGTTCATTAAGCTCCGCCGGACGGCATGGATTGCGACGGCCGTGGCGGCAACGTCCTCGATGGTTGTCGTACCCGCGCAGGCCGAAGAAACGATCGACGCGTTTGCCCGTGCCCATCTCAAGTCGACGCAGGAGACACTGACGGCCGACGGCGCGTCGTCTGCCGTTGCGATCAGCGCAACGCCTGAGGTGTTGCCGGAACTGATGTTCATTCACGGTGTTGACGACATCGCGACGGCTTATCTGCGCGTCGATGGCCGTTTTGGCTACCACGTGAGCGACGGCGATCGGTTCGGCGATTGGCGGGTGGTGAAGATCGGCAGCGATTTCGTGGACGTGACACGAGGTGGCAAAGTTCAGCGTCTGCTGCTGCCCAATGCGATGGGGGCGTCGCCCGCCGGCGAAACGCAGGCGAGTCGCGCGAGACTCGGGTCATCGGGGCGGCGCAATGGCGAAGATTTCTGATCGGTTCCAGGCGGCGTTCTCACGCGTCAATTCACGCAGCGGCACGGTCGCTCGACCCATCGCGGATCTTCGCGTCGACGATATCCAGATGCAAGGCTGGCGTCAGGATCTCGGCATCATATTGGCCGGGGCGGAAAACGGGTCGCTGGTACTCGTTGCCCCGAAGCCGCGGCTCTTTCTGGTACTGCTCGAACACACGACGTTCGTGCGTATGCAGGGCTCCGACTTGCTCTCGCGTTTCGAACAGGCCGTTCGAGCGACACATCGACTGGATCTCGAAGGGATTTACGTCGGCACGACAGAAGAAATGCTGCTCATGCAGTCGCGCCTGCAACAGCAAAGCGGTACCGGTGTCCGCACCGAAGCGCAGCGCACCGGCGCCTATCGGAATTTCGATCTGATCATCGAACGCGCCATCGACGCGCGGGCCTCCGACGTCCACTTCGAATTTCGCGAAGGCCAGCATGTGCGCGTGCGCATGCGGATTCACGGCAAGCTGCGCGCGACGAGCGAGACAGATCGCATCTCGCGCGACTATCACGCGATGCTCGATGCGGTGTCCGCGGCGTACAACTCGCGTGCCGACCCCAGCAGCCGAAGTCACAACCATTTCGATGAAGATCAGCATCAGAGTTGTTCGATTCCGCTGAACCTGCGTAATCGCAAGTATCAGCTTCGCTTGCAGAGCATTCGCGAGAATCGGGGTGTCGACGTGATTTTGCGACTGCTCGTCAACGAAGCCGTGGACGACGACGTGCTGTCGCTCTCCGAACTCGGTTACTCCGCCGATCAGATCGAGGTGCTCGAGAACGCGGTACATCGCAGCCCAGGGTTGACGATCATCGCGGGTGAGACCGGCTCGGGCAAGTCGACGACATTGCGCACGATGATGATGTACGAGCGTGACTCGGGTAAAAAATTCTTCTCCATCGAAGATCCGGTCGAATACATCCAGCCGCATGTGACACAGATCCCGATTCAGCGGCGTGCCGAAGACGGGCACGGCGAATCGGCGTTCGGCGCGGCGGCCAAAGTGCTGTTGCGTGGCGATCCGGACAAACTCATGCCCGGCGAAATTCGCGACATCGAAACGGGCTCGTTCGCCAAGTCGATGACCGAAACGGGCCATCAGGTGCTGTCCACGGTTCACGCGTCGAGCGCATTCGGCATCATCCCGCGTTTGATCAGCGAAGAGATCGGCATGCCGGTCTCGGCCGTCACGTCCCCCAACTTTCTCACCGCCATGGTGTATCAGAAGCTCATTCCGGTACTGTGCGATCACTGCAAGCTGCCGGCTGTCGGGCATCTCGACGAGACGACGTTGTGCGTCATCGCCGGCCTCGGTATCGACACGGCTCGCGTGCGTGTCGCAGGCCCAGGCTGCGATCACTGCAAGGGGCGAGGCACGGCAGGGCAGACGGTCGTGGCGGAAGTGTGCGAATTGTGCGACGAATTGCTCGACCTGCTGCGTCAATCGAAATTCTGGGAGGCGCAGCGCTATTGGCGCGCCCAACACGACGGCGATCTCACGAGCCCGGTCATGTCCGGTAAGTCGGCCATGGAGCATGCGATCTACAAGATGGCGCAGGGTCTCATTGATCCCGGTGACATCGAAGCCGGATTCCACAAGCTCAAGAAATTCCAGATGTGGAAGGGCGGGTCGACATCGCCTCAACCGCCCCGCCGTCTGGCGAGTGTGTAAGTCATCCTCACGCAATTCGTCTGAAACGCAGCGCTATTCCCTATGCTCGAAGCCGCCAATCGTCTGCTTGCCAAGCTGTCCCCCGCGCGGGACCCGTATCCGGGTCTGAACCGGGCAAAGCGCCATTTTCGCAAGATGCGCGCGAAGTTCTACAGTGACTTCGCCGATGCCATCGAAGATGGTGCGAATCCGTTCGAACTCTTCTCCCGCCGGTGTGCGCGTGCGAAGGAGCGGCGCAATCTGATGGCGCCGCTTTATGCCTTGTGGCGTGACCGCGCCAGCTCGAAGAACTTGCGCAAGTCGTGGGAAGGCACCATTCCCGACGAAGATCTGATTGTGATTTCCGCCGGCGAGAAGGGCGACCTGCCGGGCGCGCTGCGATTTCTGGCACGCGTGGTCACGCTCCAGCAGCAGACGCGCGCGGCGATTGCCGGCGCCGTGGTGCTGCCGATTTTCATGTCGGTGCTGCTCGCCGCCATTCAACTGGGGGTGGCCTACGGCATGATGCCGATCATGATCGAGATCATGCCGCCCGAGCAGTTCCCGCTGATCGGTACGGGGTTGTACATCGTGTCGGGATTCGTCGCGAACTGGTGGCCGCTGCTTTATGGCGTGCCGCTGCTGGCCGTGGTGGCCGTGTTGTTGTCGCTCAGTCGATGGACGGGACCGTTGCGGCGGCGCGTCGATAACTTCGGGCCGTACGCCGTGTATCGCGACGTGCGCGCCGGTGAGTTTCTCGTGTCGCTTGCCGCGCTGACCGGCGCGAAGACATCGGTGTTCGATTCCGTGTCGCTGCTGCTCGCAGGGGCTTCGCCCTGGATGCGCTCTCATTTGCTGCGCATGCGTGCGTCGCTCAAGAGCGAGCGGAGCATGGTCAAGGCGATGGATACCGGCATCTTCAACGAGGAGGTCTTCGATCGTCTGGTCGAATACTCGGGACGTTCCAACTTCGACGCCGGCATTCGCAAGATCGGTCTGATGACCATCGAGGAAGTTGCCGAGCGCATCAAGATGCGTTCCGCCGCACTTCGCTCCGTGCTGATGGCGCTCGTCGGTCTGACCATCATCTTCACCGTGGCCGGTATGCTTCAGATCGGACACGCGGCGGGTGAGTACGCGGAATCGATGTTCTGACGATGGCGTCGCTCATCGAACTCATGTGGCACGAATTCCGGGCGCTGCCTCGTGAAGCGGTCGTCGCAGCGATGGCCATGCTGGGGCTGTTCGTGGGGAGTTTTCTGAACGTCGTGGTGCATCGTCTGCCGCGTATGCTCGAGGCGCAGTGGGCGCATGAGAGCGCTGCGTGGGCCGGGCAGGCGCCACCGGTCACGCCCACGTTCAATCTGGCGTGGCCGCCGTCGCGCTGTCCGCATTGCGAGACACGCATCCTGGCGCGCTATAACTTCCCGGTGCTCGGCTTTCTTCTTCTGCGCGGCCGTTGCGCGCAGTGCCGCTCGGGGATTTCTCTGCGCTATCCGCTCGTTGAACTCACCGTCGCGGTCATGTTCGCGGGTATCGCATGGCAGTTCGTGCCATCGATGCAGTACCTCACGATGCTGGCGTGGTGCGGTTTCGGCGCAGTGCTGCTGGCGCTCACGCTGATCGACAGCGACACGCGGCTGCTTCCCGATGCGCTCACGTTGCCGCTGCTGTGGGCCGGCCTGTTGTGCAGTATCGCGGGGCTGACGTTACCCATCGACGATGCCGTGCTTGGCGCAGCATTGGGCTACGGCGTCATGGGAATGATCGCCGGCGCATATCGAGTGCTGACGGGCGAGCACGGACTCGGCGGTGGCGACGCAAAGCTTGTCGCGGCGTGTGGCGCGTGGCTCGGCTGGATTGGCGTGCCGTTGATGCTGGCATTCGGTGCCGTCGCGGCGACACTCGCCTTCGCGGTGCTGGGGCTGTGGCGCGGCCGCGCGCTGCGCGAGCCGCTGCCTTTCGGTCCGTGGCTGAATCTGGGGGCGCTGACTAGCCTGTTGTGGGGCGAGCCGTTCCTAAACCTGTGGCTGCGCACGGGTGGCTAACACAATCGATTCGGCCGAAGGCGTGCGTGATGCGTCCACGGCTGCCGGGTCATCGTGTGGCACCGGCGCCAGCACACGTCCCAGCATCAGATCCGCCGCCTTTTCTCCGATCATCATCGACGGTGCGTTGGTATTGCCGCCGATGAGTGTCGGCATGATCGATGCGTCGACCACACGCAGCCCCTCCACGCCACGCACCTTCAATTCCGGGTCGACGACCGACGCCGCATCGCTGCCCATCCGGCATGTGCCGACCGGGTGATAGATGGTGTCGGCGCGTGCCCGGATCAGGGCCGTGAGCGCCTCGTCCGACTCGATGCCCCGGCTGTGCAACTCCTGCCCGCCGAACTGCGCGAGCGATGGCGCCGCGAGAATCCGCCGAATCACGCGCGCACCGCGCAGCAACGTGTCGACGTCCTCTTGTGCTTGCAGGAATGCCGGATCGATTTGCGGGGCGTCGCGCATGTCGGCGGAGGCGAGCGTCACGCGTCCGCGGCTCTTCGGACGCAGCACGCACGCATGCAGCGACATGCCGCGCCGTAAATGCAGTCGACGATTGTGGTTGTCGCAAATACCCACGAGAAAGTGCATCTGCAAATCGGGGCGCGCGAGGGCGGGATCGCTCTTGAGGAAGCCGCCCGCCTCGGCGATATTGCTGGCGAACAAGCCGCGCTTGTCACGCAGATAATCTAGCCCCTGGGTGAGCAGATGCCACAATCCGGCCGGCGTATAGCCCACGAGATCGCGGTGCGCGACGTACTTGTTGATGATGAAGTCGATGTGATCTTGCAGATTCTCACCAACGCCCGGCGCGTCGACGCGCACTTCCAACCCGTGCGAGCGCAGATGCCCGGCGGGGCCGATGCCTGAGCACATCAGCAACTGCGCCGAGTTGAACGCGCCCGCGCTCAGTACCACCTCCGCTCGCGCACGAATCGTCTCCAGGGCGCCGCGACGTTGCAGTTTGACGCCCGTCGCCCGTTTTCCATCGAAGACGATGCGCTGCACAAGCGCGCCGGTGATGACATGCAGATTCGCCCGCGATTTCCCGTGCAGATAGGCGCGCGCGGCATTCCATCGCTCGCCGTCTTTCTGCGTCACCTGATAGACGCCAGCCCCTTCGTATTGCGCGCCGTTGAAGTCGTCGCTGACCGGAAACCCGGCTTCGCGCGCCGCCTCGACATAGTGTCTCGAAAACGGGTTCACCGTGCGTAGATCCGAGACGTTGAGCGGGCCGCCGGTGCCGTGCCAGGCGTTGGCGCCGCGCTCGTTGTGCTCGCTGCGACGGAAGTATGGCAGCACGTCGTCCCATCCCCAGCCGGGGCAGCCGGCCTGTGCCCAATCGTTGTAATCGTCCGGATGGCCGCGGGTGTAGATCATCGCGTTGATCGAACTCGAGCCCCCCAGCCCGCGCCCGCGTGGCTGGTAGCCCTGGCGTCCCGTGAGTCCCGCCTGCGGTGTGGTGCGATACCCATAGTTGCGACGCGACCGGAACGGCACGAGCGCCGCGATGCCGAGCGGCAGCCGTACGAGAAAGCTGTCGTCGGGGGGGCCGGCTTCGATGAGCGCGATCGTGCGCTGCGGTGCGCCGTCGGCCAGCCGCGCGGCCAGCGCGCAACCGGCAGAGCCGCCGCCGACAATGACGTAGTCATAGTCCATGCTGTCATCCTCCCTTGGATGGGCACTGCATCAACTGGGTTGTTGATTTCCTGTTCGCTGCGTTTTTGCTTATCGTTCTACGCGCATTTTTGGGGGGCCGCACCTGCGCGATTCGCTCCCCGTGGGTGACGTCTTGCAGCGGCACTTATTGTAGACAGACATCCCCTGTGCCCGGGGGCGAAGTGAAGCATTCCTCTAATTTGTGTGAATGGGGGAGACCTAGCCGCTATGATGAAAAGATGCACTTGAGGTGACCGTCCCAAGTTCGGCATATGGGCATACGGAGACACGGATGACTGAAGCCTGGCAGACCCACGACGTCACCAATCAGGTGCCGCCGCTCACGGATTACAACCTTTACGCCACGGATACCGCCCTGCAAGCCGCGGTGGCGGTTTTCAATGCCGACTGGCATGCGAAGACGCTGTATCGTCAGGGCGCGCGTCTGGGCGAAGCCGAGGTCCAGCAATGGGCGCAGATGGCCAATCGTTATGCGCCGGAGCTGCAATCGTTCGATTCGCAAGGCAATCGCATCGATCAAGTTGAGTTTCATCCCGCGTGGCATGCGCTCATGGGCCTGTTGCGCGGTGCACAACTCCAGTCGTTGCCATGGGCACATCCGCGCGGCGGCGTGATGGCGGCGCGTACGGCGTCGTATTTTCTGCACGCCCAGAACGAGGCGGGCGCGTTGTGTCCCACGACCATGACGTTCGCGAGCATTCCGGTGCTTGCCCAGGAGCCTTTGCTCTTCGCGTCGATCAAGGACAAGTTGCTCGCACCGCAGCACGATCCGCGCGATGTGCCGCTCGCACAGAAGCACGCCATTCTCATCGGCATGGGGATGACGGAGAAGCAGGGCGGATCGGACGTGCGCACCAACACCACCACGGCAACCGAGCGCGGCGACGGTACGTTTTCGCTGGTCGGTCACAAGTGGTTCTTCTCGGCGCCGCAGTGCGATGCGCATCTGGTGCTCGCACGCGATAGCGACAGCGATGCGCTCTCTTGCTTCTTCGTGCCGCGCTACACGCCGGACGGCCGCAAGAACGCCGTGCAGATTCAGCGTCTCAAGGACAAGCTGGGCAACCGTTCCAACGCGAGCAGCGAAGTCGAGTTTCAGGGCGCGTATGGCACGCGCGTCGGCGCGCCGGGGCGAGGCATTCCCACGATCATCGAGATGGCGACATACACGCGGCTCGATTGCGTGATCGGCAGCGCGGCGATGATGCGCGCCGGCGTCGTGCAGGCGATTCATCACGCAAGGCACCGTACGGCATTCGGTGCGAAGCTCATCGATCAGGATCTGATGACGACGGTGCTCGCGGATCTCGCGCTGGAATCGGAGGCCGCGACGTGGCTGGCGATGCGCCTCGCGCAGGCGTTCGATGCGAACGCCTCCGACGACGATTCACCGGTTGAGCGTGCCTGGCGGCGTATCGTGCTTCCCGCGGCGAAGTTCTGGGTGTGCAAGCGCGCGCTCGAACTGGCCGGCGAATGCATGGAAGTGTGGGGCGGTAACGGCTATGTGGAAACGGGGTCGCTCGCGCGACTGTATCGCGAGGCCCCCGTCAATTCGATCTGGGAAGGCTCGGGCAATGTGATGTGTCTTGACGTGTTGCGTGCCATCGGCCGCGAGCCCGACGTTGCGCAGCACTGGTTCCAGTGGCTCGAAAAGCGCACCGGGTCGCATGCGACGTTGCGTGCCGCGTTGGGGCAACTGCATGGCTGGCTGGCCGCCGATCCCGCAACGCATGCGGTGCGTGCGCGCGCCATTGCCCAGCAGATCGTCTTGTTGTCGCAGGCGGCGTTGCTGCTCGAACATGCACCCGCCGAATTGGCGCACGGTTTCATCGAGAGCCGCTTCTCGAGCGCCGGGGGACGGGTTTATGGTGTCATGCCGGACACGCTCGCGGCAGGTGTTCAACGTGCCTGGCTCGACCGGGCGTTTCTCGCATAACGCATGAAATACATCGGTCTGCGCCGGACGGCATGCAGGCCGGCCGCTGGCGGTCACAGGGAGGAGACGGCATGGGACATAACCTTGAACTGGACAGTTTGCATGAGGCGGGGCCGGTGACGTCGGCGCAGGATACCTCCGCCGACGAGGACGTTGCGCGCGCGCTGCTGTCCCCCCGTTTCGACGCGATGCGCCGTGCCCACGACGCCTCGCCGCACGTCGACTGGCCCACGCGCAAGCGTCATTTGAAGGCGCTGCAAGCGATGCTGCACAAGTATCGCGAGCCGTTCGCCAACGCCATCGATGAAGATTTCGGCGGCCGCTCGGTGCATGAAACGGACATGCTCGAGCTATTCCCGTCGCACGGCAATCTGAAGCATGCCCTTTCGCACACGCGTCGCTGGATGCGTGGCTCGCGAGGCTGGGCCAATCTCTGGCTGCTGCCTGCGCGGCGGGCGGTCGTCCCGCAACCCTTGGGTGTCGTCGGCGTGATCGTGCCGTGGAATTACCCGCTGTTCCTCGCCGTCGGCCCACTGACCGACGCACTGGCGGCAGGCAATCGCGTGATGATCAAGGTGTCGGAAGTCACGCCACGTTTTGCCGAGGTTTTCGCGGCGGCGGTGGCCGAGACGTTTGCGCCGGAATGGGTGACGGTCGTGACCGGCGATGCGCAGGCCGCCCGCGCGTTTTCGACGTTGCCGTTCGACCATCTGCTGTTCACCGGGGCGACGTCCATCGGCCATCATGTGATGCGTGCGGCGAGCGAGCATCTCACCCCCGTGACCCTCGAACTAGGCGGCAAGTCGCCTGCCATCATCGGGCGGGGTGCACGTTGGGAGCATGCCGTGGAGCGCATCATGCTCGGCAAGCTGGTCAACGCGGGGCAAACGTGCGTGGCACCCGACTACGTACTCGTGCCGCGCGAGAAGCTCGATGCTTTCGTGGCGACGGCGAAACAGGTGGCGGCACGTCTTTACCCGGATGCCGTAAACAATCCGCAGTACACGAGCATCGTGTCGGCACGGCACTTCGAACGGTTGTCCGGGCTGGCGGCCGAGGCGGCGGCGCAGGGCGCCACGTCGTATGAGTTGTTCGATACCCCGGCACAGGCGTCGCGCAGACGTCTGCCGCCCGTGGTGCTCACCGGCGTGCACGACGGCATGCGCGTAATGCGCGAAGAGATCTTCGGGCCGTTGTTGCCCGTGGTGCCCTACGACGACCTGGACGCCGCTATCGCGTATGTGAATGAGCGTCCGCGTCCACTGGCGTTGTATGTGTTCGATACCGACAACTCGCGCATCGATCAGGTGGTGGACAGCACGATTTCCGGCGGCGTGACGATCAACGACACGCTGCTGCACGTTGCCGAGCATGCCCTCCCGTTCGGTGGGGTGGGCGCATCGGGCATGGGCGGGTATCACGGCGAGGCGGGCTTTCGCACGTTCTCCAAAGAGAAGCCGATTTTCCGGCAGGCGCGCTGGAACGGTGCCGGACTGCTCAATCCGCCCTACGGCAAGGTGTTCGCCGCGATGATCCGGCAGTTGCTGCGCTGACGGATCTCTGCCGGAAGCCCTCGCGTCGGGCGACGGGCGCCGGGACAAAACAAAACCCCCGCCGGTTTGACCCGGGCGGGGGTTTTGTTTGACGCTCACCGGTTTCGACCGGTGAGCGCCGGGTCACGCACTCTCGATCAGGCCACGGCGCGCAGGCCAGCGTCGGCCAGCAGGGCGTCGGCGCGATCGGTCGCTTCCCACGAGAATTCCGGCTCTTCGCGGCCGAAGTGACCATAGGCGGCGGTCTTCTCGTAGATCGGGCGCAGCAGGTCGAGCATCTGGATGATGCCCTTCGGACGCAGATCGAAGTGCTTCTCGACCAGCTCGGCGATGCGCTGATCGCTGATCTTGCCGGTGCCGAAGGTGTTGACCATGACCGACGTCGGACGGGCCACGCCAATGGCGTACGAGACCTGAATCACGCATTTCGTGGCCAGACCGGCGGCCACGATGTTCTTCGCAACGTAACGCCCGGCATAGGCCGCCGAACGGTCGACCTTCGACGGGTCCTTGCCCGAGAACGCGCCACCGCCGTGCGGTGCGGCGCCGCCGTACGTGTCGACGATGATCTTGCGGCCCGTGAGGCCGGCGTCGCCTTGCGGGCCACCGATCACGAAACGGCCGGTCGGGTTCACCAGGAACTTGATATCGCCCTTGATCAGGTCGGCCGGCAGCACCGGCTTGATGACTTCTTCGATCACGGCTTCGCGCAGGGCTTCCAGACCGATGTCAGGCGCATGCTGCGTCGAGAGCACGACGGTGTCGATGCTGTGCGGACGGCCGTTTTCGTATCTGATGGTGACCTGGGACTTGGCGTCCGGGCGCAGCCAGGGCAGACGGCCATCGCGGCGCACTTGCGACTGGCGCTCGACCAGACGGTGCGACAGGTAGATCGGCAGCGGCATGAGTTCCGGCGTTTCGTCGCAGGCGTAACCGAACATCAGGCCTTGGTCGCCGGCCCCTTGATCGAGGTTGTCGTCATGCGCGCGGTCCACGCCCTGGGCGATGTCCGGCGACTGGCGGTCGTAGGCGACCAGCACCGCGCAACCCTTGTAATCGATACCGTAGTCGGTGTTGTCATAACCGATGCGGCGAATCGTATCGCGTGCGACTTGCTGGTAGTCGACTGTGGCGGTCGTGGTGATTTCGCCAGCCAGCACGACAAGGCCCGTGTTGCAAAGCGTCTCGGCAGCAACGCGGGCGTATTTGTCTTGCTTCAGGATGGCATCGAGAACGGCGTCAGAAATCTGGTCAGCGACCTTATCCGGGTGACCTTCAGAAACCGATTCGGAGGTAAAGAGATAATCGTTCGCCACTTCTGGCTCCTCTAAATGAACTTGGCGACTCACGTAGCCGTCATCGGAGGGGAAGCGGCGACGCTTTAGCGGAAAGTTGGTCGAATGTGCTGCCTGATAGGGTGGCCCACTCGAATCGCCCCGCAAGTTGTCAGTTAACTCGGCGATGTCGATTATTATACGCCCCTGAAGAAATTTTGCTGGCGACATGGCAACTACTCCCAAGAAGTCCATCGGCTATTACCTTAGCGTTGGCCTGCTGCGCGGGCTGAATCTGCTCCCTTATAGTTGGGTCGCGCGTTTCGGCGCCGGCCTGGGTCGGGTGCTTTACGCGCTTCCTAGCTCGCGCAAGCGTGTGGTGCACACCAATTTGCGTCTGTGTTTCCCCCATTGGGACGACGCGACGCGCGAGCGCGTTGCCAAGGCGTCTTTCGTGCACGCCATTCGCAGCTATGCGGAGCGCAGCGTGCAATGGTTCGCCGACGGCAAGAAGCTTGAACGGCTTATCGAACTCGACTCGGCGGTCGATCTGCGCGACCCGAACATGCCGCCGACGATCCTGCTCGGATTCCACTTCGTCGGCATCGAGGCGGGCTCGGTGTTCATCAATTACTCGCTGCACCGGCCTTGTGCCTCGCTCTACACGCCGATGTCGAACCCGGCGTTCGACGCCATGGCGCGCGAGCAGCGCGGCCGTTTCGACGCAGAAATGATCCCGCGCGGCGACAGCGCCCGCGACGTACTGCGTATGTTCCGTAAGGGCAAGCCGGTCATGCTGGCGGCCGATATGGACTACGGCGCGCGAAACTCGACGTTCGTGCCGTTCTTCGGCGTCCCGGCCTGCACGCTGACGTCGGTTTCTCGCCTCGCCGAAGTTGGCCGGGCGCAGATCCTGCCGTTCATCGGCGAGGTGCTGCCTAATTACAAGGGCTACCGTCTCAAGGTGTTCCCAGTGTGGGAAAACTACCCGAGCGGCGACCCGGACGCCGATGCGCGCCGCATGAACGCGTTCCTCGAAGAACAGATTCTCAAGATGCCGGAGCAGTACTACTGGGTGCACAAGCGCTTCAAGACGCGTCCGCCCGGCGAGCCGGGCGTGTATTGACCGGTGCCGGATGCGCGTCGATCTTCTCCACTACAATAGCGGGCATGAAGCTTAAATTCACCAAGATGCAAGGTGCCGGTAACGACTTCGTCGTGATCGACGGCATCTCGCAGACCATCGATTTCACGCCCGAACAGTGGCGTGCGCTCGCCGACCGTCATTTTGGCGTCGGCGCGGATCAGCTTTTGCTTGTCGAACACTCGACGTTGCCGGGCGTGGATTTCCGCTACCGCATCTTCAACGCCGACGGCGGCGAGGTGGAGCATTGCGGTAACGGCGCGCGCTGCTTCGTGAAGTTCGTGCACGACACGGGCTTGACCGACAAGCGCTCGGTGCGCGTCGAAGTGCAGCAGGGCGTGATTTCGCTGACGATGCGCGACGATGGTCAGGTCAGCGTGGATATGGGCGCCCCGATCCTCACACCGTCCGACGTGCCGTTCGATGCCAGTGGTCTGGAAGGCCGCCGCGAAGGCGACGACACGCTCTGGCCGCTCGACGTGGCTGGCAAGACGACGTGGATTTCCGTAGTCTCGATGGGCAATCCGCACGCCGTGCAAGTGGTGGATAACGTCGATACCGCCGCAGTGGAGACGGACGGCCCGCTGATCGAGCGTCACGCCCGCTTTCCGCGCCGCGTGAACGCCGGTTTTCTGCAGGTGGTGGACAAGCATCGGGTGCGTCTGCGCGTGTACGAGCGCGGTGCCGGCGAGACGCTCGCC
This sequence comes from Pandoraea sp. SD6-2, assembly GCF_000389825.1. Classification (NCBI taxonomy): domain Bacteria; kingdom Pseudomonadati; phylum Pseudomonadota; class Betaproteobacteria; order Burkholderiales; family Burkholderiaceae; genus Pandoraea; species Pandoraea sp. SD6-2. The sequence goes on along the minus strand of NZ_KB944454.1, from coordinate 860,600 downwards.
TGCGGCACCGGTGCGTGTGCGGCTGCGGTGGCGGGCATTCGCCGCGGGCTGCTGAGCGCGCCCGTGGCCGTCGAAACGCATGGCGGCACGCTCACCATCGACTGGGACGGCGCAAGCGGCCCGGTCATCATGACGGGGCCGGCCGCCACGGTCTTTGAAGGCACGATCGAGATCTGACGTAAAACGCCGGCGACGGCGCGGTGCCCGGAGCGCAGGGCAGTACGATATTGGTTTCTCACGGATTCTGATTTAGCGACCCAGGCGGCCGCGGGCCACCCTTGTGCTCGAGGGCGGCTGGCAGCAGTTGACGAACAGCAGACGGACACTCATGAACGACCGAGATATTGCGGAATACCTGATCGCGCATCCCGACTTCTTCGAGCGCCATGCCGAATTGCTGGCCGGTGTGCGGCTCACCAGCCCGCACGGCCAGCGTGCGGTGTCGCTGCAAGAGCGCCAGATCGAGATGCAGCGCGAGAAGACCAAACAGATCGAGCGACGCCTCGCCGAACTGATGCGCTATGGTCACGAAAACGACGACATCTCGGCAAAACTGCATCGCTGGACCCTCGGTCTGCTCGGTGAGCGCGATCCTCATGCCCTGCCCGATGCGATTGCCCGGGGTCTGCGCGACGTCTTCGACGTGCCGTTTGCGGCAGTGCGTCTCTGGAACGTAGCCGCACCCTATCAACCCGCCGACTTCGCCCGCAGCGTGAGCGAAGAGGTGAAGATCTTCGCGTCGAGCCTGGCCACGCCGTATTGCGGCGCCAATACCGGCTTCGAAGCGGTGACGTGGCTAGGTGCGTCGAGCGATCCGGCGTCTGTCGCATTGCTTGCACTGCGCGATCCGCAAATGCCTGAAGGTCCGATCTTCGGCCTGCTTGTCATGGGGTCGGAAGACGCCCGCCGTTTCCACGAAGGCATGGCGACCGATTTCCTGACGCAGATCGGCGAGTTGGCGGGGGCGGCGCTCGGCAAGCTGCGCGCAGACGACTGAGCAACTCATGCCCGCCGGGTCCGTGGCGAGCTGACGACTTCATTTCCGGCACCTCATGGTCACGTCGACCCGATCGCCACGCACTGCCAACGGGGCCGCAGCCAACACCCGAACCGGCGGCCCCTCGCCGGTTCACGCCCGCAAGCCCAAGGCGGCCGGCGTCCATGAGCGTGCCGGCAAAGCGGAAACGCCTGAGTTGTCCGACACGCCGCTGGAACCCGGCATTCGCCGCTACCTCACCTCGCTCGCCAGCGAGCGCAAGCTCGCGGCATTGACCCTCGAGAACTACACGCGCGACCTGCGCCAGTTGCAGCGTCTGGCGCATGGCCGTTCGCTCGAATCGCTTCAGCACGGCGACATTCGCCGCTTTGCCATGCAGTTGCACAGCGAAGGTCTCGTCGGCCGTTCGATTGCCCGCAAGCTCTCTGCGTGGCGCGGTTATTTCGCGTGGCTCGCGCAGCGAACCCCGCTGGCCGCCAACCCTGTCGAAGGGGTGCGCGCCCCCAAACAGCCCAAGCCGTTGCCGAAGGCGCTGTCGCCCGATCAGGCGTCGGCGCTCGTCGAGTACGTCTGCGGCACATCCGCCGAGGCCGTTCGCAACCGGGCGATGTTCGAACTGTTGTACTCGTCGGGGTTGCGTCTGTCGGAGCTGACCGGGCTCGATCATCGCTATATGGAAGCCGACGGTTATCGATCCGCGAGTTGGCTGGACTTGCCCGAACGCGAAGTGGTCGTCACCGGCAAAGGGAACAAGCGCCGTCGTGTGCCCGTGGGCGAGAAGGCGGCGCAAGCGCTCTCGCTCTGGCTCGACATGCGCACGGCACTGGCGACGGCCGAGCTGCATGCCCTCTTCCTTTCGGCGCGCGGCAAACGTATCGGCGCGCGCGCGGTTCAGCAGGGGCTGGCACGTCATGCACTGGCGGCCGGGTTGCCGACCCACGTCCACCCGCACATGTTGCGTCACTCGTTCGCGACGCACGTTCTGCAATCGTCCGGCGATCTGCGTGCCGTGCAGGAGATGCTCGGCCACAGCAATATTTCGACCACGCAGATCTACACGAAGCTCGACTTCCAGCATCTCGCGAAGGTCTACGATCAGGCGCATCCGCGCTCGCGCAAGAAGACCTGAGCTTTGCGGCGGGCGGTGCGACTCAGTGTAGAATCGCGTCCTTCCCCAGTAAGTCCCGCATGTTGTCCGTTTGCCGGACGTCGCCCCCGAGAGGCGACGCCGCCGCGTGCCCCGCGCGACTTGCCGCCATTCCGTTTGCAACCGTTGGTCCGTCCCGCATGAACACCTTGACCCTCAAGCCCGGCAAAGAAAAGTCCTTGCTGCGCCGTCATCCCTGGATTTACGCCACCGCCGTGGCGCGCGTGGACGGCAAGCCGGCTTCCGGCGCAACGGTCGTGGTGCGAGCCGCCGACGGGCGCTTTCTCGCGCGCGCCGCGTTCAGCCCGGTCTCCGCCATCCGTGCCCGCGTGTGGACGTTCGACGAGAACGAGCCGGTCGATCACGCGTTCTTCAAACGTCGCGTGTCGGCGGCCCTGGCCTATCGCGAGCAGATGGTGCACGACACGGGCGCGACGCGCCTGATCTTCGGCGAGGCCGACGGTCTGCCGGGTCTGATCGTCGACCGCTATCAATCGGCCCCCGGCGCGCCGGTGACCGACCAGATCGTGTGCCAGTTCATGGCCGCGGGCGTAGAAGCCTGGAAGGATGCGATCACGCGCGCGCTCACCGGCGCGACCGGTTGCCCGAACGTCTATGAGCGCTCCGACGCCGCCGTGCGCGAGCGCGAAGGCCTGCCGAGCATCACCGGCGTGCTGGCGGGCGCCGAGCCGCCGGAAGCGCCCGACCTCCTGACGACATACGAGTGCGGCGTGAAGTATTACGTCGACGTGCGCAACGGACACAAGACCGGCTTCTACATCGACCAGCGCGACAACCGTTTGCTCGTACAGCAACAGGCCAAGGGCAGCGACGTGCTCAATTGCTTCTGCTACACCGGCGGCTTTTCGCTGGCGGCGCTGGCGGGCGGCGCACAGAGCGTGCTGTCCATCGACTCGTCGGGCGAGGCACTGGCCATCGGCGCGCGTAACGTCGAACTCAACGGTTTCGACGCCAACCGCGCCGAGTGGCGCGATGCCGACGTCTTCAAGACCCTGCGCGCTTTGCGCGAAGAGGGACGCACGTTCGACATGATCGTGCTCGATCCGCCCAAGTTCGCCCCGTCGGCCCATCACGTGGATCGTGCCGCCCGGGCCTACAAGGACATCAATATGGCGGGTTTCCGCCTGCTGCGTCCGGGCGGTCAGTTGCTGACGTACTCGTGCTCGGGCGCCATCGACGCGGCGCTGTTTCAGAAGATCGTGGCGGGGGCAGCGGTCGATGCCGGTGTCGACGCGCGCATTCTGCGCCGCCTGTCGGCTGGCATGGATCACCCCATGCTCACGCAATTCCCCGAGGGCGAATACCTCAAGGGACTTTGGTTGCAGCGTATGTAAGTGCTCGCTATTGTGAGCGTCAGCCCAGCGTCAATGCGACCACACCCAACGCGATCAGCACGGCACCGCCCACGCGGCGGTGCATCTCACCTTCTCCCAGCAGACGTACGCCCAGCAGCGCGGCGACCATCATCGACATCTCCCGCGCCGGGGCGACGTGCGAGACCGGCGCGTATTTGAGCGCGGTGAGTATCAGAAAGTAGGACATCGGCGAAATCAGCGAGATGAGCACGATCTTGCGCCAGTTCGACTGCCAGAGCATGGCGATGCGTGCAGGGCGCGAGCACGCCATCGGGGCCGAGAGCACCACCCGCAGCACGTTCTCCAGGTAGTAATAGACAAGCGGCGCGAGCAGCAGCGTACGAATGGCGTAGGCGTCGGCCAGCGTGTATGCGGCGATGAATCCGCCCGTCAGCACGCCCCAGCCGGCGCCCGCATGCATGCTGCCGCGCCGGAACAGGCGCTCGCCGCCGGCGATCACCAGCACGCCGCCCACCACGAGCCCGATGCCGGCGAGCGCCAGCCAGCCTGGGCGTTCGCCCAGCAGCACGATGGCGCCCAGCGACGACAGCAATGGCCCGGTGCCGCGCGCGAGCGGGTAGACGACCGACAGATCGCCCACCCGGTAGCCGCGCTGCAAGACCAGGGTATAGCCATAGTGCAGCAAGGCGCTGGCGGCGATGACAACCCAACCGAGTGCCGTTGGCCAACCGGCGTCGGCACCGATCAGGAAGAACAGCGCCAGCGGCGTGTAGAGCACGACGGTGAGCAGCGCATAGAGGAAGACGAGTTGCGGGCCGCCCCCTTCGCTCGTGTCGATGCGTTTGGCGAGGAAATTCCATGTGGCATGCAGGAATGCGGCGGTAACGACTAGAGCGAGAGCGGTGGGCGACATGGCAAGGGGTGTTTTTTGTGTCAATTGTATGACGCATTGCTCGTACACTTTCAGTCACTTTCGAGCCGTCCCTCCGACGCTCGAGGCCGAGTCCTCACTTTTGCAACTCGGTTGCAGCGCTGGCGGCGCTGTGCTTAAATCGATTCATGAGCCTTACTCAACTACAACCGTATCTGGAAGCTGCGCGCACGAGCTTGCAGGAGCAATCGGGCCGCGTGACCTCGGGGCGTGTGCGTGTGCTGGCCTTGCTGCTCAAGGCAGGCCGGCCGCTCACTCATCAGGAAGTGCTGGCCGATCTGGCCACCGACGCCGATCCGCTCGACCGCGTGACGGCCTACCGCGTACTCGACTGGCTGGTCGCGCAGGGGTGGGCCATCAAGCAGGCGGGCGACGACCGGATCTTCCGCTTCGTCATGGCCGAGCATGTCGACCCGCAACGTGCCGCATCGCCGCGTCCGCATACGCAACACGGTCATTTCCGCTGTGTACGCTGTCACCGGACCTTCTGTCTTGACGATTGGCCCCAGCATCCCCAACTGAGTGAGCGCGAACTCAAGCGCCTGCCCAAGGGTTTCGTGGGCGAACAGGTCGAGCTGCTGATTCACGGCACTTGCGCACAGTGCGCGGGCGCCCCCAACTGACGCGTCCCAAGCCGCTTTTCGTCACCTCGGGTAGAGTGGGTGACTTTCAGGCGGCAACGGGCAAGCCGCTTCACAACAGGACATTGCATTCATGACCCCCGTCACCATCCTGACCGGTTTTCTCGGCAGCGGGAAAACCACGCTGCTCAAGCGCATCCTGACCGAAGCGCACGGCATGAAGATTGCCGTCATCGAAAACGAATTCGGTGAAGAAAACATCGATAACGACATCCTCGTGCAGGAGAACGCCGAGCAGATCGTGCAGATGAGCAATGGCTGCATCTGCTGCACGATTCGCGGCGATCTGGTGCAGGCCCTGTCCGATCTGAACAGCCAGCGCGATGCGGGCAAGATCCAGTTCGATCGCGTGGTGATCGAGACGACCGGCCTGGCCAACCCCGGCCCGGTGGCGCAGACCTTCTTCATCGACGACGAAGTGGCCGACACCTATCGGCTCGACGCCATCATCACGCTGGTCGACGCCAAACACGGCCCGCAACAGCTCGATCAACACGAAGTGGTGCAGCGTCAGGTGGGCTTTGCCGACCGCCTGTTCATCACCAAGGCCGATCTGGTCACGCCCGAGGTGCTGCACGATCTGAAGCATCGTCTCGCGCACATGAACCCGCGCGCGCCGCAGCAGGTGGTCGACTTCGGCCGGGCCGACCTCAAGCAGATTTTCGATATCCACGGCTTTAACCTGAACGACAAGCTGGATATCGATCCGGACTTCCTGGCCGCCGACGAGCACTCGCACGACCATGACCATGACCATGACCATGACCACGCGCACTGCGATCACGATCATGGCCAATGCGCTCACGAGGGTCACGACCACGGGCACCACCATGCGCATCACGACGACGCCATCAAGTCGTTCGTCTTCCGCACCGAAAAGGCATTCGATCCGGCCAAGCTGGAGGATTTCCTCGGGAGCATCCTACAGGTGTACGGCGAACGCTTATTGCGTTATAAAGGCGTATTAAATATGCGCGGCATCGACCGCCGGGTCGTGTTCCAGGGCGTGCACCAGATGATGGGTAGTGACGTGGGCACGAAATGGCAACCCGGAGAGACGCCGAACACCAAGATGGTGTTCATTGGTGCCGAGCTGCCGAAAGACATCATCCTGCAAGGGCTGGAGCGCTGTCTGGTCTGAACGGGACTGCCGAATCGATCAACGGGAAACCCCTTAACCGGGGCTTTCCGATGATTCGGTTACAATACCTGCCCACTGGGCTGTCGCCAGCGAATTGACGCGGCATTCCGGGGGGTAGGCAGGGGAGCACCGCCATGGCCACCGCCTCTCGCAAGACTGCCACCGCACGCCCCACGCGCCGGTCTGACCCGGCGCCGGATGCGGGTGCCAAGCGTGCTCCAGCAGGCAAATCGAAGACGGGCGAGAAGGTCGCCGCCAAAAAGGCCGCGCCCCAATCGTCCGGCAGGAACGTAACCCAAGAAGCCGCCCGCGGCATCGCCGGTAAGCAAGACGTCCCATCTGCTGCAGGGGCGTCGCCGGACTATCCGAAAGAGACGCCACAAAAACCCATGAGCAAGAAAAGACTTTTGACCGAGGCCGAAATTCTGAAGATGGGCGAGAAGGACTACATGAATGAAGATCAACTCGCCTTCTTCAAGGATCGTCTGGAAACTCTGCAAGCTGACATTCTGCGCAATGCCGGTCAAACGACCGAGAACCTTCGGGAAACCATTCTCGTCCCGGACCCGGCTGACCGCGCCACGATCGAAGAAGAGCACGCACTTGAACTGCGTACCCGTGATCGTGAACGCAAGCTGCTGAAGAAGGTGCAGCAATCGCTCGCCCGCATCGATTCCGGCGAGTATGGCTGGTGCGAGGAAACCGGTGAGCCGATCGGCATTCCGCGTCTGCTTGCCCGCCCGACGGCCACCCTGTCGCTCGAAGCGCAGGAACGTCGCGAACTGCGTCAAAAGCTGTTCGGCGACTGATCGCATCACGCAATCCGGCCCGATGCCGCGCGGTGGCGGCAAGTTTGTCAGTCGGGCCCCTCGGTTTGCTAAAGGCATGTCTTCACGACATGCCTTTTTTGTTGCCCATCTTGATGCCGGCCGGTCGACCATGCGACGCCAGCCTCGCACTGTCGCCTGCACGCAACGCAAGGTAGCGCTCGCGGCCTAGAGGGCTTTATGGCAGAATTGCAACTCAGTTGCAATTTAGCGTTTCCATGCTGCCTATCGAATCCGTCTTTCGCCAATGGCGTGCGCGTTTGCGCACGCTGGCCGGCCGTGGGCGAAGCGGCTGGATCGTCTGGCTCATCGTCGCGCTGATCTGCGTGCAGATGTGGGGTTTGCAACACGAAATCCTGCATGCGCGCGAGTTGTCCGGTGGCGTGTGGAGTGCGTCGGCGCCAGTCGATTCGCATGCCTCGGATCTCACGTTTGGCGACGACGATGACGTGTCGTCGTCGACGCCATTCGGTGTTGGCGGCCATCACCATCATTGCCATCTGTTCGAAGGGGCGACGCTGGCGGCCGCCATGGCGGTGGCCGTCCTGCAATGGCGCGGTGCCAACGCCACGGCGAACACCCCGCTGCGCGCCAACGGCCGCACTCATGCCAGTGCGCTTGAACTGCCGTTCGACTCTCGCGCCCCGCCGATCGCGGTCTGACCCCACGCGTTCTCTCGCGTTTTTCCGCGCTTCCTGCGCGAATCCCTGCCAACGCCAGCACTGAGCTTCGCCGCCCTTCAGGGCCTCGACGGCGGTGTGCTGCTGCGCGTTCGTTCGCCGACAGGCGTCGACGCGGCGGGTTCGCTCGCGCCGATGCACGGGATATCCGGGAGTCTTGCGCCCTCGGGCGAGGCTCCCCCGGACAGATCCAACAGAACTCATAACGACATGGCACACATTTCATCGAACGCCGCGCGTAAGCGCGCGACGTCTTCGCTCGCTTACGCATCGCTTCCCGCCGCGCCTCGTGCGCGCCTCGCGCGGCCCAACCTGGCACCGCTGCCGTTGGCTGCCGCACTGACATTCAGTGCGCTCGCCATGACGAGTTGGTCCGTACAAGCCGCTGACGCACGCGCCGAACTACCTTCTGCGACCGCCACCCCGGCGGCGCCCGAAGCTGTGCTGCCGACAACGTTCGTCACCGGCAACCCCCTCGGACGCGCCGCTGCCGACCTCGCCGCACCTGTGACCGAACTCGACGGGAAAGCGCTCGCGCTGCGCCGAGCCGGCACGCTGGGCGAGACGCTCGACGGCCTGCCGGGCGTCTCGGCGACGTCCCACGGCCCGAACGTCAGCCGTCCGATCATTCGCGGTCTCGACGGCGACCGGATTCGCGTGCTGCAGAACGGCACTGCCGCGCTTGACGCCTCGTCGCTGTCGTACGACCACGCCGTCGCGCAAGATCCGCTGACGATCGAGCGCGTAGAAATCGTGCGAGGCCCGGCCGCCTTGCTGTACGGCGGCAATGCCGTCGGCGGCGTAATCAACACCATCGATAACCGTATTCCGCGCGAATCCATCACCGGCATTTCCGGGGCGACGGACTTCAGCTACGGCGGCGCCAACCGCGAACGCGCGGGTGCGGCACAGCTTGAATTCGGCAATGGCCAGTTCGCGCTCCATGTCGATGGCTTCGCACGAAAGAGCGCGGACCTGCGCATCCCCGGCTTCGCGCATTCGGCACAACAACGTGCACGCGACGACGACGGCACGCCGCAAGCGTCGGGCACGTTGACGAACAGCAACGGACAGGTGAGCGGCGCGGCTGTGGGGGCGTCGTGGACATGGGCCAACGGCTACACGGGCCTTTCGTACTCCGGTTACGACTCCGATTACGGCACGGTGGCCGAGGCCGACACGCGCATCCGGCTGCGGCAGCAGCGTCTGGCGTTAGCCAGTGAAGTGCGCAATCTGAGCGGACCGTTCACCGCCCTCAAGTTCAACTTCGGCTACACCGATTATGAGCACAAGGAAATCGAGAACGGCGAGACGGGCACGACGTTCAAGAATCACGGCTACGAAGGGCGCATCGAAGCGCGCCACGCGAAGATCGGGCCGCTCGAAGGCGCCGTGGGCGTGCAGTTCTCGCAAAACACTTTCTCGGCGCTCGGCGAAGAGGCCTTCGTGCCGAAGAGCGATACGAGCAATGTGGCCCTTTTCGCACTCGAAGAGTGGGCCGTGAGTCAGGCGGTGAAGCTCTCGTTCGGCGCGCGTATCGAACACACGAGCGTCAAGCCGAGCGCTGGCGGCAACGAGCGTTTCGACAACCTGCCGTCGCGCAATTTCACCCCCGGCAGCGTGTCGGCAGGGGCCGTCTTCGCGCTGGCGCCCGCGTGGTCGGTCGCGCTCAATACGTCGTACACCGAGCGTGCGCCGACGTTCTACGAGCTATACGCTAACGGCCCGCATCTGGCGACCGGCGTTTGGGAAATCGGCAACCCGCAGGCCAAGCTCGAAAAGGCATTCTCGACCGATCTGTCGCTGCGCTACGAAAGCGGTCCGAACAAGGGCAGCGTCGGCTTGTTCTACAGCCGCTTCACCAATTTCATCGCGTTGAACAACACGGGGCAGACGATCGCCGGGGACGTCCGGGACCTGCCGGTCTATCAATACGCGGGCGTGCCGGCCGACCTTTACGGTGTCGAAGCCGAAGGCCGCGCCCGGCTCTGGCAGGGCTACGGCAATCTCGATCTCGAGCTGCGCGGCGATTACACCCTCGGGCGCAACCGCGATACGGGCGAATCGCTGCCGCGCATCGCGCCGTTGCGTCTGACAGCGGCGCTGGCCTATGGACTGGGCCACTGGGGCGCGCGTCTGGAAATGGTGCACGCGAGCAATCAGGGCCGTGTGCCCGTGAACGATCTGACAACGAGCGGCTACACCACGCTCGGCGCCTCGCTCACATACCAGTTCAAGGCCGGCGGCGCTCAGTGGCTGGCGTATCTGAAGGGCGAGAACCTGACCAATCAGGAAGTGCGTCTGGCCAGTTCGGTGCTGCGCGACATTGCGCCGCAGGGCGGACGCTCGGTTCGTGTGGGGTTGCGCACCACGTTCTAAGCGGCAAGACTCCGCAAAAACGAAGCAATTTCCGAGAAATTGCTTCGCAGCATCCGATTCGCGCGGTGCAATGCCGCGCGAATCTCCCGATTCACGCCGCTTTTTGCGACATTGGCTTGCCGTCGACGGCGGCGCGTGCCCGCCGCCGTCGACGCCTCTTGATATTCTTTCGATTGCCCTAAACTACAGTCACGTCTCGCCCGGTCGGGTGCGTCGTCACAGTCGTGAGGACGTGTCAGGCGTCCGGGCCAATCGTTACGGGGCGAGTGTCGCCCCCCGAAAAGGAACAGGCATGGAGCAATATCACGGCACCACCATCGTCTCCGTTCGGCGCGGCGATCAGGTCGCGCTCGGCGGCGACGGCCAGGTCACGCTCGGCAACATCGTGATGAAGGGCACCGCACGCAAGGTGCGCACGATTTATGACGGTAAGGTCATGGTCGGCTTCGCTGGGGCAACGGCGGACGCCTTCTCGCTGCTCGACCGCTTCGAGGCGAAGCTTCAGAAGCATCAGGGGCATCTGACGCGCTCGGCCGTCGAACTCGCCAAGGACTGGCGCACCGACCGCATGCTGCGTCGGCTCGAAGCGATGATGATCGTCGCCGACGCCGAGACCACGTTGGTCATTACCGGCAATGGCGATGTGCTCGATCCGGAGGGCGGCGTGGCTGCCATCGGTTCGGGCGGATCGTATGCACAGGCTGCGGCCCGCGCGCTGATCGAGAACACCGATCTGACGCCGGGCGAGATCGTCAAGAAAGCGCTGACGATCGCCGGCGAGATGTGCATCTACACGAACGACAACCACATTATCGAAACGCTGCCGCCGAAGGCAGCGAAGTGACGACGGACGACGCGCGCGCTGCAGCAGGTGGACTCCTGCGGCGCGACCTGCCGGCCGGCGGCTGAACGACAGCCGGCCGGCCGGGCGTCACCCTCTGTGCGAACCCCTAATTTGGCGAACGTCATGACCCATATGACCCCCTCCGAGATCGTTTCCGAACTCGACAAACACATCATCGGCCAGCAGAAGGCCAAGAAGGCCGTTGCGGTGGCCTTGCGCAACCGTTGGCGCCGTCAGCAGGTGGCTGAGCCCCTGCGTCAGGAAATTACGCCGAAGAACATTCTGATGATCGGTCCGACCGGTGTCGGCAAGACCGAGATCGCCCGCCGTCTGGCCAAGTTGGCCGACGCGCCGTTCATCAAGGTCGAGGCGACCAAGTTCACCGAAGTCGGCTACGTGGGCCGCGACGTCGACAGCATCGTGCGCGACCTCGCGGAAATCGCGATCAAGCAGACGCGGGAAGCCGAAATGAAGAAAGTGCGTACCAAGGCCGAAGATCGCGCCGAGGACCGCATTCTCGATCTGCTGCTGCCGACCGGGCGCGAATCGTCGCGCGATATCCGTTTCGGTTCGGCGTCGCATGAGGCCGAGCCGAGCGCGGAAGACAACACCACGCGTCAGACCTTCCGCAAGCGTCTTCGCGAGGGCCAGCTCGACGACAAGGAAGTCGAACTGGAAGTGGAAGTTCCGGCACAGGGCATGGAGATCATGGGCCCGCCGGGAATGGAAGAGATGACCGAGCAGATCAAGGGCATGTTTGCGAATCTGGGCAATCAGCGCAAGAAGCGCCAGAAGCTCAAGATCAAGGACGCGCTCAAGGTGCTGACCGACGAAGAAGCGTCGAAGATGCTCAACGACGAAGAGGTCAAGCAACTGGCCCTGCGTAACGTCGAGCAGAACGGCATCGTGTTCCTCGACGAAATCGACAAGATCGCCACGCGCAGCGAAGTGGGCGGCGGCGACGTGTCGCGTCAGGGCGTGCAGCGCGATCTGTTGCCGCTCGTCGAAGGCACGACTGTGAGCACGAAGTTCGGCATGATCAAGACGGATCACATCCTGTTCATTGCGAGCGGGGCGTTCCATCTGGCCAAGCCGAGCGATCTGATTCCGGAACTGCAAGGCCGCTTCCCGATCCGCGTCGAACTCGAATCGCTCTCGGTCGGAGATTTTGAAGCGATTCTCACGCAAACGGATGCCAGCCTCGTCAAGCAGTATCAGGCGTTGCTCGCGACCGAAGACGTGCATCTCGAATTTGCGCCGGACGGCATCAAGCGTCTCGCGGAAATCGCGTTCTCGGTCAACGAGAAGACGGAAAACATCGGTGCGCGACGTCTGTACACCGTCATCGAGAAACTGCTCGAAGACATTTCGTACAACGCCGGCAAGCACGCGAGCGAGGTGGTGTCGATCAACGCCGAGTACGTCAATCGCTTCCTCGAAGAAGTGGCGCAGAACGAAGATCTGTCGCGCTACGTGCTGTGAGATCGAAGTGATGTGAAAAAGGCTCCGCGAGGGGCCTTTTTTTCGTCTGACGGCGACGCGAGCGTTACTGCTTCACCGGCCGCTTCAGCAGCTTGCGCTGCAACGTGCGGCGATGCATGTTCAGCGCGCGTGCCGTGGCCGAGATGTTGCCGTTGTGTTCGGAGAGCACGCGTTGAATATGCTCCCACTCGAGACGCGCGACCGACAGCGGCGAGGGATTTTCGAAGGCTTCGTCGGCCTGGGTCTCGCTCGCGTCGCTGCGCAGCGATGCGAGGATCGTGTCCGCATTGGCCGGCTTGGCGAGATAGTTGTCGGCGCCGTCCTTGACGGCTTGCACCGCCGTCGCGATGCTCGCGTAACCCGTGAGCACCAGCATGCGGGCTTTCGGTTGCAATGCGCGCAGCGGGGCGATGAGCGGCAGGCCCGAGTCGTGGCCCAGATGCAGGTCGACCGAGATCAGATCGAACTGACGCGTGCGCGCCGCGAGCAGCGCCGCGGCACCGTCGGCCGCTATCTGCACGTCGTAGCCGCGACGGGTCAACGCGCGGGCCAGCGTTTCGGCGAAGACGACATCGTCGTCGATAAGAAGGAAATGCGAGGCATTCATGTCTGACTCCGCGAGCCGAAGAAGAAGGTGGCCATCGGCAGGCGCAGCTCGGCGCGCGTGCCTTGCGGCGTGTTGGGGGTGAGGACGATGTCGCCGCCGAGACGCTGCGCACTGGCAAAGGCCAGATACAGGCCCATGCCATGCCCGCCGTGCGTGCTCATGACGGGGGAGGTGCCCAGTCGGGTACGCAACTCGGCGGTCATGCCGGGGCCTTCGTCACAGACGGTAAAGCGGGCATCTTCCGGCGTGATGCTTACGTCGAGCGTGACCGACGACGGGCTGAAGTAGGCCGCGTTATCGAGCAGGATGGTGAGAATCTGACCGACCTGTACCGTGTCTTCAATGCGCGCGGTCATCTGCGGCGGAACACGTAACTGGAACTGCACCTGCGGATGACGCAAGCGCCATTGCGTAGTGAAAGCGGGCAGCCACTCGGCCACCGCCTGACGTACGGGGGCTGCGGCACGCGTCTGCACGTGGCCGATGGCGCTCTTGCACAACGCAATTTGCTGCTCAAGTGTCTGAAGATCCAGCTCGAAGGGCTTCAGCGCGGCGTTGCTCAGACTCTCGCTGCGAAGTTCGCCGATGACCACGGCCATCGTCGAGAGCGGCGTGCCGAGTTCGTGCGCCACGCTCGCGGCCTGAGCGCCGAGTGCGGCCATGCGTTCGTCGCGCAACAGCCGTTGTTCCGCACGGGCGAGTTGCGCGTCGCGGGCGCGCAGTGCACGGGACATCCGGGAGACGAACCACGCAATCACGAGCACGCTGACCACGAAGTTGACCCACATCCCCGCCAGATGCAGGCGCAGCAGATTGCCTGGGTCGGCCAGATCGAGCGGCACGTACTGGAAGTTCAGGGCGCCATAGGCGACCAGCGAGAGCAACGCCAGTTGCGAGGCGTTACGCCACGGCAGCACGGCGGCGGCAATTGCCAGACCCGGCAGGAAGAGCGAGACGAACGGATTGGTCGCGCCACCCGAGAAGAACAGCAGCGCGGTGAGCGCGGCCAGATCGACGAGCAACTGGCTCATCAGGTCGAGATCGGTGTGGCGCTTGGCGCGCTCGACGCCGCGTCGCGCCCGTATCCACGTGAGCACGTTGAACAGCACTTCGAGGGCGACGATGGTGAGCATCGGCTCGAGCGGCAGGCGCACGCCGAGCCAGAGTTGCGCGACCCCGATCGTCGCCAGTTGGCCCACGATGGCCAGGCAGCGCAGCCAGAAGAGCTGGACGACGTTGGTTCGCTCGATGGGAAAATGAGTCATACGACAAGTGTACCAAGTCCGGGTCACGGGCCATCCCGCGTCTCCGGGCGCTGCGACACTCTGCCGCACGGGGAGGCGGGCCGCATCGCGCCGCCCGTGCACGCGTACGACGGGGCGCGACTACAATGAACGTCCGCGTCTCGCGCGACAGGGTGTTGCGCGACGTCTCCTGCGATACAGGGCGGATGTGTGTCCGTCGACAACGAAAAGGAGTTTGCATGAAACACAAGCTTTGGGGGGTTGCCGCGCTGAGTTTCGGCATGGCCTCGGCCTATGCACAGGTGGATGTCTCCGATGCGTGGGCACGCGGTACCGTGCCCGGCCAGACCGCGACCGGCGTTTTCATGACGTTGCAGGCGCATCAGGCGACAACGCTCGTCGGTGTGAGCACGTCGGCTGCCGCGAACGCCGAAGTGCATGAAATGAAGCTCGAAGGCACGCTGATGAAAATGCGCGCGCTGCCCAACGGCCTGCCGCTGCCGGCCAATCAGCCGGTGCAGCTCAAGCCGGGCAGCTATCACATCATGCTCACAGACCTGAAGGCAGCGCTCAAGAAGGGCGACACCGTGCCCCTGACGTTGCGTTTCGAATCGGCGGATCACAAGAAGTCCGAGCAGCAGGTTCAGGTGCCGGTGCGCGATCTGACGGCAGGCGCGCCTGCCGCAGGCGGTATGGCCGGCATGGCACACGGCACGCACAGCCAATAACCTCAACGCCCATGTCGTGCCCAGCGAGCCTCAGCCGGGATCGGCGGCGGTGCCGTCGATCGCTACCCCGGCGGCGGCGAGCGCCGCACGAAGGCAGTCAGGGCACAGGCAGGCATCGGCACCGCGCCGGGCCGACGCGGGCAGATGGGGCCAATCGAGGCACCAGCAGCGCACGCCGGCGGTGCCGGGCGCCGACGCAAGCACACCGCACGCCACGACGGCGCCGCACCGGGGGCAGCGCGACGGATCGGGCGCCATGCCGACCGGCGCCGGAGGGGTCGTGTCAGCCATGGTCCCGATTCCCGATCTCTTTTTCCATCGCCATAGATTACCAAGCCTTGAGCGGCGGCGAAGCCACTGCGCGGGCGTCTGGCCGGGGTGTTCGCCGGCACGAGTTGCACAACTGCAACAGCGCGCCCGCTGTCATCGGCCGGCCTTCGGCGCTCGCTTGCGGCACCGAAATTGTCGGGCGACGGGCGATGCGGCAAAAATCGGCCACTGACGGGCGTCCATGACCAAGTGAAAGGGGTGATACGCACACGCGATTCTGTGCCGCTGAGCGGGCGAAAATCGCCGCTTTTGCGGTTACCGTCCGACACTCGGCGCAACGTCGTCATGGGCATTGGCCGAGGCAAGTCCCAGACCCTTCCGAAACCGGTCAAAGCCCCGCACGCAAAGGCTTCTTGGTTGTACAATGCGCCGTGTTTCTGGTCCACCTGCGAAGAACCTTCCCGCCATGTCCGATCCGCAACTGTCTTCCATCGACGACATCGCACCTGCTCTCAAAGCCGAAGTGCTGGCTGAGGCGATGCCGTATATCCGCAAGTACCACGGTAAGACCGTGGTGATTAAATACGGCGGCAACGCAATGACCGAAGAGCGTCTGAAGCAGGGCTTCGCGCGCGACGTCATTCTGCTCAAGCTCGTCGGCATCAACCCGGTGGTGGTGCACGGTGGCGGCCCGCAAATCGATCAGGCGCTCAAGAAGATCGGCAAGCAGGGCACGTTCATCCAGGGCATGCGGGTGACCGATGAAGAGACGATGGAAGTGGTCGAGTGGGTGCTCGGCGGCGAAGTCCAGCAGGACATCGTCATGCTGATCAACCAGTACGGCGGCCAGGCAGTGGGTCTCACCGGCAAGGACGGTGGTCTCATCAACGCTCGCAAGATGCTGATGCCGGATCGCGAACATGAGGGCCAGTTCCTCGACATCGGTTTCGTCGGTGAAGTCGACTCGATCAACCCGGCGGTGGTGCGCGCGTTGCAGGACGACGCTTTCATTCCCGTGATCTCGCCGATCGGTGTGGGGGAAGACGGTCAGGCGTACAACATCAACGCCGACCTCGTGGCGGGCAAGCTCGCCACGGTGCTGGGCGCCGAGAAGCTCGTGATGATGACCAACATCCCGGGCGTGATGGACCGTGAAGGCAATTTGCTGACCGATCTGTCGGCGCGCGAGATCGACGAACTGTTCGCAGACGGCACGATCTCGGGCGGCATGCTGCCGAAGATCTCGTCGGCGCTCGACGCTGCGAAGAGCGGCGTGAAGTCGGTGCATATCGTTGACGGCCGCATTGAGCACTCGGTGCTGCTCGAGATTCTGACGGAGCAGCCGTTCGGCACGATGATTCGCTCGCACTGAGCGCGACGTCATGCGGGCCACGTCGATGGAAACATCGCAGCCTGCAAGGCGCAAGGGCGGACCCTGTGGGGTCCGCTTTGCATTTGTGCGATCCGTCATTCCGATGGATCGATGATTCGACCTATCGACCGACTCACGAGACCCCATGCCCACACCTGCCTTTTTCTCCTGGAGTGGCGGCAAGGATTCCTGCCTTGCCCTGCATCACGCCCTGTCGTGCGACACGAGTGGCGCGCCGCATTACGACGTGCGGCGTTTGCTGGCGATGTTCGACGACACCGGCGACAGCTCACGCTCGCATGGCCTGCCGCGTGAATTGATGCAGGCGCAGGCGGATGCGCTTGGTATCGCGCTCGATGTTGGACATGCCGGCTGGCGCGAATACGAGACGGCGTTCGTTGCCCGATTGCAGGCGATGCGGGCTGACGGCATCACACACGGCCTGTTCGGCGACATCGATTTGCAGCCGCATCGCGATTGGGAAGAGAAAGTCTGTGCGGCAGCGGGCATGACCGCCGTGCTGCCGCTGTGGCAGCGCGAGCGCCTGACGCTCGCGCATGAGTTCATCTCGCTGGGCTATCGCGCGGTGATCGTGTGTGTGGACGGGCGCCATCTCGGGCCGGAATTCGTCGGCCGCGAATACGATGCGTCATTGCTGGCCGATCTTCCGGCAGGTGTCGACGCGTGCGGTGAGAACGGCGAGTTCCACACGTTCGCCTACGATGGCCCGCGCTTCACGCAGCCGGTGCCGTGGCGCATCGAGCGGGTCGAGACGATTCACGGCCCCAAGGAATACGGCGGCACGCCGTACCACCGCGCGCACATCGTGTCCGCGCCGGGCTGAGCCGGACGCGGGACATCAACCGGGCGCGGTCAATTGGCGCAACTCGTCGAGCAGCTTGGCCGCGGGGCTTGGCAAGATCCCCTGACGGCGGCGAAATGCCGTGAGCGTGCGCGTGGCGCGCACGGTCGCAATCGGTAACGTATCCATCACCTGCGCCCGCGCTTCGACGT
This sequence comes from Pandoraea sp. SD6-2, assembly GCF_000389825.1. Classification (NCBI taxonomy): domain Bacteria; kingdom Pseudomonadati; phylum Pseudomonadota; class Betaproteobacteria; order Burkholderiales; family Burkholderiaceae; genus Pandoraea; species Pandoraea sp. SD6-2. Next base: position 842,959 of record NZ_KB944454.1, on the reverse strand, counting down.
CGTACATGGGCTCGGGCATCCACGTCAGAAAACCGCATCGCGCGACCATGCTCTTGAGCACGGGCACCGAGCGCGTTTCCACGACGATGTTCGGCAGCCCCAGCCCGTGTGCGGCGAACACGCCTTGCATATGCGCATACGGTGCGGTGCCGCGTGGCGGAATGGCCCAGCGTTGCGAAAGCGTGTCGGCCAGTTCAAGCGTCTTGCGCTGGCGCAACGGGTGATCGCACGCGGCCACTACGTAGCTGTCGTCTTGCCAATGGCAGTCGGCGATGGCGACGATGTCCTCGGTATCGGGGGCGGCGGTCGAGAGCGCCAGATCGATCTCGTGCCGCATGAGCCCTTGCGCGAGCCGGTCCCACACCCCTTCGATGATCTCCACCCGCAGATTCGGCCAGCGATTGAGCACACGATCGACGGCGAGCGGCAGCACATGGCTCGCGATGGCGCCGACGGCGCCAACTTTGATGACGCCTTTGGCGAGCCCGCGCAACGCATCGATCTCTTCGCGCGCGTGGTCGGCCTCGCGCTCGAGCAGCATCGCGTGCGGTAACAAGGCTTGCCCGAACGTCGTCAATTCCATCCCCTTGCTGTGACGCTCGAACAACGGCGCGCCCAGATCGGTCTCAAGCCGCTTGATGGTGCGGCTCAACGCGGGCTGGGTGAGGTGCAGCTCCGTGGCGGCCCGACCAAGACTGCCGGTCGCGACAATGGTCGTGAAGGCGCGCAATTGCTGGAGATTGAGGCTCATGGAAACTCCAGAGGAAGGCGGGGAGGCCGAACGCAATGACGGCAACGCGGCGACATCGAAAAGTCATGCAAAAGCGTAATGACTTCGGTGCGTAAAAGCAATTCCGGTGCATATATCGGCTGCCTATACTCGTGTGCATCGCTCGTCGCAATTGAAATTGATCGACTTGCCGCGCCGGTGTCAGGCCGCGCAGCCCGAGCCCATACAACAACCACGCCGTCACGCTCGCGCGTCGACGGCGGCACGAGACAACCGTATCCATGAAAGACAGCCGAGAACTTCGCGCGGACCAGCGCGCCGGTACGCCTCAAGCCCTGAGCGTTCGCGAGGTGGTCATCGACCTGATGCGCCGTCATGGCATGACCAAGGTGTTTGCCAACCCCGGTTCGACCGAGTTGCCGTTGTTCCGCGACTTCCCCGCCGACTTCGAATACGTGCTGGGTCTTCAGGAGGCGGTGGTCATCGGCATGGCCGACGGCTACGCACAGGCGACCGGCAATGCGGCCTTCATCAATCTGCACTCGGCCGCCGGTGTCGGCAACGCGATGGGCAACATCTTCACGGCCTACAGGAATCAGACGCCGCTCATCGTGACCGCCGGCCAGCAGGCGCGCTCGATTCTGCCGTTCGATCCGTTCCTCGCCTCAGTGCGTGCGACGGAGTTGCCGCAGCCGTACGTCAAATTCAGTCTGGAACCGGCGCGTGCCGAAGACGTGCCGCTGGCGCTCGCCCGTGCGTATCACATCGCCATGCAGGAACCGAAGGGGCCGGTCTTCGTTTCGATTCCGGTCGACGATTGGGATCGGCCTGCCGAGGCGTTGCCGCCGCGTCAGGTGAGCACACGTGTGCAGCCCGATCCGGTGGCGCTTGCGCAACTGGGGGCGGCGCTCGATGCGTGCGAGCGTCCGGCGTTCGTCGTCGGCTCGTCCATCGACCGGGCCGGGGCGTTCGACGCCGTGGTTGCGCTGGCTGAACGGCACAACGCTCGCGTTTTCACCGCACCGATGTGTGCCCGCTGTGCGTTCCCCGAAGATCACCGCCTGTTCGCCGGCTTCCTGCCGCCGATGCGCGAGAAGATCGTAGGTTTGCTAAGCGGTCACGATCTGATTCTCGTGATCGGCGCCCCGGCGTTCACATATCACGTGGAAGGCGCGGGGCCACATGTCCCCGAGGGCGCATCGTTGTTCCAGTTGATCGAAGATCCGGGCGTGGCGGCGTGGACGCCGGTCGGCGCATCCGTGGTGGGCAACGTGCGGCTCGGCGTCGAGGCGCTGCTCGCCCGCGACATCGCTGGCGAGCGCGCATTGCCACCCGCGCGTGCCGTCGCGCCAGTGGCTACGGCGAACGCACCGGGCGAACGTATGACAACTGCCTTTGCGCTGCAAACGCTTGCCGAAGTGCGCGACGCTCACGACATCGTGGTGGAAGAAGCGCCGAGTGCGCGCTCGGTCATGCAGCAATACCTGCCCTTCACGCTGCCGGGCACGTTCTACACGATGAACAGCGGCGGCCTCGGGTACTCCATGCCTGCGGCGGTCGGTGTGGCGATGGCGCATCCGGCGCGGCGCGTCATCTGTCTGATCGGCGACGGCTCTGCGATGTATTCGATTCAGGGCCTGTGGAGTGCAGCGCAAGCCAGGTTGCCCATCACGTTCGTGATTCTGAACAACCGCCGCTATGCCGCGTTGCAGGACTTCGCGCCGTCGTTCGGCTTCGGGCCGAAAGACCCGGTGCAAGGGACCGATCTGCCCGATCTCGATTTCGTGCGTCTGGCCGAGGGCATGGGCGTGCGCGCGCAGCGCGTCGAACAGGGAAGCGAGTTGCGCGACGTGTTGTCGCAAGCCATGGCGAGTGGCGAGACACGTCTCGTCGAAATCGTAGTGGCATGATGCACGGCGAGTGCGTGCGCCGGCCCTCCCGAGTGCCGTGCTCGCCATTGCGTGACGAACCATCGAGCAAGGAGACGAATGCCAATGCCTACCCAACAAGATCCTAAAGCCCTGACGATGCTGATCGCCGGTAAGCGCGTCGGCGCGACGCACGGCGCCACCTTCGAGCGACGCAATCCGCTCGACGGCGAAGTCGCCTCGCGCGCCCCCGCTGCCACTGCCGACGACGCCCGCGCCGCTGCGCGCGCCGCGTGGGACGCTTTTCCCGCATGGTCGAACACCGGCCCCGGCGAACGCCGCGCGCTGCTCATGAAGGCCGCCGATCAACTGGAAGCGAAAGTCGAACAGTTTCAGGCCACCATGGCTGCGGAGACGGGCGCGTCCGGCTTGTGGGCTGGCTTTAACGTACATCTGGCCGCGCAGGGGCTACGCGAAGCTGCCGCGATAACGACGCAGATCGCTGGTGAAATCATCCCGTCGGATGTGCCGGGCAGTCTCGCGATGGGGGTGCGTCAGGCCGCGGGCGTGGTGCTCGGCATTGCGCCGTGGAACGCGCCAGTCATTCTCGGCGTGCGTGCGTTGGCGTTGCCGCTGGCTTGCGGCAACACCGTGGTTTTCAAGGGTTCGGAGCTGTGTCCGGCCACGCACGGTCTGATTGCCGATGCGCTGGAGGAAGCTGGTTTGCCGCCGGGCGTAGTGAACTTCATTACCAACGCGCCGAAGGACGCCGGCGCCATCGTCGAAGCGTTGATCGCGCAGCCCGCCGTGCGTCGCGTGAACTTCACCGGTTCGACGCGCGTGGGCCGCATCATCGCCACGATGTGTGCAGAACATCTCGAACCTGCCGTGCTGGAGTTGGGCGGCAAGGCGCCGTGTCTGGTCCTCGACGATGCCGATCTCGATGCCGCCGTGAACGGCGTCGCATTCGGGGCATTCGCCAACTCCGGACAGATTTGCATGTCGACAGAGCGCATCGTCGTGGCGGAGTCGATTGCCGATGCCTTCGTGGAAAAACTCGCTGCCAAGGCGCGTGCGCTGCCGCTGGGCGATCCGCGCGAAGGCCCGGTCGTGCTCGGTTCGGTAATCGACATGGCGACGGTCGAGCGCTGCAACGCGCTGATCGACGATGCCCTCGCCAAGGGCGCGAAGCTGCTGTGCGGCGGCCGCGCAGAAACCACGCTCATGCCTGCCACGCTGCTCGATCACGTCACGCCCGACATGAAGATTTACAGCGAAGAGTCGTTCGGTCCGGTCAAGGGCATCGTGCGGGTGGAAGACGACGAAGCGGCCATCGCGTGCGCCAACGACAACGCCTACGGGCTGTCGTCCGCCGTCTTCAGCCGCGACATCGCGCGAGCGATGGGCGTCGCCAAACGCATCGAATCGGGCATCTGCCACATCAACGGCCCCACGGTGCACGACGAAGCACAGATGCCGTTCGGCGGCGTGAAGTCGAGCGGCTGGGGACGTTTCGGCGGCAAGGCCGGCGTTCACGAATTCACCGATCTGCGCTGGATGACAGTGCAGACCACCCCGCGTCACTACCCGTTCTGAGCGACGCTCGACGCTCCGGATACCCCGGCCGTCACGTGAAGTCACGCAAGACCCACCATACCGCCGCAGCCGGGAGACCGGAACAGACGGCCGGAGGAGACAACCGTGTCACAACAGTACGAAACCGCCCCTGCGGGGGCCGGTGCAACGTCCGGCCATGCCAGCGCCGGCGAGGCTCACCCCCACGACACCGGCGCTGCCGCCACGACAGCCACGCCGGGCGCATCGGCAAACTACGGCCGTGTGGTGGCGGCCAGTTGCTTCGGTACCGCTATCGAGTGGTACGACTTTTTCATCTACGGCTTTCTGGCGCCCATCGTGTTCGACCGGCTGTTCTTCCCGCAGCTCGATCCGATGACGGGCATGATCGCCGTGTTCGCTACCTTCGCCGTCGGCTTCATCGCGCGGCCCATCGGCGGCATCGTGTTCGGCCACTTCGGCGACCGCATCGGCCGGAAGTCGATTCTGCTGTTCACCCTGATTCTGATGGGCGTGGCCACCACGATGATCGGTCTGCTGCCCACGTACGACAAGGTCGGCATGTGGGCGCCGATCATGCTCGTGACGTTGCGTTTCGTGCAGGGCTTCGCGCTCGGCGGGGAATCCGTCGGTGGATTGCTGATGACGGTCGAAGGTGCGCCTGCCCACCTGCGCGGGCTCTTTGGCGGATTGATTCAGGCCGCAGGGCCGACATCGATCGTGGGCGCGTCGCTCGCCATCGTGCTCATCACGCGGCTGCCGGAAGACGATCTGCTCACCTGGGGCTGGCGTTTGCCGTTCCTCGTGAGTCTGCTCCTGGTGGCGTTGGGCACGTATGTGCGTCTCAAGGTGGAGGAATCACCGAGCTTCAAGGCGGCAGAACGGCATCGCGATATCGCGAAGGTGCCGGTCGTGGAAGTCGTCACGCATTACTGGCGGCCGACGCTCGTCACGTTCTTCATCTGTCTGGCCGAGACGAGCTTCTTCTATCTGGTGGCGATTTTCTCGCTGTCGTACGGCACCAAGACGCTGGGCTTGCCACGCAACATGATGGCCGACGGCGTGCTGTACGCGAACATTCTCGCGATGCTGACGATCCCCGCGTTCGGCATGCTCTCCGACAAGCTGGGACGCCGCCCGATGTTCCTGATGGGACTGGCCGCTACCGCGATCTTTATCTATCCCTTCTTCCTGATGATGGGCAGCAAGGAGACGGCGCTGGTCGTGATGGCCATCGTGATCGGTGCGGGCGTGATTCATCCGATGATGTTCGGCCCGGAAGGCAGCTTCTTCTCGGAACTGTTCGATACCCGCGTGCGCTTCTCGGGTGTGTCGCTCGGCAAGCAGATCGGCACGGTGCTGGGCGGCGGAATGGCGCCGATGATTGCCGCGAGTCTGCTGGCGTGGAGTCACGGACAGATCTGGCCGGTCATCGTCTACTTCCTCGTCCTCGCGGCGATGGCACTGATCTCGACTTTCCTTGTGCGTGAGACGAAGGACCGGACGCTGTAACGCGGTCCGGCGATCCATGAAAAGACAACAGCCCCGCTCGCGATGCGTAGCGGGGCTGTTGTCTTCCGACGCCGGCGTCGATGCGTTACCGATCGAGTTACAGATCGAGCACCAGCATGGTCGATTTGCTGCGCGAGCAGCACGGCAGGATCTGGTCGTTGGCCGCGCGTTCTTCGTCGGTCAGGTAGACGTCGCGATGATCGGGCGTGCCGTCGATCACGCGCGTGAGGCACGTGCCGCACACGCCTTGCTCGCACGACATCTGTACTTCAACGCCCTGAGCGGCGAGCGCCGCAACGATGGTCTCTCCGGCCTTCACGTCGATCACACGGCCGCTCGAATGCAGCTTCACCTGAAACGGCTGGTCGCCGCCGGTGTCCGCCTGTGCCGGTGCGGCGAAGTACTCGCGATGCACATTGCCTTCCGGCCATTGCGCGGCTTCCGCGCGGGCGAGCACTGCCTCGATGAAGCCGGCCGGGCCGCAGACATACAGATGCTTGCCGCCGGACGGCTGCGCAAGGATGGTGTCGAGATCGGCGCGCTCGCCGTCGTTGTCGAAGTACAGACGCGTCTTCGCCGCGAGATCGTCTCGCGCGAAGCGATCGCGAAACGCGGTACGTGCAGGCTCGCGGGTGCAGTAATGCACTTCGAACGACGCATCGCCTGCGGACAACGCTTCGGCCATGCACAAAATCGGCGTCACGCCGATCCCGCCGGCGAGCAGAATGCTGTGCTGCGCTTGCTCGGCGAGCGGGAAGTGATTGCGCGGTGCGCTGATCTCCAGCGTGGTGCCGACCGCGAGCGCATGCATGCCGGTAGAGCCGCCTCGCGATGCCGGGTCGCGCAACACACCCACACAGTAGCGATGCGTCTCGCCGGGCGCGTTGCACAGCGAGTACTGACGCACGAGTCCGTCGGCCACGTGCACGTCGATATGCGCGCCCGCGGTGAATGCCGGCAGCGGGCTGCCGTCGACACTCACGAGTTCGAATTCGCAGATGTCGGTCGCGACATCGCGCTTGTTCGCCAGCCTGACCTTCATGCCGCGCTCCCCAGGCGCTGCACGTTGGCGGCACCGGCGCGTTCGGCGTCGATCAGACGGTCGAGCACCTTGCGCGACTGCACGCCGCCCGCGTCGATGTTGAGCTTCAGAATCGGCTTCTCGGGATACGCGGACAGATTGCGCTGCTGGGCTTCGAGCACGTCCTGGTCTTCGGCGAAGATACCGCCCTGCCCACGCTTGATCGCAGCGGTGAGTTCGGCGTCTTCCGGCTTGAAGTTGCGCGCCATGCCCCAGAAATACCAGATCGATTCGTCCGACTCGGGCGTGATGAAGTCGACCACGATGCTGCCGGCCTTCTTGTCGGCCGGTGCGTGGTAACCGCCATGACCCGCGTGCGCAACCCCCACTTCGATCATCACGTGGCTCGGCGGCGTGAAGCGGCAGACTTGCCAGCGGTCGCACGGCACCTGATCGTCAAGACCGTTCGCCCGCAGCGCGCTTGCCCAGAACGGCGGCGCCTTGATGTTCTCCATGTGGCGCGCCGTAATCACCATGTCGCCTTCGACGGTCGTCTTCGGCGGCGCTTCTTCGATTTCCTCCTGACCGATGCTCGTCGCGTGCACATACGTCTCGTGCGTCAGGTCCATCAGGTTATCGATCATCAGGCGATAGTCGCACTTGATGTGATACAGCCCGCCGCCATACGCCCACTGATCGCTCACCGCCCACGCCAGATGCGGAATCTCGTCGGCGTTGGCGAGCGCGGGGTCGCCCGGCCAGACCCAGACGAAGCCGTAACGCTCGACGCAGGGAAACGAACGTGTCTTCGGGAAGCCGCCGACACGTTGGCCGACCATCTTCGTGCATTTGCCGCCGCCGTCGACCGTCAGGCCGTGATAGCCGCAGACGAGGTGGCCGTCCTTAACGAAGCCCAGCGACAGCGCCGCACCGCGATGCGGGCAGAAGTCTTCCAGCGCGGCGGCCTTGCCGTTCCCGTCACGGAAGAACACCATCGGTTCGTTGCAGATCTTGCGGCCCAGCGGTTTCTCGGCAAACTCGTCCGGGGTGCAGGCGACGTACCAGGTATTTTTGAGGAACATGATCGTTTGTCTCCTTGGCGCACCTTCGAGCGGTGCGATCTCGTTTCGATAGGGGATGGTAGGGATGAAGTCGGGGAGCGCGCGTCAGAGCAACTGCGCGCCCATGCTGTGTTCCTGCGTGACGATGTGCTCACGGCACATGAATTCGGCGCGATCGGGCTGGCGCGCGGCAATCGCCTCGACGATGGCGTGATGCTGGCGATGGGCATACGCGATGATGTCTGCATACTGCCGGCGATCGTCATGCCCGAACGCCACCGTGCGCGGCGCGACGAACGGCACCAGATTGCAGCGCGCGATGAAGCCTTCGAGCAGCGGATTGCGCGCACCGGTGACGAGCAGATCGTGAAAGCGCGCGTTGAGCGACGCGTAGCCGATCTGCACTTCGGCCGTCATGGTGTGCCCGGCGAGCAGGCTGTCGCCTTCGGCCAGCAGATCGCGCAACTGATGGAGCAACTCGGCACTCGCCCCTTTTTCGGCAAGCAGGCGCGCGGCGTAGCCTTCGAGGGCGCCGCGCAGATGCAGCGCCTCGACACTCTCCTCCCGCGTGTGGGCCCGTACGGCATAGCCTCGCTGCCCGGCACGCACCACCAGTCCTTCCTCGGCGAGCACCGGCAGCGCTTGCCGGACCGGCATGCGCGAGACCCCCAGTTGCTCCGCGAGCTTGGCTTCGGCCAGACGTTCGCCCGGCGCGAGGTCACCCTTGAGGATCATCTCGCGCAATTGAACCGTGGTCGGCGTGGGATGCAGCATGCGTCTCCTTTCGATTTTCTGGAATGCCCGCCGGTCGTTCTAGACCCTGCCAGATCCGGCTTTTGCTCATTATGGGATCCCGTAATGGTAAAACGCATCAGTAGATACCCTGCTTTATGTTCATATGGGATCCCAGATAGACTCGGCGCTGCATAAATGCGGGTGATGTCATTCGGCCGCCCGGCACCACAAGACAAAAGACGGAGACTTCGCGTGGCAAAGATCATTGGGGGGATCGGTACGTCGCACGTGCCGACCATCGGCGTAGCGTACGACAAGGGCAAGCAGCAGGACCCCGCGTGGGCGCCGCTGTTTCAGGGCTACGAGCCCGTAGCGAAGTGGCTGGCCGAAAAGCAGGCAGACGTTCTCGTGTTTTTCTACAACGATCACGCCACCACGTTTTTCTTCGACATGTACCCGACGTTCGCGCTGGGCGTGGGCGAGACGTTCCCGATTGCCGACGAAGGCGCGGGGCTGCGTCCGCTGCCGCCGATCCGGGGCGACGTGGCGTTGCAGGCTCACATTGCCGAGTCGCTGGTGAACGACGAGTTCGATATCACCGTGTTTCAGGACAAGCCCATCGATCACGGTTGTGCGTCGCCGCTGCCGTTGCTTTGGCCGCACAAGCCGGACTGGCCGGGCACGGTCGTGCCGATTGCCATCAACGTGTTGCAATACCCGTTGCCGACGGGCCGCCGTTGCTATCGCCTCGGTCAGGCGGTGCGCCGCGCCATCGAGTCGTATCCGGAAGATTTGCGTGTGGTCGTGGTGGGCACGGGCGGTCTGTCGCACCAAATTCACGGCGAGCGCGCGGGTTACAACGACGAAGCGTGGGATCGTGAATTCCTGGAACTGCTGGAGCACCAGCCCGAGAAGCTGACCGAACTCAAGCATGTGGACTACGTCGAGCGTGGCGGTGCCGAGAGCGTCGAGCAAATCATGTGGCTGTCGATGCGCGGCGCGCTCGGCCCGAACATCAGGCGTCTGCATCTGAACTACTACCTGGCGACGACCACCGCCATGACGGTCGCGCTCTACGAGGAGGACGCCGCATGAACCCGCAACTCGAAGGGATCGAGGCGATCACCGGTACCTACGCGTTCGATCTGCGCGTGAGCAATCGCACGCTCAAACTCAATCGCTTCTTCTGGCACATGATTCGCGCGGAGAGTCGCGAAACGTATCTGAGCGATCCCGTTGCTACGATGACGGCGGCCGGACTGAGCGCCGGCGAACAGGCGATGGTGCTGGCACAGGATTGGCTGGGTCTGGTGCGTCACGGCGTGAATTTCTTCGTGCTGGAGAAGTTCGCTCGCGTGGTGCGCAAGACCAATCTCGAAGTCTATGCCCTCATGCGCGGCGAGACGCTCGAAGCGTTCATGGCTACGCGCCGCGTGCCGACCATGCGCTGAGCCGGGCATGTCCATCGACGCCGCCGTCAGTCTGACCAATACGCCGGCCGCACCCCGGCTGGCGTGTCACGAACGCGGCACCTGGAGCCGGGCGCCGCAGAGCAACGAGGCGGCGCTGCTGTGCCGCAAGCTGCGAGGCTTGCGCGCGATGGTCGCCGTGCTCGAATGCGATTCGGTCGCACGCGCCGCGCGCATGCTGCATCTTTCGCAGTCGGCCGTTGCGCGCTCGATTTCTGACATCGAGGCAGAACTGGGTTTCCCGCTCTTTCATCGCAGCGGGCGCGGTCTGATTCCGAATGCGGCGGGCCAGCGCCTTGGGGTGCGGGCTTCGCGCGCGCTTGCCGAACTGGCCAACGGGTACCGGGAGGCGTTCGCCGCCACGGCGTCGCAGGCCGATGGCGGCGCACGTGCGGCGAGCCGTTTCGCGGCGGTCGTCGCGCCTCAGCACCTCACGAGCTTCATCGCCGTGGCGGAGTTGGGGAGCGGGCCGCTCGCAGCGAGTCGTCTGCAATGCTCGCAGCCGACGATTCAGCGCAATCTCGATCAGCTTGAAGATCTCATCGGCATCAAGCTCTTTCGCCGCACGCCGCGCGGCACCCGTCTGACGGACGAAGCGCAGGCGTTGCTCGGCCCGGTCAAACGGGCGCTGGCCGAACTGGCGATTGCCGAAGACGAACTCGCGCCGTTCGGCGGCCGTCAGCAAGGCACGGTGATCGTGGCGGCGTTGCCGCTATCTAGCGGCTTCTTGCTGCCCAAGGCCATCGACAGCCTGCTGCACAAGTCGCCGTATCTGAGCGTGACCGTCGTCGATGGCACCTATGAAGCGCTCGTGCGGCAGTTGCGTCAGGCAGACGTCGACCTGATCGTCGGCGCGTTGCGTGCGAACGACGTGCCGCCGGACATTCGTCAGGAGGCGCTGTTCGAAGATCATCTATCGGTGGTCGCGCGTGCCGATCATCCGTGTCTGAGCTCGGGATGCACGCCCACGCTTGCGGAACTCGCCGGGTACGGCTGGGTGAGCCCGCTGCCGTGTACGCCCGCGCGCAGTGTATTCGAGCGGGTGTTTCATGCCGAAGGGCTGCCGTTGCCGCAGACGCAGGTCCACGCGAGCAGCTCACCGGTCGTGCGCGGGTTGTTGTCGTCGAGCGACCGGCTCGCGCTGCTCTCGCCGGTGCAGATCACGTCGGAGTTGCGCACGGGAGAATTGGCCGTAGTGCCGGTGCCGCTGTACCACGCGCGGCGTGCCATCGGCGTTGCTATGCGCCGCGATGGTCTGCTGTCGCCGGCTGCGGAGCAGTTGCTCGACGAACTCCGCGGGCTTGTGCCGACGATGCAGCATCCGACGTAATCCGCATGCTGTGTTCGCGAAATTGTCGGCGAGCGCGGCGAAAATCGCGGAATTCGTCATGAGTTGCATATCCGATCGCTTTCGCGCGCGCGCCGTTTCCGGTTTGCGAGACGGTCGCTGACGAGCGCTCGCCGCGCCTTGTGCGGCGGGCGTTTCGCCAAGAGCGCACCGCGCGTCCCGCAGCGCGAAATTCCCCTCGCAAAAAACGTCACATGACGTAGGGGAAATCTCGGGGATATACGAAAAACGCAACGCTCGACGCGGGAGTTTCATTCGACGTGCTCTTCTCGGTTGCCTAAGCTGTTCCGGACACATTGAAAAGGTGCGCCAACCCCCGGCGCGCCACATCAAAAAGCGGAGCGGCGCACGACGCCGACGAGGAGACGACACCATGACGAAGCGCCATCTGTGGCTCGCGGTAGCACTTGCGAGCGTTTTCCAACTCACTGCTGTCTCGGCACGCGCCGAGGACATCAAGGTCGGCGTGCTGGGCCAGTTCTCCGGCTCGGCGTCGTGGTGGGGCACGGAGTACCGTCGCGGCATCAACCTGTGGCTCGAACAAAACAAGAACAAGGTTGGCGACGATAAGCTCGTGATCCTGGAGCGCGACGAAGGCGGCGTGAATCCGCAGCGCACGCGTCAGCTTGCGCAGGAACTCGTGGTGCGCGATCAGGTGCAGTACCTGTTCGGCGGCTCGTACACGCCGAACGTGCTGGCCATGGCCGACGTGGCGAACCAGACCAAGACGCCGCTCGTGATCGGTAACTCGGGGACGTCCAACGTCACGCTCAAGTCGCCGTACTTCGTGCGCACGGGCTTCACGCAGTGGACCGTGAGCGTGCCGCTCGTGGAATACGCCGCCAGCAAGGGCGTGAAGAACGCCGCCATCGTGGTGGCCGACTTCGCCACAGGCTACGACGCCATCGACGCCTACAGCGAAACGTTCAAGAAGGCGGGCGGCAAGGTGGCCGTCGAAGTGAAGGTACCGCTGGGCACCACCGACTTCTCGAGCTACCTGCAACGCGTGCGCGATGCAAAGCCGGACGCCGTCTTCATGTTCATGCCCGTGGGCCCGATGTCGGCAGGCTTCGTGAAAGCCTTCAAGGAGCGCGAACTCGACAAGGCCGGTATTCAGCTCTTCGCCACGACGGAGACGATGGAATCCGATCTGCCGGCCATCGGCGACAGCGCCCTCGGCACGATCACCGCGCTGCACTACTCGCCGTATCTGACGTCGCCGGAGAACACCGCGTTTGTGAAAGCCTACAAGGCGAAGTACGGCCCGGGCGCGCTGCCGTCGATTGCTTCGGTGGCGGCCTACGACTCGATGACGCTCATCGCGCAAATGGTCAAGGCCACGAAGGGAAAGAAGGATGGCGAGAAGGCCATTGCTGCCGTGAAGGGCTATGCCTGGACGAGCGCTCGCGGCCCGGTGTCGATCGATCCGAAGACGCGCGAAATCATCCAGAACGTCTACATCCGGCGCGTGGAGTCCATCGACGGAAAGCTTGGCAACAAGCCCATCGAGACCTACAAGTCGGTGGTCGAGCCGTGGCACGTGAGCCACCCCCAGGTGGCTGCCAAGTAACGCAGGCGTGGTCGTTCAGTTTGTTCAGTTCGTTCGGTAATTTCTTCATGACGCAATCGCTTGCCACTTTCCTGTCGTTGTCGATCGACGGTGTGGCCTACGGGATGCTGCTGTTTCTCATTTCCGTGGGTCTCACCGTCACGCTGGGCGTCATGCGCGTGGTGAACCTCGCGCACTCCGCCTTCGCCATGATCGGCGGTTATTTCACTTTGTGGGCCATGCAGCGCGCCGGGCTCGATTTCTTCGTCGCACTGCTCGTCGGGGTGTTCGGCACGATGGTGCTGGGCGCCGTGCTCGAGCGCACGCTGTATCGCTGGGTCTACACGGCCAACGGTCTGGGGCAGTTGCTCATGACGATCGGACTCGCGTTCATCATCTGCGCGGTTGCTAAGCATCTCGCCGGCACGGAGCTGCAAACGATTCCCGTGCCGCAGGGGCTGCGCGGCACGTGGGACTTCGGTGCGTTCTCGGTGTCCGTCTATCGCATCTTCGCGCTGGTGTGCAGCGCAGTCGTGGCCCTCGGTATCTGGTGGGGGCTGGAGCGCACGCCGTTCGGTGCGAAGCTGCGCGCCGCGGTCGACAATCCGCGCATGGCGCGTTGCGTCGGCATCGATGTGCCGCTCGTGTTTTCGATCACGTTCGCCATCGGCTGCGGGCTGTCGGGTCTGGGGGGCGCGCTCTCCAGTCAGATCCTGCCGCTCGAACCGTACTACGGTCTGAAGTATCTGGTGCTGGTGCTGATTGTCGTGGCTGCTGGCGGCCTGGGCAGTCTGCGAGGCTCGCTTTACGCAGGGCTGCTGCTGGGCCTGATCGATACGCTGGGCCGCTACTACGTGCCCGCACTCGGTGCCTTCATGATCTATCTGGCCGTGCTGGCCATTCTGCTGATCCGCCCGCAAGGGTTGGTCGGCCGCGCCTGAGCGGAGGGTGACGATGTCTCATACGAATCCTCTGCCGCCGGTCGCGGGCACGGCGCAAGTGGCTCCCGCGCTGCGTCGCAAACGTCTTGGCGTGCTCGACGCGGTGCTCCTCATTGCCGCCGTCGCCACGTACTTCTTCGCCGATCTGTACCTCGCGCTCGCCACGAGCGTGCTGATCATGATCATCTTCGCGCTCTCGCTCGATCTCGTGCAGGGCTACTGCGGTATCGAGACGTTGGGGCACGCGGCGTTCTTCGGTAGCGGCGCCTACGCTGCCGGGCTCTTCGCGATGCATGTCTCGCCAGATCCGTTGTTGGGACTGGTGGCGGGCGCCGTGGTCGCGGCGGTCGTGGGGCTGATTACCGGCGTCGTCGTGCTGCGCGTCACCGGGCTCACGCAGATCATGCTGACGCTGGTGTGCGCCACGCTGCTCTACGAGGCGGGCAACGTCGCGAAGTCGATCACCATGGGCGACGACGGCCTGACCGGCTACACCATCGCTCCCGTGCTCGGCCTGTTCAGTTTCGATATCTATGGGCACACGGCCTATCTCTATGCGCTGGCCGTGTTGCTCGTCGTGTATCTGTTCACGCAGTTTCTCGTGAATTCGCCGTTCGGCCTGACCGTACAGGGCATTCGCGAGAACGCCGTGCGTATGTCGCTCCTCGGTGTTCGCGTCGGTCTGCGCCGCCTGATGCTGTACACGCTTGCCGCTGCGGTGGCCGGCGTCGCGGGCGCACTCTCCGCGCAAGTGAACAACATCGTCGCACTCGACACGCTGTCGTTCACGCTCTCGGCCAACGTGCTCGTGATGCTCGCGTTGGGCGGCACCGGACGTCTCTACGGCGCGGTGCTCGGTGCGGTCGTCTTCATGGTGTTGTCCGACCGCATCGCGGCCATCGACCCGACGAACTGGCTTGCCGCCCTCGGTGTGCTGCTGATCGTCGTGGTGCGCTTCGCGCCCGATGGCCTGATCGGTGTGGTAGATCGCTGCGCGGCACGCATTCGCCGTCCTCGCCAGGCGGTCACGCCGCAGAAGACCGGCGACGCCAAGGCAACCGCCACGGACAAGGAGGTGACGCCGTGAGCGCCGCACTGGAAATTCAAGGACTGTCCAAACGCTTCGGGCAGTTGGACGTGACCCGCAACGTCAGCCTGTCGTTGCCGGTCGGTGCGCGACACGCGTTGATCGGCCCGAACGGCGCAGGCAAGAGCACGCTGATGAATCTGCTGACGGGCGTGCTCAAGCCGAATGCCGGCGTGGTGCGCGTGGGTGGCACGGACGTGACGTCGATGCCCTCGCACAAACGCGTGAAGCTGGGGCTGGCTCGCACGTTTCAGTTGAACACGCTGTTCGACACGCTCACGGTGGCCGAGAACGTGGCGCTGGCGCTCACGTCGCGGCGCGGCCTCGACGGCTGCATCGGCAAGCCGCTCGCGAGCCGTCCGGCGGTGGTGGAAGAGGCCGCGGAGCGTCTGCGCGAACTGGGCATGCTCGATCTCGCGGGCAGACGCATCGACGAACTGGCGTACGGCCAGCGTCGTCAGGTGGAAATCGCGCTGGGCCTCGCGCTCGATCCCAAGGTGCTGCTGCTCGACGAACCCGTCGCAGGCGTGCCGTCAGGGCAGGGACGCAAGCTGTTCGAACTGCTCGAACGCCTGCCAGAAGACGTCGCGGTGATGGTCATCGAACACGACATGGATCTGGTCTTCCGCTTCGCGCGCCGCATCACGGTGCTGGTCGAAGGTGCGGTGCTGATGGAAGGCGAGAAGGACGAAGTGCGCAGCGATCCGCGCGTGCGCGACATTTATCTGGGGCGTCGCCATCATGACTGACATTCTGCTCGAAGCCTGCGGACTCAGCGCCGGGTATGGCGAGACCATCGTGCTCGAGGACCTGAGTCTTCGCGTGGGCGCGGGAGAGGCCGTCGCCATTCTTGGCCGTAACGGCGTGGGCAAGAGCACCTTGCTGCTCAGCCTGCTGGGACTGACCACGCGCCACGGCGGCGCGGTGCGTTATCGCGGCGACGACATCTCGTCGTGGCCCGCCTATAAGCGAGCCCGCGCGGGGCTGGCGCTGGTGCCGCAGGAGCGCGAGATCTTCAAGTCGCTCTCCGTCGAAGAGAACCTTCAGGTCTCTGCGATGGGTGACGCAGGCGAGCGCGGCAGCAACGACTGGACGCTCGATCGCGTGTACGACTTGTTCCCGCGATTGCACGAACGTCGCCGCAACCTCGGCAACCAGCTCTCGGGCGGCGAGCAGCAGATGCTCGCCATCGGCCGTGCGCTCATCGGCAATCCTCGCGTGATTCTGTTCGACGAGCCGTTCGAAGGGCTCGCGCCGGTGATCGTCGATCAACTGGTCGACGCCTTCTGGACGTTGCGCGCCAACGGCGGCATGGGCGTGGTGCTGGTGGAGCAGCACGCGGAACTGGGGCTGGAGTTGACCGACCGGGCGCTGGTGCTCGACCGGGGCCGTGAGGTCTGGGCGGGGCGCAGCAGCGAACTTGCGGCGTCGCCGGAATTGCTCGCCACGCTGGTCGGACTGGAAAGCGCCTGAACACGCGGCGCACAACACGAATTGACGTCAAACACATGAGCACATCACAGAACACTTCCCCCCGCGCATTGGCGGGCCTCGTCGTCAGCGCCCATTCGGCGGACTTCGTCTGGCGCGCTGCCGGCACGATTGCCACGCACATTGCGCAGGGCTATCGCATGAAGATCGTCTGCCTGTCGTTCGGCGAGCGCGGCGAGTCGGCCAAGCTCTGGCGCAAGGGCGCAGAGATGACCGAAGCCAAGGTCAAGGCCGCGCGCCGCGAAGAGGCACAGCGGGCCGCCGACATTCTCGGCGCAGAAATCGAATTCCTCGACATCGGCGACTACCCGATGCGGGTGTCCGACGAGACACTGTTTCGACTCGTCGACATCTATCGCGATGTGCAGCCGTCGTTTGTGCTGAGCCATTCGGAGAAAGACCCGTACAACTTCGATCACCCGCTGGCGATGCACGTCACGCAGGAAGCCCGCGTGATCGCGCAGGCAGAAGGTCACAAGCCGGGCGAGACGATCATCGGCGCCCCGGCGGTACTCGCGTTCGAGCCGCATCAGACCGAGCAGTGCGAGTGGATTCCGAACACCTTCGTGGATATCACTCCGGTGTGGGACAAGAAGCGTGCCGCCATCGAGTGCATGGCCGGTCAGGAACACCTGTGGGATTACTACACGCGCGTGGCGTTGCAACGCGGTGTGCAGGCCAAACGCAACATCGGCATCACGGCCGCGCGAGACATCAAATACGCCGAAGGGCTGATGCGCCTCACGCCGGTGGTCACGGAGCAACTGTCATGATTCGCGGCGTCGTCGTTCGTCAAATTCCCCGTGTCGATGCCGCTACGCTCGACATTCTGCGCAGTGCAGGCAGCGCCACGGTACACGAAGCGCAAAGCCGCCTCGGCCTGATGGCGACTTACCTGCGTCCGATCTATGCCGGTGCCGTTGTCGCGGGCAGTGCCGTGACCGTGCTTGCGCCCCCGTCGGACAACTGGATGCTGCACGTTGCGGTAGAACAGGCGCAGCCGGGCGATATCGTGGTGGTCGGTGTGACGTCGCCTTGCGACGACGGCTATTTCGGCGATCTGCTCGCCACGTCGATGAAAGCGCGCGGCGTGGCCGGTCTTGTCATCGACGCCGGGTGCCGCGACATCGGCACGCTCACCGAGATGCAGTTCCCGGTGTGGTCGAAAGCCATCTCGTCGCAGGGCACGGTGAAGGAGACGCTCGGCTCGGTGAACGTGCCGGTCGTGTGCGCCAATCAGATCGTGAACCCCGGCGACGTGATCGTGGCCGACGACGACGGTGTGGTCGTGGTGCCGTTCGCTACCGCGCAAGCCGTAGCCAGGGCCGCCGCCGCACGCGGTGCCGACGAGGCGTACAAGCGCGGTGTGCTCGCAGGCGGCATGTTGGGGCTGGACTATTACAAGATGCGCGAGCGTCTTGCCGCGAAGGGCTTACGTTACGTCGACTCGCTCGACGAGTTGCAGGGCGAGTGAGGGCAGCGACTTGACCGACATGATGCATTCCCAAACGCGTATCCGCGCTGCCGTGATGCGCGGAGGCACTTCGAAGGGGCTGTACTTTCTTGCTGACGATCTGCCTGCGGACGCCGCCACGCGCGACGCTGTGCTGCTCGCCGCAATGGGGTCGCCCGATGCGCGTCAGATCGACGGGATGGGCGGTGCGAATCCGCTCACGAGCAAGGTCGCCATCGTGTCGCGCGCGACGCGCGCCGATGCCGATGTCGACTATCTCTTTGCACAGGTCGTGGTCGATGAAGCGCGTGTCGACTACGGACAGAACTGCGGCAACCTTCTCGCTGGCGTGGGGCCGTTTGCGATCGAGCGCGGGCTCGTTACCGCAGCGGGCGACGTGACCGAGGTCGGCATTCACATGGTTAACACGGGACAGGTGGCGGTGGCCACCGTGCAGACCCCGGCTGGCGTCGTGAAGTACGACGGCGACGTTGCCATCGACGGCGTGCCGGGCACGGCCGCCCCGATACCGCTGATGTTTCGCGACACCGCCGGCGCGTCCTGCGGCGCACTGTTCCCGACCGGACAGCGTCAGGATGTCGTGGAAGGTGTCACGGTGACGTGCATCGATAACGGCATGCCGCTTGTGCTCATGCGCGCGGCGGACTTGGGGTGTACCGGCGCGGAGTCCTGCGAGCCGCTCGAGACGGACGCGGTGTTTCAGGCGATGCGCGACCGGATCGAGGCGATTCGTCTGGCCGTCGGTCCCCGCATGAATCTCGGTGACGTGCGCTCGCGCACAGTGCCCAAGATGTGTCTCGTGGCACCGCCGCAAGCCGGGGGGGCTCTCGCGACGCGTTGTTTCATTCCCCACCGTTGCCACTCGTCCATCGGCGTGCTCGCGGCGGTGAGTGTGGCGACGGCCGCAGCACTGCCGGGCACCGTCTGTCATGAGATGGCGGAGGTGCCCGAGGGTGATGCGCCGCTGCTCGCCATCGAGCATCCGACGGGCGAGTTCACCGTACGTCTGGCGCTTGGCACCGATGCCGACGGCACGCCGGACGTCACGAGCGCCGGTCTGCTGCGCACGGCACGCTGGCTGTTCGACGGCGAGGTCTGCATACCCGCTCGTGTCTGGGCGCAGGGAGGGAAGCCATGAGTACCGGACGTCTCCCGCTGCTCATGCTTCCCGGCTTGCTTTGCGACCAGGTGGCATGGGCGGCGACCGCGGCGCTTTTGCCGCAATACGATTGCCGTGTGCCCGCGTGGGGCGCACTCGACACCATCGGGGCGATGGCCGATCACGTGCTGGCGAGTACGCCCGAGCCGCACTTCGCGCTCGCGGGGCACTCGATGGGCGGACGTGTGGCGCTCGAAGTCGTGCGTCGCGCACCGCAGCGCGTGACGCATCTCGCGTTGCTCGACACCGGTTATCAGGCATTGCCCGAAGGCGAAGCTGCGGAGAAAGAGCGCAGCGGGCGGGAGGTGTTGCTCGCGCGTGCGCGTGAGGCCGGTATGCGTGCGATGGGCCAGGTGTGGGCAACCGGCATGGTGCATCCCGACCAAATCGGCACGCCGCTCTTCGACGCGATTCTCGACATGATCGAGCGCAGCCATCCCGATCAATTTGCCGCACAGATCCACGCGTTGCTTGGCCGCCCGGATGCGACGTCGCTGTTAAGCGAGGTGCATTGTCCGACGCTCGTGCTTTGCGGACGTCAGGACACCTGGAGCCCGCTCGCGCGCCACGAGGTCATGGCCGGACTGATGCCCAATGCCGTATTGAGCGTTATCGAAGGCAGCGGTCATATGAGCCCGATGGAGCGTGCGCAAGACGTGGCCGATGCCATGCAAGCGTGGCTCGCGCGCCCGTTATCTTCCACACCCTCCTCACAGACTCGGCCGGTATGACACACGACATCGTCCACCACGACATGACCGCCGGCGTCGAACCGGAAACGCTCGAAGTCCTGCTCGCCAAACAGGCGTGCCATGACCTCGTGATGCGCTTCGTCGCCTGCAACGACCGGCGCGACCCGCAGGGACTCGCCGCCCTGTTTGCCGAGAACGGCGTACTGGTGCGGCCCAACGGCGACACGCTCGCCGGGCCGGCCGCCATTGCCGCCGCTTATGCCGACCGGCCGGCGGACCGGCTCACGCGGCATCTCGTCGGCAACGTGCTGATCGACGTGACGTCGCCCACGAGCGCCATCGGCAGCAGCACCGTGCTGCTCTGGAGCGGGTCGGCGCAAGACACGCCGGGGCCGTTCGGCCGCCCGGCGCAAGGCCGTCAGGTCATGGGGGAATTCGAAGACACGTTTGTTCGCACCGCGCAGGGCTGGCGCATCGCCCGCCGTGAAGCGCGTTTCACTTTTATCCGCGAGGCGTGAGGAAAAAAACAGCACCGCACGTCGCGCAAAAAAATGACCGGGGATCGATGCCGAAAGCGCAGTTCAGGAGGCGGCAGCGATCACCCGGCATGGCAGTAAGG
The DNA here is from genome assembly GCF_000389825.1 of Pandoraea sp. SD6-2. Classification (NCBI taxonomy): domain Bacteria; kingdom Pseudomonadati; phylum Pseudomonadota; class Betaproteobacteria; order Burkholderiales; family Burkholderiaceae; genus Pandoraea; species Pandoraea sp. SD6-2. Next base: position 822,628 of record NZ_KB944454.1, on the reverse strand, counting down.
GCAGTGAAAGCAGTGAAGAAGGTTGGGCCGACGACATTGCCACCGGTCCGGAGGTTGGCGTCGTGAGGGTGAGCAGACCCTCGTAGCTGTGTATTTCAAAAACAAGGGGACAGAAGTGAAAGTGAAACATGCATTGGCCGCTGGCCTGCTGTTGAGTGCAGGACTGGCTCACGCGCAAAGCAACGTGACGCTGTACGGGATCGTCGATACCGGCATCGCCTTCTACAACAACGCAGCCGGGGGCGGCAGCTTTGTTGGTGAACCGAATCTCACGGGCAAGGTGCCGTCGCGCTTCGGCTTCAAGGGAGTCGAAGATCTGGGCGGAGGTCTGAAGGCCGTCTTCACATTGGAAAACGGCTTCCAGCCGGGCACCGGTAACCTGAACTACGGCGGACGTCTGTTCGGCCGTCAGGCGAACGTGGGGCTGTCGGGGCCGTGGGGTACGTTCCTCATCGGCCGTCAGAACAACATGACGTTCTACGTGACGGGCAACGCCGACGTGATCGGACCGTCGCTCTTCTCGCTGGCCAGTATCGATCCGTACATCGCCAACGCACGTAGCGACAGCGCCGTCGGCTATATGGGCAAGTTCTCCGGCGTGACGCTCGGCGCGACGTACAGCTTCGGACGCGATGGCTCCGCCGCCGGCGGCCCGTCGGCCACCAACTGCGCGGGCAACGTGGCGGGCAATTACCAGGCATGTAAGCAATTCACCGGCCTGATCGGCTACGACTACGAGAACTTCGGTATCTCGGCGTCGTACGACCAGATGCGCGGCAACACGGGCGCTGCGGCACCGCTTACCCGTTCGCAGTACACCGACTCGCATTCGGTCGTCAACGCGTACTACAAGTGGTCGTCGGGGCGCGTGGGCGGTGGCTGGATTCACCGCAACGTGAGCGCCGACGCCGCATCGCTGCGCTCGGACATCTACTTCCTCGGCGTCACCTATCTGCCGACGATCACCTGGGCGTTCGACGCGCAGGCCATTCGTTATCAGTTGAAGAGCCGCGCCAACGCCACGCTGCTCATCGGCCGCGCGACGTACTCGCTGTCCAAGCGCACGTCGCTGTATGGCATGGCTGGCTGGGTGGCGAACAGCCAGAACGGCGCCGTGGCCATTGCCGCAGGCGGCTCGGTCGTCACGGGCGGCAATCAGTTCGGCACGATGCTGGGCATTCAGCACACGTTCTGAGCGGGTGTCCTGACGACGCCAGAAAGCGTCGCATCGCGTGCGTCTGACACGCGCGAAACGTCCGGGGGGGCGGGTCGCGGGTGATGCGATGCGGCGTCACTCCCTGTTGCGCGGCATGCGACGTGGCAGCGGTGCCGCGCGCCACGAGAGAGTGATCCGGCAGACGTCGTGCGGCATGACCGTGCGCAGCCGTACATTCCCCGAGCTGCGTCATTGCGCACGATTTTCCTGCCCGGCCCGGGCAATGACCCTCGCCGCAAGTGCGACGGGTTTCCCGGGCCGCATTTTTCCCCCGCACACCATATTCCCTGCGATTTCCTTCCCGGCGTTTCGTGTGTTTCACCACCGAATCCGCGTCGCAAAGTCTCGCACATGACCCAACCGGCCGGTCGAGTCGATTTGTCAAAGCGGGCGGTGCGCGCTAGCATCGTGCCTTGCCGTGGCTGCATCGCGTTCTCCGGCAAGCCGGGCGACGGCCCGGACGGTGTGGCCACCTTCACGTATCTCCTCGCATGAATTCGCTATCCCCGTGCCTTCTTCTCACGTTCTGAGCCGGCGACGCCGGGCGCCCCGCGCCCGCACCGAATACGGCACGCGTGGTCCGGTCTGGCTGTTCGATCTGGACAACACGCTGCATCGCGCGTCGCACGCGATCTTTCCGCGCATCAACCGCGCGATGACCGCCTATATCGCCGAGAAGCTGGGGTTGTCGCAAGATGAGGCCAATCACCTGCGTTTTTCCTATACGGAGCGGTACGGGGCGGTGCTGCTCGGTCTCATCAAGCATCACGCCATCGATCCGCACGAGTTTCTGGCCCGAGTCCACGAGCTGCCGCCGCTGGTCGAGGTGCTGCGGGCGGAACGGGGCGTCGCCCGGCTGCTCGCCGGATTGCCGGGACGCAAGATTCTCCTGACCAACGCGCCTGCAAACTACGCGCTGCCGATCGTCGAAGCGTTGGGCATTCGCCGCTATTTCGAGCGCTGCGTGAGCATCGAAGACATGGCAGACCGGCGCGCCTGGCGGGCCAAGCCCGACGCGATCATGCTGCGCCGGCTGTTGGTGCGCGAGGGGCTCGCACCGCATCGCACATGGCTGGTCGAGGACACCCGTTCGCACCTGAAACACCTGCGGCATTTCGGCATCAGGACGGTCTGGATCACGGGACATCTACCGGTCAGAAACAGTCATGGCGACGTGATGCCGCGCAGTGGGCGCCCACACTACGTGGATATCAAAGTACAATCTCTGCGCGAGTTACGGGCGCGCCTAGCGACCGGGGTCCTAGCCCAGGCCGTCCGACAATCAAATCCCTACCGATAACGACCAGACGATGCAGCAGGAAAACTCTTCGAGCGGTGCCGGGTACGGCGCTGCCGATGCGCTGGAGGCCGCGCCCGCGCCTGTCAAGACAACCCGCCCCAAGCCGGGTGAGCGCCGCGTACAGGTGTTACAGACCCTCGCGGCCATGCTCGAGACGCCCAAGGGCGAGAAGATCACCACGGCCGCGCTCGCCGCACGCCTCGATGTCTCCGAAGCGGCGCTCTACCGCCACTTCGCGAGCAAGGCCCAGATGTTCGAGGGTCTCATCGAGTTCATCGAACAGACCATCTTCGGCCTGATCAATCAGATCTCTGCTCAGGATCAGGACGGCGTGACGCAAGCGCGCGCTATCGTGCTGATGCTGCTCGGTTTCGCCGAAAAGAACCCGGGTATGACGCGTGTGCTGACCGGCGAAGCGCTGGTCGGCGAGCATGAGCGTCTGCAAGAGCGCATGAACCAGTTGCTCGACCGCATCGAGGCGTCGCTGCGCCAGGTGCTGCGTCTGGCGACGGCGCAGGGCGCGCTGCCCGAAACCTTCGACGCCAATTCGCGCGCCAACCTGCTCGTGTCCTACGTGCTTGGCCGCTGGCACCGTTTCGCGAAGAGCGGTTTCAAGCGCTCGCCCGCCGAAGGCGCGGAGCCGCAGGTCGCAGCCCTTCTGCGCTAAGACCGGGTGGTCTGCGCCCTCGGCGCAGATTACGTTATACTTTTGCAACCCGTGACGGGGCCGCCGGAGATCCAGCCGGCCCTGTTGCGATGATTGGCGCGCCGATTTGGTGACTCGCTTGCGGGCGCGCGAATGACACTGCCGGGGGTTCCCGCGCACTGGCATTCATTAAAAATGCGGCTAAAGAGGTCGTGCGCGCCCCCCGCCATTTTTCCGTCGACCCCTTTTCCCGCACAGAACGTTTCAGGACGCCGTCCGTCGATCATTGTCGACAGGGACGCCGGCCACGGCATGTTTCGGACAGGGATCTATGGAATCTTCAATCGGAATCGTCACGCCGCAGCGGATGCATTTCGCAGAGCCGCTACCGCTGCAAAACGGCAGCACACTCGCGGGCTACGACCTGATGGTCGAGACCTATGGCGAACTCAATGCCGATCGCAGCAACGCCGTACTGGTTTGTCACGCGCTCAACGCGTCGCATCATGTCGCCGGTATTGCTGCCGACAATCCCAAGGATGTCGGCTGGTGGGACAACATGGTCGGGCCCGGTAAGCCGCTCGACACCGATCGCTTCTTCGTCATCGGGGTGAACAACCTCGGCTCGTGCTTCGGCTCGACCGGACCGATGAGCCTCGATGAAGCCACCGGCACTCCCTACGGCGCCCGCTTCCCTGTCGTGACGGTGGAAGACTGGGTCAACGCGCAGGCCCGCGTGGCCGACGCGTTCGGCATTCAAAAGTTTGCCGCCGTCATGGGCGGCAGTCTCGGCGGCATGCAGGCGCTCGCGTGGAGCATCATGTATCCCGAGCGCGTCGGTCACTGTCTGGTGATCGCCTCCACGCCGAAGCTCTCGGCACAGAACATCGCGTTCAACGAAGTGGCGCGCTCCGCCATCCTCTCCGATCCCGATTTCCACGGCGGCAACTATTACGCACACGGTGTGGTGCCGCGGCGCGGGTTGCGGGTGGCGCGCATGATCGGTCACATCACCTATCTGTCCGACGAGGACATGGCGACCAAATTCGGCCGGGCGTTGCGTCGTGCCGAAACGCTGGTCGACGGTGTGAAAGCCGCCGGCAAGGAAAACGGCACTGGCAATGGCAACGGGCAGGACGATGCCTATCGCTTCAGCTTCGACGTGGAGTTCGAAGTGGAGTCGTATTTGCGCTATCAGGGCGACAAGTTCGCCGAGTATTTCGATGCCAACACCTATTTGCTGATTACGCGTGCGCTCGATTACTTCGATCCTGCGCGAACCGTGGGCGGCAATCTGGCCAAGGCGCTGTCGCACACCACGGCCAAGTACCTGATCGTGTCGTTCACGACCGACTGGCGCTTCGCACCGACCCGCTCGCGTGAGATCGTCAAGGCGCTGCTCGATACGCGCCGCACCGTGAGCTACGCCGAGATCGACGCGCCGCACGGCCACGACGCCTTCCTGCTCACCGATTCGCGCTATCACAACCTGGTGCGCGCCTATTACGAACGTATCGCCCGGGAGGTCGGGGTATGAGTCAGTCCACTGTACCGGCCACGAACGCGCAGGCGGCTTATCTGGCCGCGTCGCGTGACCGCATTTCGGCGTCGCTGGCCGACCGGCCTGATTTCCGGGTCATCGCGCGATGGATCGAACCGTCGTCGCAGGTGCTCGATCTGGGATGCAGCGACGGCTCGCTGCTGCGCCTGTTGATGGACGAACTCGACGTGAGCGGCTATGGCATCGAGATCGACGATGCCGGGGTGCTCGCCTCGGCACAGCGTGGCATCAATGTCGTCCAGCAGAATATGGAAGACGGGTTGAAGCTCTTCGAGGACCAGAGTTTCGATACGGTCATCCTGTCGCAGACGCTGCAGACCATTCACCACACCGCAGACATTCTGCGCGAGACGGTGCGCGTCGGCCGCGAAGCGATCGTGTCGTTCCCGAACTTCGGCTACTGGCCGCACCGCCTGTCGGTATTGCGAGGCCGCATGCCGGTGTCGAAGAGCCTGCCGTTCCAGTGGCACAACACGCCGAACGTGCGGGTGCTGACCATCAAGGACTTCGAGGCGCTGGCGCCGGACGTAGGCGTGAAGATTCTCGATCGCGCGGTGCTTCACAATGGGCGACTCGTGTCCGTGGGCGCGAACTGGCGTGGTAGTCTTGCGGTCTATCGCGTCAAGCGTTCCTGAACCGGCGGCAGCTAACGGGGCAGCGAAGCGCCGGGCCCCTGACGGCTGAAGACACCGGGGGGCCGGGTGCCGCGCACCGCAGGCGGCTGGCCCCAACTGTCCTTTCCATGACCGATTCGCTGCCGCCCGCCGACGGGCGCGTCTTCCACCCCACGCGGATGCTCATCTGCGTGATTCTCGGCTTCACCTCCGGCTTGCCGTTGTTCATCCTGCTCAATCTGGTGCAGGCATGGCTGCGCAGCGAGCACGTGGATCTCAAGGCGATCGGCCTGTTCGCCCTGATCCAGTTTCCCTATACGTGGAAGTTTCTGTGGGCGCCGCTCATGGATCGCTTCGCCCCCAACGTTTTCGGATGGAAGCCGGGGCGGCGGCGCGGCTGGATGTTCGTCACGCAATTGCTGGTGGCCGGCGCAGTGGCGCTGATGGGGACCTATTCGCCGCAGCGCGATCTGATGACGATTGCCGCGCTGGCAGCGGCGCTGGCGTTCTTCAGCGCGAGTCTCGACATTTGTCTGGATGCCTATCGACGCGAGTTGCTCTCCGACCGTGAACAGGGGCTGGGCACGGCCATGCATGTGAACGCTTACAAGGTGGCCGGACTCGTGCCGGGCTCACTGGCCCTCATCATGGCCGACCACCTGCCGTGGTCGCAGGTGTTCTTCGCCACGGCGGCGTTCATGCTGCCGGGTATCGTGATGACGCTCGTCGTCAAGGAGCCGGAGATTCGCGGTACGCCGCCGAAGACGTTGCGCGAGGCCGTGGTCGAACCGTTTCACGAGTTCGTCACGCGCGGCGGATGGTCGCAGGCGTTGCTGGTGCTCGCGTTCATCTTTCTCTACAAACTCGGCGATTCGATGGCGACGTCGCTGGCCACCTCGTTCTATCTCGATCTGGGGTTCACGAAGACGCAAATCGGTGTCGTGGCCAAGGCGACGAGCCTTTGGGCCAGCGTGGCAGGCGGCATCATCGGCGGGATCTGGCTGATCAAGCTCGGCATCAATCGCGGGCTGTGGGTCTTCGGCGTGCTGCAACTGGTGTCGGTGCTCGGCTTCGCGTGGCTCGCGCAAGCCGGCGCGGTCGTCACCGGGCTCGGTGCGGTGATCGCCTTCGAAGCCTTCACGGCGGGGTTGGGCACCGCAGCGTTCACGGCTTACATCGCCCGCACGACAGACCCGCGTTATACGGCGACGCAGTTCGCGCTGTTCACGAGTCTGGCCTCGGTGCCGCGCACGTTTGCCAACGCAGGCACCGGCTATATTGTGGACGGCGTTGGCTGGCTGACATTCTTCCTCGTCTGCACGGCGCTCGCGCTGCCCGGCATGCTGCTGTTGCCGAAGGTCGCCCCCTGGGGGGCCGACGACGATGGTGGCGACGGCGTGCCCGTGACGAGCGGATCACGCTGAGCGGAGACGGGGGCCTCCCGTCCCGGGCGCCGTTGTCGTGTCGCGGTGCGGCTCAGGTGCCCCGAAAGGCCACCTTCTGACGCGTGACGACCTGGGTGGCGAAGTCTGCGTCACGCGGAATCGGCTCCCAGAAGAAGTCCCACTGGAAGATCGGGAGAAAGTTGAATTTCCTCGAGCGAAAGATGCCACGGTTGCGTTTGAATTCGCTGTACCGATCGCCTTTGAATTGCCGGTTCACCGACGTGAAAGGCAGAAGGCGTTCCGCGATGTCCGGGAAATCCAGATTCGGGTAATCGCCCCTTAGCTTCTCCAGCGCGGCAAATTGATCCTGGCCAATGATCTGAATGGCGGTCTCAGGCATCGCGTAACGCTGGGCCCACATGACATGCCAGCCCGACTGCGTGTCGTTGATGAAGTTTGCGAGTGGCTGGCTCAGCGCAAACGCATCGGATTCGATGTGGACGATCTTGTCTGCGCCGATGGTGCGTGCAATCGTCACGCTATGAAGGAAGCTGCGCCACCATCCGGGATACAGACTCATGCTTTGCCTTCCCAGATTCTTCTCGAAACGAACGATGCCGTGGACGGGCTGGTGCGCCGAAATGTCGCTGTCCGCCCGCATCGTCTGGATCGTTTCCGCAGGGGGCAGATATGGCGAGCCGTCGTCGATCATGAGGATCTTGTCGGCTTTGATCGGTCCGTTCCGGTAATAGTCCAGCCAGCGCTGATACCGTTGCTGCCAGGCATCGGCATCTTTCATATAGCTGGTGCAAAACAACAGCGTCTTCATCGTGCTATCCGTTACAGCGCGTGATCGTAGTCGACGGTCAGTGGCGCGTGGTCGCTGAACTTGATGTCTCGGAAAACCGAGGTGGTCTTGGCCTTGCTCGCGATGGCCTGCGTGGCGATCTGATAATCGATGCGCCAGCCGACGTTCTTCGCGTAAGCCTGTCCGCGGTTGCTCCACCATGTGTACTGGTCGGCACGCGGATCGAGCGTGCGGAAGACGTCGACGTAGCCATGGTCGTCGAATAACTGCGTGAGCCAGGCGCGCTCTTCGGGCAGGAAACCCGAGTTCTTCAGGTTGCCCTTCCAGTTCTTGATGTCGATTTCCTTGTGCGCGATGTTCACATCGCCGCACAGGATGACTTCGCGCCCCGCCGCCTTGAGTGCGAGCAGGTGCGGCATGAAGTCGGCCATGAAGCGGAACTTGGCGGCCTGACGTTCCTCGCCGCTCGATCCCGACGGGATGTACACGGAGATCACCGACAGATTGCCGTAGCGCACTTCGACGTAGCGGCCTTCGGCGTCGAATTCGGCGTTGCCCCAGCCGATGACGACATCGTCGGGCTCGCGTCGCACGTATACGCCGGCGCCGCTGTAACCCTTCTTTTCCGCGTAGTGAAAGTAGCCTTGATAGTCGTGCGGCTTGAGGAAGTCCGGCGTCATGTCGGGCAACTGCGCCTTGATTTCCTGCACACAGAGAATGTCGGCTTCCTGATTGCCGAACCACTCGAAAAAGCCCTTCTTGGCGGCCGATCGCACGCCGTTCAGATTCGCGGTAATGATGCGCATGAGTGTCGATGCGCCGCGCTCGCGCGGCATGAGGGAAGAAAGGTCAGCGGCAAGGATACCGCAATCGCGAGGCGGTGTCGGACGACGCGGGTTTCGCCGCCCGTGGCCTCTCGCCGGTCTGCGCTTTGCCATAAAGACAAGGGGCAAGACAGGGGAAAAGAGGGGCCCGTTACGTCCGGCGGGCGCCGCCCGCGATGGCCGCCTGCGCGTCTCCGTCGCCGCCGGGGCCGAGGATGTCGCGCGCCAGTGCGAGCCAGCGTCGTGCCGCGTGCGACAGATACGAGTCGCGCCGCCACGCCATCGCCAGATCCCACGGGATCTCCGGATCGCGCACGTCCGTTATCACGAAGCGTTTCGGATCGAGCCGTGCGCAGAAGGGCTCGGGCAGCAGCGCGATGCCCACGCCGTTGTCCACCATCGACGCGATGAAGTCCCATTGGCTCGAGCGTCCTGCAATCTTGGGCGTGAAGCCCGCTCGGCGGCACGCGGCAATCACGAGTTCGGACAACGCAAAGCCTTCGCCGTAAAAGACGAACGGCTCATCGCGCAACTCACCCAGACCGACCCAGGCGCGCCCCTCCCAACGCGAGTCGCGCGGGGCAATCAGACGCAACTGGTAGTGGCACACCGGCAGCACGTCGAGAATGGTGGGGTCGACCGGCAGCAACACTGCGCCGAGTTCGATATCGCCCGCGAGCAGCGCCTGCTCGATGGCGCGTGAGCCGGTTTCGAAGAGCTTCATCTCGATGTCCGGATAGTGTTGATGAAACGCGCCGATCACCGGGATGAACAGATCGCCGCCGAGTGGCGGGATGCCGATGGACAACTCGCCGCGAGCGACCGTTTCCAGATCGGCCAGTTCCTGCCGTAGCCGCGCGTACGCGGCGAGCACGTCCTGACCGCGCTCGAAGACCACGCGTCCCGCATCGGTCAACTGAAGCCGGCGGCCCATGCCGCGCTCCTCGCGCAACATCAGCGGCGTACCCAGTTCGTCTTCCAGCGCCTTGACCATCTTGCTCACGGTCGGCTGGGTGACGAACAACGCTTCGGCCGCCGCCGTGAAGCTCTGCTGTCGCACAACTTCCACAAATCCTCGCAACGCGCGCAGTTCCATTTTGGTTCTCTCGTTGGCACCAAATTGGTGCTATTTCGCGGAAAGCCCTATCCCGTAAGGCTCTCTCATGCACTATTAGGGTTAATACTTAAATTATTCCAATTTGGAATCATTCCGATGATACTAATTCATTATATTTATGTTGCGGTGCTTCCTATACTGCATTTCATACTGATGCCAAACCCGGGAGCCCGACATGACCAAGATGATTGCCAGCCGTCTGTATAGCCGCAGCAAGCGCATTGTCGACGTGGTTTGGCAGATCGCGCTGCTCACGGGCATCTATCTTGTGGCCGATGCTGCATCGCGTCATTTTCATTTGCCGCTGCCTGGCGGCGTGCTGGGTTTGCTCGCCGTCGTGGCACTGCTCATGAGCGGTGTGCTGAAGACCGAGAAGATCAAGCGGGGTGCCGACTGGTTTCTGGCCGAGATGCTCCTCTTCTTCGTGCCGATGGTCGCGGCCGTGATGCAATACACCGATCTGCTGCGTCACGAAGGTTTGCAATTGCTCGCCGTGATCGGCGTCGGCACGGTGCTCGTGATGGTGTCGACCGCACTGGCCGTCGATCTGGCTTGCCGTGCGGAGCGCCGCATGAAGCGCGCCTTCGTTCGCATCCCGGCGGTTCGCCGCGCGCATGCGCACGACGCACGCTGATGCTGCGCGAGCCGGTTTTTACCGTCATGACGCTTGATAGCGCTTACCGGGTCTTGCCATGAATCATACGGCGCTGCTGCTGCTCGTTCTCACGGTCGTGCTCTATTACGTGTCGAAGCGCCTTTACGCGCGCTTCGGCAAGGTGTGGCTCGGCCCGGCGATTCTCGCGCCGATCCTGCTCATCGCCGTGATGGTTGGCGGCGACATTTCTTACGCGACATATATCTCCGACTCGCGCTGGCTGGTTTGGCTGCTCGGCCCCACGACGATTGCATTCGCCGTACCGATCTACGAGCACCGCGACATCATTCGCCGGCATGCGTTTGCGCTGATCGTTGGCGTGCTCGTCGCGATGATCGTGGCCGTGGGCAGTTCCTTCGTGCTCGCCCGCTTGTTCGAGCTGCCGCCCGAGATGGCGCGCAGTCTGCTTGCCCGCTCGATCTCGACGCCGTTCGCGCTGGCGGTGTCCGATCAGGTCGGCGGCTCGCGCGATCTGGTGGGGCTCTTCGTCATCATCACCGGGTTCATCGGCATGTTGCTCGGCGAGGCGTTGCTCTCGTGGCTGCCGTTACGTACCCGCATGGCGCGCGGCGCACCGTTCGGTGCCGGCGCTCATGGTTTCGGCACCGCCAAGGCTCGCCAGATCGGTAGCGAAGAGGGGGTGGTAGCCAGCCTCGTCATGATGATCAACGGCATTCTGATGGTGTTCGCCGCGCCGCTGCTCGCGCATCTGCCTATCTGACGGTTCGCAGGTCGTACGGCTGTCATCATCCTCACAAAAAATAACCCTTCAGGCCAGGCTGACGCCTGCCGCTCGCGCATCAGTTTTGCTACAATGCCCGGATCTTGAGGAGCGTTGCGACAGCCATCGTGCTGCCAGGCTCAAGATCCTTCCTATTGGCCGCGCCGGCCGCCGGTTTTCCTACGGATAGCATGGCGTGTGAGCCTCAAGAACGGCGCTCACGTCCCACTATCTAGTCATTATTTAGAGAAAGGAGGCGTGATGAACGCCGTAGTCGATTCGAAATTCACCGATTTCCACGTTGCCGATATCAACCTTGCCGGCTGGGGCCGCAAGGAGCTGACCATCGCCGAGAGCGAAATGCCGGGCCTGATGGCCACGCGTGCCGAGTTCAAGGCCAGCCAGCCGCTCAAGGGCGCGCGCATTGCCGGTTCGCTGCACATGACCATCCAGACGGGCGTGCTCATCGAAACGCTCGTCGCCCTCGGTGCCGAAGTGCGTTGGGCCTCGTGCAACATCTTCTCGACGCAAGACCACGCCGCGGCGGCTATCGCTGCGGCCGGCATTCCCGTGTTCGCCTTCAAGGGCGAAACGCTCGACGAGTATTGGGAATACAGCCACCGCATCTTCGAATGGCCGAACGGCGAGTTCGCCAACATGATTCTCGACGACGGCGGCGACGCCACGCTGCTGCTGATTCTGGGCAGCAAGGCCGAGAAGGATCTGTCGGTCGTTGCCAACCCGACCAACGAAGAAGAAGTCGCGCTGTACGCCGCTATCAAGCGTCACATCGAAAGCGACCCGCAGTGGTACAGCAAGCGCCTGTCGCAAATCAAGGGCGTGACCGAAGAGACCACCACGGGCGTGCACCGTCTGTATCAGATGGAAAAAGACGGCACGCTGCCGTTCCCGGCCATCAACGTGAACGACTCGGTCACCAAGTCGAAGTTCGACAACCTGTACGGCTGCCGCGAGTCGCTGGTCGACGGTATCAAGCGCGCGACCGACGTGATGATCGCGGGCAAGATCGCCCTCGTGGCGGGTTACGGCGACGTGGGCAAGGGCTGTGCGCAAAGCCTGCGCGGTCTGGGCGCCACGGTGTGGGTCACGGAAATCGATCCGATCTGCGCCCTGCAAGCTGCCATGGAAGGCTACCGCGTGGTGACGATGGAATACGCCGCCGACAAGGCCGACATCTTCGTGACGGCCACGGGCAACTTCCACGTGATCGACCACGACCACATGGCCGCCATGAAGCATCAGGCCATCGTGTGCAACATCGGGCACTTCGACTCGGAAATCAACGTGGCGTCGACCCGCAAGTACCAGTGGGAAAACATCAAGCCGCAGGTCGATCACATCATCTTCCCGGACGGCAAGCGCATCATCCTGCTGGCGGAAGGCCGCCTCGTGAACCTGGGCTGCGCCACGGGCCACCCGTCGTTCGTGATGAGCAACTCGTTCACCAACCAGACGCTCGCGCAGATCGAACTGTTCGTTGACGGCGCCAAGTACAAGAACAGCGTGTACGTGCTGCCGAAGCATCTGGACGAGAAGGTGGCGCGTCTGCACCTGGGCCGTATCGGTGCCGACCTGACCGTGCTGACCGACGATCAGGCGAAGTACATCAGCGTCGACAAGAACGGTCCGTTCAAGCCGGCGCACTATCGCTATTGATTGGTATCGGGCCCGCGCCTGTGTGTGACGAACGCATGGGCGACGGGTCACGGTATGGCGCGGCGGCGCCTGTTGCCGCCGCGTCGGGTTTCACCACTGCCGGTGCCGGGGCTGGCGTCCCGCACGGGTCTGTTCTTCGGAGCTTGCCATGCGTCTGCTGCTGATTTGGCTCATCAATGCCATTGCGCTTCTCATCCTGCCGTACATCGTGTCGGGCATTCAGCTCAAGGGCATCGGCACGGCACTGATCGTTGCGATCGTGCTTGGCCTGATCAACGCGTTTCTACGACCGCTGCTCGTCGTACTGACGTTGCCGGTCACGGTGCTCTCGCTGGGGTTGTTCATCTTCGTGATCAACGCCTTGCTGTTCTGGCTCGCCTCGCATGTCGTGAAGGGCTTCGAAGTCTCGGGATTCTGGGCGGCGCTCTTCGGTTCGCTGCTGTACAGCTTGATTTCGTGGATTCTGTCGGCGCTGGTGTTTGGCGGCGACCGCGCCACTAACGTGTAAGTGTCGACGCATCGCCGTCGACAGTGCTTTGCAGGAAACCCGTAGTCATGTCGCAAGCGCTTCGTGCCGATCAGGCCCTCGTGTCCCGGGGGCTGGCCGCATCTCGTACCGCCGCTCAACGCCTCATTGATGCCGGTCGCGTGTATTACACCGGCACCGAAACGGCGCTGAAAAAGGCCAGTCAGGTCGTGGCGGGCGACGAAGACCTCGAAGTGCGGGCGGCGGCCGACGGTTTGCCCGGCGAGGACCGCTATGTGTCGCGCGGCGGGTTGAAGCTGGCCGGCGCGCTGGCGCAGACAGGACTCGACGTTGCCGGCCGTGTCGCGCTCGACGTGGGCCTGTCGACCGGCGGCTTTGCGGACTGTCTGTTGCAGGCGGGCGCCGCGCAGGTCGTTGGCGTGGACGTCGGTCACGGGCAACTGCATCAACGTCTGGCGGGCGAGTCGCGTCTCGTCTCGCTCGAAGGGATCAACGCGCGGCATCTGTCGCGCGAGATGCTCGACGAACGTCTGGCGCCGCACGCAGCGGAAGACGGCACGCACAACACCCCGGTCGCGGCAATCGCCGCCGTACCGGAAGCGGGCTTCGACCTGATCGTCGGAGACGTGTCGTTTATTTCGCTGACGCTGATACTGCCTGCGCTCGCTCCCCTGCTGGCCGCGTCGGGCGATCTGCTGATGCTGGTCAAGCCGCAGTTCGAAGTGGGGCGCGAGCACATCGGTCGCGGAGGCCTCGTGAAAGACGCCGCGCAGTATGCGCAAGTGGAGACAAAAATCCGCACCGCCTGTGAAGCGCTGGGACTGACGGTAGCCGCGTGGCTCGACAGCCCCATCGCCGGGGGTGACGGCAACCGGGAGTTTTTCGTGCATGCGACGCGCGCGGCATGAGCGGCTCTCTCGATAACAAGACGATCATGACGCAACCTTCCTTCAGTTTCGAATTCTTCCCGCCCAAGACCGCCGACGGCGCGGAAAAGCTGCGCGCCACGCGTCAGCAACTGTTCCCGCTGGGCCCCAAATTCGTCTCGGTGACGTTCGGTGCCGGCGGCTCGACGCAGCAGGGTACGCTCGATACGGTCATCGAAATCCAACGCGAAGGCGTGGAAGCGGCGCCGCACCTCTCGTGTGTCGGTTCGACCAAGGAAAATATTCGCCAGATCCTTGAGACGTATCGCGCGAACGGCATCCGTCACATCGTGGCGTTGCGCGGCGATATGCCGTCCGGGATGGGCGAGATCGGCGAGTTCCGTTACGCGTCGGAGCTGGTCGAGTTCATTCGTGCGGAGACGGGCGAATGGTTCCACATCGAGGTGGCGGCCTATCCGGAATACCACCCGCAGGCGAAGTCGCCGCGTCTGGACCTCGAGCATTTCGCCAACAAGGTGAAAGCCGGTGCGAACGCCGCGATCACGCAGTACTTCTTCAATGCAGACGCCTATTTCCGCTTCGTCGACGACGCTTCGCGTCTGGGCGTGGCGGTGCCGATCGTGCCGGGCATCATGCCCATCACGAACTATTCGCAGATGATGCGTTTCTCGGAAATGTGCGGTGCCGAAGTGCCGCGCTGGATTGCCAAGCGCCTCGAGGGCTTCGGCGACGACCGCGAGGCGATCCGTGCCTTCGGGCTCGATGTGGTGACGGCGCTGTGTGAGCGTTTGCTCGCCGGCGGGGCGCCGGGGTTGCACTTCTATACCCTCAACGCTGCTTCGGCGACCAAAACGATGTGGCAGCGCCTCGGTCTGTGAGGCGCCACGCAATCGATGGCTGGCCGGCGGGTGGATTGGAAGTCAATCCTGATCATAATTAAGTGATTTCCTAATCAAAAACACCACAAATAGGCGGTTTGCTAGGGATTTGGCGTGTTGTGACGCAAGGGAAGCTTCAGTAATATCCCTCGTGGGCCTGGCGGCCGATCGTCGCCGGGCGTCATCTCAGATCCCGAGGAGCCTATGAAACAGACTCACACCCTGCGTTTGCTTTTGGCTGCGACCTTGCTTGCCGGTGCGGCTGTGATCCCGCCCGCTGCGGCAGTCGAGCTCCCGAACAAAACCCTCGTGTATTGCTCCGAGGGCAGCCCCGCCGGTTTCGATCCGGGGCAACTCACCACCGGCACCGACTTCGATCCCGCCGACGCGATCTATAACCGCCTCATCGCCTTCGTACCGGGAGAAACCGGTGTGATGCCGTCGCTCGCGGAGAAATGGGACATCTCGCCGGACAACAAGGTCTACACGTTCCATCTGCGCCGCGGCGTCAAGTTCCACACCACCGAATACTTCACGCCCACGCGCGACTTCAATGCCGAGGACGTGAAGTTCACTTTCGATCGCATGGGCGATCGGGAGATGTCGTTCCGCAAGGCCTATCCGGCCGAGTTTCCGTATTTCGTCGACATGGGGCTTCAGGCGGACATCGACCACATCGAGATCGTCGACCCGTACACCGTGCGTTTCGTGCTGAAGAAGGTCGACGCGCCGTTCATTCAGAATCTGGCGATGTCGTTCGCGTCGATCCTCTCGAAGGAATACGCGGACAAGCTGCTCGCGGCGAACAACCCCCGCGACATCGCGCTCAAGCCGGTCGGCACCGGCCCGTTCATCTTCCGCAGCTACACGAAGGACGCCACGCTGCGCATGGATGGCAACAAGGCTTACTGGAATGCGAATCTGCCGCCGAAGGTCGGCAAGCTGATCTTCGCGATCACGACCGACGCGAACGTCCGTATCCAGAAGCTCAAGCGCAACGAATGTCAGGTGGCGACTTACCCGCGTCCGGCTGACGTCGATGCGCTCAAGGCCGATATCTCGGCACAAGGCAAGGCCTCGAAGCTGAAGATGCCCGATCAGGTGGGCTTCAACCTCGGCTACGTGGCGTACAACGTGCAGAAGAAGCCGCTCGATCGCGTGGAGGTGCGTCAGGCACTCGACATGGCGATCAACAAGAAGGCGATTCTTCAGTCCGTCTACGGCTCGGCCGGACAGTTGTCGAACGGCGCGCCGATGCCGCCGACGCAATGGTCCTACGACAAGAACATCAAGTCGGCCAGCTACGATCCCGAGAAGGCACGCGCACTGCTCGACAAGGCCGGCGTGAAGAATATCGAGATCACGCTGTGGGCAATGCCGGTGCAACGTCCGTACAATCCGAACGGCAAGCTTATGGCTGAAATGATTCAGGCCGACTGGGCGAAGATCGGCGTGAAGGCCAACATCGTCACGTACGAATGGGGCGAGTACATCAAGCGTGCCAAGGCGGGCGAACACGACGCACTGCTCATCGGCTGGACCGGCGACAATGGCGATCCGGACAACTGGCTCGGCGTGCTGCTCGGCTGCGACTCGATGAACGGCAACAACTTCTCGAAGTGGTGCTACAAGCCGTTCGACGACCTCATCAAGCAGGCACGTCAGACCACGGACGTTGCAACGCGTACGAAGCTCTACACGCAAGCGCAGGAGATCTTTGCGCAGCAACTGCCGTTCTCGCCCATCGCGCACTCCACGCAGTACAAGCCGATGGCCACGAACGTGAAGGGCTTCAAGCTCAGCCCGTTCAGCCGCAACAGCTTCGCCGGTGTGTCGCTGGACTGATCGAGTCCAGCAGCACGGCAACCCATAGGCATCAAGCAGGCAGACCCGGCCGCCGCGCCCGGCTCTGCCTGCCGCACCAAGACAAAAGATCGTCTATCACTGATTAACGCGGCACTGCGCCATCCGTCCCTGCGCCGGGGGCGGGCGGTGCGCGAAGCCCCCACGGAACCCTCCTATGCTGAGATTCGTCCTGAGACGACTGGGCATGGTGATCCCGACTTTCATCGGCATCACTATCCTGGCGTTCGCGCTCATACACCTGATTCCTGGCGATCCGATCGAAGTCCTCGTGGGCGAGCGCAACCTCGACCCCGTGATGCACGCGGAAGCAATGAAACGGCTCGGCCTCGACCAGCCGCTCACCACGCAATATTTCGTCTATCTGAAGCACGCGGCGCAGGGCGACCTCGGGCGCTCCATCGTCACCAATGAAGGTGTGCTTCACGAGTTCTTCTCCCGCTTCCCCGCCACGCTGGAACTGGCCCTGTGCGCGATGATCTTCGCGCTTGTGATCGGTTTGCCCGCGGGTGTCGCCGCTTCGCTCAGGCGCGGCAAGATGCTTGACCACACCACAATGGGCGCGGCGCTCACGGGCTACTCCATGCCGATCTTCTGGTGGGGCCTGCTGCTCATCATGCTGTTCTCCGTCGATCTGCAATGGACGCCGGTGTCCGGGCGCATCGGCGTGGAGTACGACGTGCCCAGCGTCACCGGCTTCATGCTGATCGACACATTGCTCTCAGGAGACGAAGGCGCCTTCGGCTCGGCAGTGAGCCATCTGATTCTGCCGACGATCGTGCTCGGCACTGTGCCGCTCGCGGTGATCGCCCGCATGACGCGCTCGGCCATGCTCGAAGTGCTTCGCGAGGACTACATCCGCACGGCACGCGCGAAGGGGCTCTCGCCGTGGCGTGTGATCGTGGTGCATGCGCTGCGCAACGCGCTGATTCCCGTCATTACCGTGATCGGTCTGCAAGTCGGTACCTTGCTCGCCGGCGCGGTGCTCACCGAGAACGTGTTCTCGTGGCCCGGCATCGGCAAATGGCTGATCGATGCCATTCTGCGACGCGACTATCCGGTGGTGCAGGGCGGCATTCTGCTCATCGCGACGGGCGTGATTCTGGTCAACCTGCTGGTCGACGTGCTTTATGGCGTCGTCAACCCGCGCATTCGGCACTGAGGGAGGTCAACGATGAGTGACATGCCTGCTACGCTGCCGCCTCCCGCCGCCGTGACGGCCACGCCTCGCGCGCATCTGGTCCGGGAG
Source organism: Pandoraea sp. SD6-2 (assembly GCF_000389825.1). Taxonomy (NCBI): domain Bacteria; kingdom Pseudomonadati; phylum Pseudomonadota; class Betaproteobacteria; order Burkholderiales; family Burkholderiaceae; genus Pandoraea; species Pandoraea sp. SD6-2. The sequence goes on along the minus strand of NZ_KB944454.1, from coordinate 804,740 downwards.
TTTCTGCGCAGCTTTACCGCTAACCGTGGCGCGACGGCTGCGGCCATCGTGCTGTTGCTGATGTTCGCGGCGGCAATTTTTGCGCCGCTGATCGCGCCGCACAGTCCCATCGAGCAATACCGCGATTTCGTGAAGGTTCCGCCGGCATGGTTCGAAGGCGGCAACGCCCGGTTCCTGCTCGGGACGGACGAGGCCGGGCGCGACATTCTTTCGCGCCTGATTTTCGGTGCGCGGTTGTCGTTCTGGATCGGCTTGTCGTCGGTGGTGCTTTCGCTGATTCCGGGCATCCTGCTCGGTTTGCTCGCGGCGTTTTTCCCGCGTTGGCTCGATACGCCGATCATGCGCTTGATGGACATGATGATGGCGCTGCCGTCGCTGCTGCTGGCCGTGGCCGTCGTGGCCGTGATCGGTCCGGGGCTCGCCAACACCACCATCGCCATTGCCATCGTGACGTTACCTGCCTACGTGCGTCTGACGCGTGCGGCGGCCATCGGCGAGCTGCAGCGCGAGTATGTCGTGGCTTCGCGCATGGCCGGTGCGGGCACGCTGCGGCTGATGTTCTCGACGGTGCTGCCGAACTGTTCGGCGCCGCTCATCGTGCAGGCCACGCTGAGCTTCTCGGTGGCCATTCTCGATGCGGCGGCGCTCGGCTTTCTCGGCCTGGGCGTGCAACCGCCGCTCGCGGAGTGGGGCTCGATGCTCGCGTCAGCCCGCGACTATATGGAAAGTGCCTGGTGGATTGTCACGCTGCCGGGACTTGCGATCGTCATTTCGGTGCTCGCGATCAATCTGGTCGGCGACGGCCTGCGCGATGCACTCGACCCCAAACTGAAGCGAATCGCATGAGTCTGCTCTCCATTCGAAACCTATCGGTCGACTTCGACGGCGCGCGTGCCGTCGACGCCATCGACCTGAACGTCGGCCAGGGCGAGATTCTCGGCGTGGTCGGCGAATCCGGCTCGGGCAAGAGCGTGACGATGCTCGCGCTCATGGGACTCATCGATGCGCCCGGCCGTGTGCGTGCCGACGAAGTGCGCTTTGACGGACGCGACTTGCTGGGTGCGTCGGCGCGCGAGCGGCGAAGCATCGTCGGGCGCGACGTGTCGATGATCTTTCAGGACGCGCTCACGAGTCTGAATCCGAGCTACACCGTCGGCTACCAGATCGGCGAAGTGCTGCGCCGTCACATGGGACTGCGCGGCAAGGCGTTGAAGGATCGCATCGTCGAACTGCTGGAGCAGGTCGAGATTCCCGATGCGGCCAACCGGCTCGGCGCCTATCCGCATCAACTGTCCGGCGGGATGAACCAGCGCGTGATGATCGCCATGGCGATTGCCTGCCGTCCGAAGCTGCTGATTGCCGACGAGCCGACGACCGCGCTCGACGTCACGATTCAGGCGCAGATCATGGCCCTGCTGCTGCAATTGCAGAAGGATTACGGCATGGCGCTGGTGCTGATTTCGCACGACCTTGCCGTGGTGGCGGAGGTCGCGCACCGGGTGGCTGTCATGTATGCGGGGCAGGTGATCGAAGTCCAGCAGGTGCCGGCGCTGTTCGACGCGCCGCATCATCCGTACACGGAAGCCTTGCTTTCGGCCATTCCCGAGCACAACCGGGGCGTGCGCCGTCTGCGCACGCTGCCGGGGGTGGTGCCGGGCCGGGACGACCGTCCCGTGGGCTGTCTGCTCTCGCCGCGTTGTCCGTACGCCGACGACCATTGCCGCACCGTGCCGCCCGCGCTCGAGCCCTATACCGGGCCGCAGGCCATCGGTTCGCCGCTGGTGCGGTGCTTCAAGCCGCTGCCGCATGTGGCGGCAGGCGCACAGACGACAGGAGGGGCGCAATGAGTGAGACCGTTTTCGCGACGCCTCCGGGGGCTCCCGAGGGACCTGTGCCCAACGACAGCGGCAGCGGCCGCGACGGCGGCCCGTTGGTGTTGGCCGCGCAGGAGCTGACGCGCTTCTACACGGTGAACCGCGGATTGATGCGCGCACAGGCCACCGTCAAGGCATTGAATGGCGTGTCGTTCACGCTGGCTGCGGGCCGCACGTTGGCGGTGGTTGGCGAATCGGGGTGCGGCAAATCGACGCTGGCCCGGGTGTTGACGTTGATCGAACCCCCGACGTCCGGCAGCCTCGCCATCGATGCGATCGAGACTACGGGGGCGTCGGCGGGAGCGCTGGCGCCGCTGCGCACGCGCATTCAGATGGTGTTCCAGAACCCATACGCCTCGCTCAATCCTCGTAAGACCGTGGGGCAGGCGCTCGACGAGCCATTGGCTATCAATACCTCGCTCAGCCGTGCGGAGCGGGGCGAGAAGATTGCCGAGATGATGCGCACGGTCGGGCTGCGCCCGGAGCATGTGGCGCGATATCCGCACATGTTCTCGGGGGGGCAGCGGCAGCGGGTGGCGATTGCCCGGGCGATGATCATGTCGCCGGCCATTGTGGTGGCCGACGAGCCCGTTTCGGCCCTGGATGTCTCAATTCAGGCACAGATCCTGAATCTTTTCATGGATTTGCAGGACCGATACGCGACGAGTTACGTGTTCGTGTCGCATAATCTCGCGGTGGTCGAGCATGTGGCCGACGACGTCATGGTGATGTACCTTGGCCGCGCGGTCGAACACGGTCCCAAGGCCGCCGTGTTCGGCAAGCCGCTGCATCCGTACACCAAGGCACTGATGTCGGCGACGCCGGCGATCAAGCCGTCCGAGCGGCGCGTGAAGATTCCGCTGATCGGCGAGCTGCCATCGCCGTTGCGGCCGCCGCCGGGGTGTGCGTTTGCGCCGCGCTGTCCGTATGCCATCGACCGTTGCCGCGGGGAAGTGCCGCAATTGCGCAAGCTCGAAGGACGTCTGGTGGCGTGCCATCGGGTTGAAGACATTGAGGGATAACGAGATTGGGTGGACCACCACGCGCGACGCAGGTGCGCCGGGGCGTTGCATTGACCGGTTGGCTGCTCGGCTGCCTGCTGATGACGCTCGCCGTCACGTTGGACGCCGCGTCGAGCGTGACGCCGGTGGCCATGACGCCGCGCACGCTGCCGCTGGTGGTGCCCGAGCCCGGCGAGGCGCCGCCGGGCGCCAATCTCCCGTTCTACGAAGCCCGCAAGGGCGACATGACCATCTACGTGATGGGCACCCTGCACGTCGGCAAGCCCGACGACTATCCGTTCCGCAAAGTGGTGGTCGATGCGTTGCGCGTGTCGGCGGTGGTGGCGTTCGAGCTGTCGCCCGACGATCTGACGATGTCGCAGGACGATGTCCAGAAGTACGGCATGTGCTCGCGCGCCTGTTTGCCGAAGATGATTCCGGCGCCGTTATGGCGTAAGTTGCGCGACCGCCTGAAAAACAATCCGGCGATGCTTGCCGAGATTCGTCATATGCGTCCGTGGCTGGCGGCGCTGCTCGTCGAGACATTGGATTCGATGGGGGCCGACCTGCAAACGGAGTACGGCACCGAGAACCAGTTGGAGAACATCTATCGCGGGCGTATCGTCGGCCTCGAGTCGCTTGCGGAACAAATGGACGCCTTCACCGGGCTGACGGCAGCCCAGCAGAACGAGCTGCTGGCGCAGGAACTGGTGCTCACGCCCAAGACGGCGACGGCACAGGTGGAGGAGTTGCATCGCCTGTGGCGCGCGGGAGATGCCGAACTGGTATTCGACTGGTCGCAGGGCAAGTCTGCGCAAGTGCGCCGCAACGTGGCGCTGGCCGACGCCATCGACGAGCGCATTCTGTACTCGCGCAACCGGCGTTTTCTGGCGCGCATGCTGTTCCTGGCAGACTCGGGCAAGCCGGTCTTCGTCGCTATCGGCACACTCCACCTCGGTGGTCCGCATGGCGTGCTGCAACTGCTGCGCGAGCACGGGTTTTCGGTCGCGCAACGGTAATCTGATGCGCGCTTCGGAAAGGCGGGCGACCCGGCGGCGTCGCACACCACTTCAAGCCAGCATTCCCCGCGCCTCGATAAAACTGATGATCTCCTGAAGGCCTTTGCCTTCCTTCATGTTCCCCATGACGAAAGGGCGCATGCCGCGCATCTTTTGCGTATCCGAGCGCATGACGTCGAGCGACGCGCCGACGTAGGGGGCGAGATCGGTCTTGTTGATAACGAGGAGGTCCGACTTGGTGATGCCCGGCCCCCCCTTGCGTGGAATCTTCTCGCCACCCGCGACATCGATGACGTAGATCGTGAGATCCGACAGCTCCGGGCTGAATGTGGCGGCGAGGTTGTCGCCGCCCGATTCGATGAAAACTACATCAGCGTCGGGAAAGCGTTCGAGCATGCGCTCGACGGCTTCCAGATTGATCGAGGCGTCTTCGCGGATGGCCGTATGCGGGCAGCCGCCCGTCTCGACGCCAAGAATACGTTCGGGCTCAAGCGCACCGGCCACCGTCAGCAGGCGCTGATCTTCCTTCGTGTAGATGTCGTTGGTGATGACGACGAGATCGTAGCGCTCGCGCATGGCTTTGCAGAGCATCTCGGTCAGGGTGGTTTTACCGGAGCCGACCGGGCCTCCGATGCCGACACGCAGCGGCGGATTCTTCTTGGTACGACGGGCGTTGGCAGAAGTCGTCATGGCGAATGTCGTGGGTGGCGGGGAAAAGGTGAACAGGGAAAAGGGCGAAAAAGCAAAAAGGAGACGCGACGTATCGCGTCTCACGAACGGAACAGGCGCGAATACTGTGTCTCGTGACGCGACGCGAGAATGGCGAGCGCCGGAGAAAACGTATTGATCTCGTCGTCAGGCAGCGATGCTGCCCGGCGGGCCGCTTCGACCACGCGAGGGCGCAGCGCGACAATCACGCGTTGCGCCGCGAGTTGTCCGAGCGGAACCGCCTTGAGCGCACCGGCCACCTGGTTCTCCAGCCAACTGAACGCGTAAGCGACCAGCGTGTCGGCCAGCGGGGCGCCATGGGTCAACGCCGCAAAGGCGAACGCCGTCGCCAACGCCATCGGGCGCAGCGCGGCCAGGTGCTCCCGCTGCGCAGGCTCGCCCCATTCGAGCGCGAGCGCGAGTTGCGTGAGCGACCAGCCCATCTGCTCGGTCTCCGCGCGTAATTCGGCGGCCTCGCGCGTGGCGAGCAGCCAGTCGTTTACGCGGGTGAGCGACGCGATGTCGTTCGCTTGCCAGTGACGCCACTGCCGGGCGAGCAGTGCCATCTCTCCCGTCGTGAAAACGCCATCGAGCTGACTGGCGATCCAGCGCTCGGCACTCGGGGCGTCGTGAACGATGCCGTGCTCGACCGCGGCTTCAAGGCCCTGTGAATAGCTGAAGGCGCCAATGGGCAGCGCCGGCGAGGCGAGATGAAGCAGCGCCGCGAGCGATTGCAGCGACGCGGTGGCAACCGGTTCAGTGAGAGGGCTGGCCAGACTTGCCGTCATCGGTCGGACTCACAGGGAAAGCCTCGCCGCCAGCAGTACTACCGGCCGGCGTATGGGAATGGTCGTGCCCGCAATCGGGGCCATGTACATGATCCGGCATGTGATCGTGACTGCACCCCGGGCCATGAACGTGACCATGATCGTCACCGTGCGAATGAGCATGCGAGTGCCCATGACTATGGTCATGCTCGTGGTCGTGATCGTGCGAATGTCCGTGATGCTCGTGGAACACCTGCTGAGCGATCGCAAAGTCTTCGGCAAAAGTCGCATCGTGACCGTGCTTGTGTCCGCCGCCATAGGCGCCCGCTTCGGGCTCGAACGGCATCAGGGCTTCGGCCACGTCCACGTCGAGTCGCAGCAGCATGTCGCGCAGCACCGGATCGAATTCGAGCTTGAGATAGCCGTCGCCGACTTCCACCGGGGTATGCCGGTTGCCCAGGTGGTACGCCGCGCGGGCGAGCGCGAGCGCCGTGGCCGCCGTGACGAGCAACACCGTCTCGGCGGCGGCTTCCACCCGAATGAGGCCACCGTCGTCGGCCACGAGCACGTCGCCGCCGCGCAACACGGTGCCGCGTGGCAGGAACAGGGCGACGTCTTCGCCGGTTTCCAGCGTGGCGCGCAGACGGCTCTTGCTGCGGGCGTCGAACGGCAACACGAGCGCCGGGGCACGGCGCGCGAGCGGCGCAGCGATACGTCCGGCTTCCAGGCGTTTCTCTGCACGACGCAGCGTCGACGACGGCACGTTCTGCGCAGAGGCGGGTGATTCGGAATCTTGCGGCATGGATCAGAAAAGGAAGTAGCGTTGCGCCATCGGCAGCACGGTCGCCGGCTCGCACGTCAGCAACTGACCATCCGCGATGACCTGATAGGTCTCGGGGTCGACGCTGATGTGCGGCAACCAGTCGTTGTTGATCATGTTGGCCTTGGTCACCTGCCGGATATTGCGCACCGGCACGATGCGCTTGGTCAGCCCGTAACGGCCAGCCACATCGCCATCGTACGCCGCCTGCGACACGAACGTGAGGCACGTGCGCGCCATCGCCCCGGCGCGTGCGCCGAACATCTCGCGGTAGTGCACCGGCTGGGGTGTCGGGATCGACGCGTTCGGGTCGCCCATGAGCGCCGTCGTAATCATGCCGCCCTTGAGAATCAGCGTCGGCTTCACGCCGAAGAATGCCGGTTCCCACAACACCAGATCGGCCCATTTGCCCACTTCGACCGAGCCGATTTCGTGGGCCATGCCGTGCGTGATCGCGGGGTTGATCGTGTACTTCGCGACGTAACGTTTGACGCGGAAGTTATCGGCCTGCGCCGTATCGGTACCCAGCGCACCGCGCTGCACCTTCATCTTGTGGGCGGTCTGCCACGTGCGCATGACGACTTCGCCCACGCGCCCCATCGCCTGCGAGTCCGAGGAGATCATCGACAGCGCGCCCAGATCATGCAGGATGTCCTCGGCGGCAATCGTCTCGCGCCGGATGCGCGATTCGGCGAAGGCGATGTCTTCCGCAATGGCCGGATCGAGGTGATGACAGACCATCAACATGTCGAGATGCTCGTCGAGCGTGTTGATGGTGTACGGGCGCGTCGGATTCGTGGACGAGGGCAGGACATTGGGCTCGCCGCACACTTTCAGGATGTCCGGTGCGTGTCCGCCCCCGGCGCCTTCGGTGTGATACGTGTGGATCGTACGGCCATTGATTGCCGCGACGGTCGCCTCGACGAAGCCGCCTTCGTTGAGCGTGTCGGTGTGAATCGCGACCTGGGTGTCGGTCGCGTCGGCAACCGACAGGCAGGCGTCGATGGCGGCGGGCGTGGAGCCCCAGTCCTCGTGCAGTTTCAGACCGATGGCGCCGGCTTCGATCTGTTCGAGCAACGGGGCGGGTTGGCTGACATTGCCCTTGCCGAGAAAGCCGAGATTGATCGGCCAGCCGTCGGCGGCTTGCAGCATGCGTTCCATGTGCCACGGCCCGGGCGTGCAGGTGGTGGCGTTCGTGCCGGTGGCGGGGCCGGTGCCGCCGCCGAGCAGCGTGGTCACACCGGACGAGAGTGCCTCCTCGATCTGCTGCGGGCAGATGAAGTGGATGTGCGAGTCGATGCCGCCGGCCGTGACGATCATCCCCTCGCCAGCGATCACTTCCGTCGCACCGCCCAGCGCAATGGTCACGCCGGGCTGGATATCCGGGTTGCCGGCTTTGCCGATGCCCCAGATGCGGCCGTCCTTGAGCCCGATGTCGGCTTTGACGATGCCCCAGTGATCGATGATGACGGCGTTGGTAATGACGGTGTCGACCACATCGGCGCGTGTGCGCTGCGATTGACCCATGCCGTCGCGAATGACCTTGCCGCCGCCGAACTTCACCTCTTCGCCGTAGGTCGTGTAATCGCGCTCGATCTCGATGATGAGTTCGGTGTCCGCCAGTCGCAGGCGGTCACCTGTCGTCGGACCGAACATTTCCGCATAAGCGCGGCGTGAAATCTTCATAGCGCCCCCATGACGCGACCGGCGAAACCGAACACGCGGCGATCTCCCGCCAACGCGACGAGTTCGACGGTACGTTGCTGCCCCGGCTCGAAGCGCACTGCCGTGCCGGCGGCAATATTCAGACGAAAGCCACGCGCCGCTTCGCGGTCGAATTGCAGCGCATCGTTGACTTCATAAAAGTGGAAGTGTGAACCGATCTGGATCGGGCGGTCGCCAGTGTTGGCGACGGTCACGCTGAGGGTCGGGCGACCTTCGTTGAGCGTGATCTCACCCGAGGCGGGCAACAGTTCTCCGGGAATCATGAGCGTCTCCGAAAAGGCGTGACTGCGACTCAGGCCGCTGCGGCGAGCAGCGATACGCCGTACGCCAGCACGCCCGCTCCCAGCAAGCGCGGTACCCATGCCGTGCGACGGCGCAGCGCAACGCCCGCCGCGATACCGATGCCGTGCAGCATGCCGGTCGCGATCAGGAAGCCTGCCATGTAGTGCATTGCGCTCGCCTCAGCCGGCAGTTCGGCGCCGTGAGCGAAACCGTGGAAGATCGCGAACGCGCCCACGATGGCTGCCCCTGCCCAGCCCGGCAGCTTCGCACGCGTGGCGAGCATTAGTCCGAGCACGAGCAGCGAGACGGCGATCATCGGCTCGACACCGGGCAGCGCGAACCAGTGCGACATGCCGAGCAGTCCGCCTGCGGCGAGCATGGCGACGAACGCGACCGGGGCAAGCCAGACGCGCTTGGACGTCAGCGAACTCCACAGGCCGACAACGATCATGGCGCAAAGGTGATCTGCCCCGGTCAGCGGATGCAGAAAGCCGGCGGCGAAGCTGCTCGCGGCGTCGTGCCCCGGATGACCGGGGTGCGCGAGCGCGACGCCTGACGCGGCAAGCAGAGCGAGGCCAGTCGCCGCGCGCGCGAGGTGGCGATGCGCGTGACGGGGGGAATGCGCGGAAGCGCTCAGCGAAGTGGCGGACACTTCGCCGGCGTCATGGGCATTGAGGGAGCGGTCCACTGACATGAGACGTCCTTAGGATGTTGTTATCGACGACGGAGAAACAGGGTACGAAGGGGTACGAAGGGGTACGAAGGGGTACGAAGGGGTACGAAGGGGTACGAAGCGACACCGGACACCGGATCGCACACGAGTGCGAATGCAACGAGGGGCGTGCCGGCAGGGACTCGCATTGGCGCATCTCAGGGAATCGGGTGATGCACGGTGACGAGCTTGGTGCCATCCGGAAAGGTGGCTTCGACCTGAATGTCCGGGATCATCTCGGGCACGCCGTCCATGACGTCCTCGCGCGTGAGCAGCGTGGTGCCGTAGTGCATCAGATCGGCCACGGTGCGTCCGTCTCGTGCGGCTTCCATGAGGGCGGCGCTGATGAAGGCCACGGCCTCCGGATAGTTGAGCTTCAGGCCGCGCGCACGCCGGCGTTCGGCGAGCAGGGCGGCGGTGAAGATGAGCAGCTTGTCTTTTTCGCGCGGAGTGAGCTTCATCGTGACGAAGAAATTTCAATGCCAAGGGTTCAGTGGGATGACGCCGCTGCCGCACATCATAGGCGCGCGCTCACGTCTGCGCCACTGGGTTTTGCGGTCGAGCCGGTACGCACCAGATTTGTGCGGCGCGCGGGCGCGGGCGGCGTCATGCTTCGGTGTTCTCATTGACAGATGAACCGCTGCAACTCCGGCGTCGCCGGCTGTGTGAAGAGCTGCTCCGGTTCGCCCGACTCCCATATCTTGCCCTGATGCATGAACACCACGCGATCCGAGACGTGACGGGCGAAGCGCATCTCGTGCGTGACGAGAATCAGCGTCATGCCCTCGGCGGCGAGGTCTTCGAGCACCTTGAGCACTTCGGCCACCAGTTCGGGATCGAGCGCCGAGGTGATCTCGTCACACAGCAGCACCGCAGGGTTCATGGCGAGCGAGCGCGCAATCGCCACGCGTTGCTGCTGCCCCCCCGAGAGTTGCGACGGGTAGCTGTCGAACTTGTCGGCCAGCCCCACTTTGGCGAGCATGGTGCGGGCGACTTCGCGCGCGTCGGCACTTGAGGTCTTTTTCACGACCTTCTGCGCGAGCATCACGTTCTCACCGGCCGACAGATGCGGAAACAGGTTGTACTGCTGGAACACCATGCCGACCTTCAGGCGCAGGGCGCGCAGGTCGGTGTCGCGTGCGCCGACGTGCACACCGTCGACGGCGACGCTGCCCGCGTCGAACCGCTCAAGGCCGTTGAGCGTGCGCAGCAACGTGCTCTTGCCCGAGCCGCTCTTGCCGATGATCGATACCACCTGACCCCGCTCGACGTCCATGTCGATGCCCTTGAGCACCGGGTTCTCGCCGAAGCGCTTTTGCATGCCCCTGACTTCAATGAGCGACATGGAGTTTCCTTTCAAGATGACGCGCCCACAGCGACAGCGGATAGCAGGCAGCGAAGTAGAGCAGAGCGACGAGGCCGTACACGGTGAATGGCTGGAAGGTCGCATTGGTCAGCATGGTGCCGGTCTTGGTCAGTTCGTCGAAGCCGATGATCGACGCGAGCGCCGTGCTCTTGACCACCTGCACCGAGAAGCCGACCGTGGGCGCGATGGCGATGCGCAGCGCCTGCGGCAGGATGACGTGACGCAGTTGCTCGCCGTAGCGCATGGCGAGGCTCGACGACGCTTCCCACTGACCGTGCGGAATCGCGTCGACGCAGCCGCGCCAGATTTCCGTCAGGTAGGCGCTTGTGTAGAGCGTGAGGCAGACGGCTGCGGCTACCCACGGCGAAACGTCCAGGCCGAGCAACGGCAGGCCGAAGAACACCAGAAACAGCTGCATGAGCAGCGGCGTGCCCTGAAAGATTTCGATGTACAGCGCTACGGCATTCGCCGCCCATTGCACGCGTCCGACGCGCACCACGAGCAGCATCAACGCCACCAGCCCGCCGAAGACGAAGGCGATGGCCGAGAGCGCGAGCGTCCAGCGTCCGGCCAGCAGCAGGCCGTACAACATGTCCCACGTGGAGAACTCGGTCATCGTGCACCTCCCCTGACCTTGACCGTGCCGCGAAAGAGGCGGCGCGCGCAGCGCATCAATACGCGGCGCAGCGCAATCGCGAGCACGAGATACAGCGCGGTGACGATCAGATAGCTCTCGAACGCCCGGAAGGTGCGCGACTGCACGAAGTTGGCGGCGTACGACAGATCGGGTACGGAGATTTGCGAGACGACAGCCGAACCGAGCATCACGATCACGATCTGGCTGGCGAGCGCCGGAAACACCTTGGCGAACGCCTGCGGCAGGATCACGTGACGCAGGATCTGGCCGCGCGTCATGGCGAGCGACAACCCGGCTTCGGATAGCCCGCGCGGCACGGCACGCATGCCCGCGCGAATGATCTCGGTGGCGTACGCGCCGAGGTTTACGCTCATGGCGACGATGGCGGCAGTCGTCTCGTCGATATGAATGCCGAGGCTGGGCAGCCCGAAGAAGATGAAAAAGAGCTGCACGATGAACGGCGTGTTGCGGATCAGTTCGACGTACACACCCGCGACGGCCTTGAGCCACGTTGGCCCTTCCTCGCGGGTGACGGCGCACAGCGCACCGACGACCACGCCCACGACCGTGGACACGGCCGTGAGGGCAACCGTCAGTGCGGCGCCGCGCACGAAGAGCATCAGGTATTGCCGCAGATCGGCAAAGTCGAGGACGTAATGCATGTGAAGCCGGTGATGAGTCTCGGGGTGAGGCGGGCCGGAAAGCGCGTGCAGATCAGAGGTCGGCCGGCAGCGGCATGCCGAGCCACTTCTGCGAGATCTTGCCGAGCGAGCCGTCCTTCTTCGACGCCGTGAGGATGTCGTTGACCTTGGCGAGCAGTCGCGGCTGGTTCTTGTTCAGGCCGACGAAGCAGGGCGAATTCTTGATCAGGAATTTCGGCTCCGGCAGCTTGGGCGGATGCTTGGCGAGAATCGCGGCGGCCACGACGTTGCCCGTGGCGACCAGTTGCACCTGACCCGAGAGGAAGGCCGAGATCGTGCCGTTGTTGTCTTCGAAGCGTTTGATCGTAACGTCGGCCGGCGCGATCTTCGACAGTTCAAGGTCTTCGACGGCGCCGCGCGTCACACCGATGGTCTTGCCCGAGAGGTCGGCAGGCTTGGTCACCACCAGATCCTTCGGTCCGAAGACGCCGTTGTAGAACGGCGCGTACGCTTCCGAGAAGTCGATGACCTTCTCGCGCTCGGCGTTCTTGCCGAGGCTGGAGATCACGAGGTCGGCTTTGTTCGTCGTGAGGTAGGGCACGCGATTGGCGCTCGTCACGGGAACCAGTTCGAGCTTCACGCCCATGCCCTTGGCGAGCAGGGCAGCCGTGTCGATGTCATAGCCGGCCGGTTTCATGTCCGGGCCGATGGAGCCGAACGGCGGGAAGTCCTGCGGCACGGCCACGCGCAGGGTGCCGCGCTTGACGATGTCGTCAAGTTCGTCGGCGTGTGCGGCGCGCGGCATCGCCACCGTGAAGGCAGCGATCGCGCTGGCGGCGAGCATCAACGTGGTGAAGGCGCGGCGGGCACGGGCACGCGCGCCGAGCGTAGCGGTAACGGCTTCATGAGAGACGGCGGTACGGGTGAACGGCAGCATGACGGCAACCTCGGGTATCGGGGGCGAAGTATTCCGGCAACAGGAGTGTTCCGGCGGCCGGATCATCTGGTCTGACCGGTCGATACAGTGAGGTAGCAGGAATCGTGCCCGAGGGTGTCACGCTGAGATAACTGTGGCAGGGCGTGGCTGCTGCGCCGTGCGCCGGGGATCTGAGCGGACGCCGAGTCGAAGCGGGGGCCTCTTGTTGGTGCAATCCAGCAGTGGGTACGCAAGCATTCCCTGTATTGGTGCATTCGATCATTTTGTGCGGCCGACGATCGGCCGGCGCGCGCTCAGGCGTCAGGGGGTGGGAGGACGCGTGGCGTTCTGCGCACTCCAGATACCGCTTTCGCTGCGTTTGACTGTCACGGACGAAACCTGACCGTAGGGCGTAAGGACGCATCGAACGTTGTCGGGGCCTCTCGGGGCGACCCGGAACGTGAATCCTTCGGCTCGGACGAAGCCGTCGCCTCGCTCGTCGAGCCGTACACCGTCGGCGTTCGGTTGCGGTAATCCTTCGGGCTCTTCCACGGCGAGATGTTCGAAAGGGGAGACGGCTTTCGTCATATCCCAACTGTGATCGGAACCCGAACGGAAGGCGCATGCGGTGACGTCATGGTTGGCGAACGGAACGTGACGCTTGATTCCCGCCGGAAGCGGGCCGGACGATTTCTCTTTGTTCGCATGCAATTCGTAAAGCTGCGCCGACCTCGGATCGTGTTCGATCAAGACGTCGGTCAAAACGCCGGGGCCGCACATGCGATTTATCTCGTAGTACGGGATGGAATCCTCGAATGCGAATTGCGGCTTGTAGTGCCCCTTTTCCATTCGGACATAGCGCTGGTAATTGGCGCCGCAGCGGTCGATGACCTCAAGCAGCAACTCGTTTCCTGCGCGCGCCGCGAATGGGCAACTGGGGAAGAAGATGCCCTCACCGTGTTTGGGTGACAAGGAGTAGGGCATCTGATGAAGGATCTCGTCGGGGACTGCATTCAGCCGTTGGAAATCGATGGGTGTCAGTAATTCGTCGTCGGCGTCGAAGTACACACCGCCGGTGCGGTACACGGCTGGATAGCGCAGGGTGTCAGAGGCCATGGCGAATTTCCCGGCGGCCATGCAACGCTCGTAAAAGGCATAGGTGTCGCCGTGCGCTATCGAAAAGGCCTTGCCAAACGCACTGTCTCTCACCCGTACCAGTGTTACGTTCGGACATTGGCGTAACGCGCATCCGGCGTCGAAACCGCTGCGCGTGGCGAGCGCTTCAAGCTCGATATCCCGCGTCTCGCTGTCGATATAGAGAAGCAGCGTCGCGTCCGGATTCAACCGGGCCACGTGCAGCATATTGTTGTAATTCGCGCCGCTGATTCGGTTCCCGCCGACCCAGATGTAACTAACGATGTTCGGCACCGGCTCGCGCATGGCTTCGTCGAGACGGAAGACTTTCGCGGTTGAGGCGACCGGGGGCGGGCCAAGGTCGGGAGCGTGTCCCCAATCGACGAAGTTGTCGCCGAAGGCCTCGGGGATGTCGTTGTCGCCGGCGGCCTCTCCGAACGGCGCAGGTGTTGCGCGCGTCTGGATGGCGTGCGGGTGTGCGCCAGTCGTCACGCCGAACACGCTTTGATAATGAGGTACCTGTCTTGTCGTGCTGAAGTCCTGCGCGAAGCGATACGGCCGGCCTCTGAAGGCGTCCGCATGGGTCGCAAGAGAGGAGATGGACGAGCCGGCGCTAACTCCGCTAGCCGATGACGACGTGCTGCAACTCGATTTCACGAGACACTCCCCTTTTCGGAACGATGCGATGCGCGCGCCGGAAACCGGCGGACGTGCATCGAATTCTTGCCGAGTGCAGGGTAAGCGCAGAAGATACCGGGGCGTTTTGGGAGGTGTCCTCGGACATGGCGCAAAGATACCGCCCTATGCGGATCGCATTCGATCGATGTGCACGCGGCGTAGCGTGGATGCGCGCGACATCGCCATCACGTCGACCACAGGCGCAACGGTTCGGCGGGCACGCCATGGACCAACGGGCGCAGCCTGAGCCAATGCGAGATCAGCAACTGCCGCACCGTCTCCATGTCGTGACCGAGCACGCGCAGCACGAGCACATTGCCGGGCAAGCACGTGACGCCTGCGCGCAGGTCGTCGTTGAACGGCAGACATTGCGCGAGCGATTCGGCCAGCTCTCGCGTGCACGCGTCGCTCACCGCCCACAGCGCGGCGAAGACCGGGAATCCCGCGAGACCGGTGGTGCCCGTTCGTTGCGCGTCGCCGGCGCCGAGCACGGCTTGTTCGGCCCACAGCAGGCGATCTTTCGCGTCGCGCAGTTCGAAGTTCGAACGCCAGCGGCCTTGCGTCCACTGTTCCCCGGCGGCCTGACGGCCGAGCAAGGTGGCGTCCCAACCGATCACGGTCGCGCCGTCGCCAAGCCGCACGGTGATGCGCTGGCGGGCGTCGGCCTGCTCGAACACGATGTTCTCGAGCGGCAGCCAATCGAGCTTCGCGCCATCGTGCACGGTAAGGGTGACCTCCTGCGTGCCGAAGCGGCCCGGCGACTTGTACCACTTGGTCGCGCCGGGTGTGGTGAGCACCGCGTGCGCGCTGTCACCGACATCGACGTCGATGGACAGCGTGTCGCCGCCCGCAATGCCGCCGGGCGGATGCACGACTACGGCATGACATATGCCCGGGCCTTCCGGATGAAGGGATTTCTGGACGACGAGCGGGCCTTGATGGCGACGCGTGGCGAGCACCGTGCGCGCCTCGTGTCGCGCGAAGCCCAGTGTCAGCTCGGCATGCCAGCCGGTGGGGGACGCGTGCAGGGAATTCATGAAAGAGGGTAGGCCGTGGATGCCGTGAATCTAGCACGCGGCGGGCATGTGCGGCAGTACAGCGCGCCGGGCGCGCGTCACACCGCCACCATGTGCCGCACGCCGTCGGCCTCCATGTCCTTGCCGAGTCCGCTTGCCACAATGGCGCCGCGACTCATCACGCGATAGTGATCGGCGAGTTCGAGCGCGAAGTCGTAATACTGTTCGACAAGCAGCACCGTCATGCCGCGCTCGTCGACCAGCCGGCGCAACGTCGCGCCGATGTCCTTGATGATGGACGGTTGAATGCCTTCGGTCGGCTCGTCGAGAATCAGCAATTGCGGATCGCTCATGAGGGCGCGGCCGATGGCGAGTTGCTGCTGCTGCCCGCCGGACAGATCGCCGCCACGACGCTGCTTCATGTCGCGTAGCACCGGGAAGAGTTCGTAGATGTGTTCGGGCACACCGCGTTTGGCCTCGCGAGCGGGGCGGCTCGCCGCACCGATCAGCAGATTCTCTTCGACGCTCAACCGGGGGAAGATATCGCGCCCCTGCGGCACGTAGGCGAGTCCGCTTGCCACGCGTGCATACGGTGGCGCGGAGGTGAGCGTATGGCCGCGCCACGCGATACTGCCGGACTTCACGGGCACCACGCCCATGAGGCATTTGAGCAGCGTCGTTTTGCCAACGCCGTTGCGCCCGAGCAGCACGGTGAGTTGCGCGTCGGGCACGGTGAACTCCACGTTGCGCAGGATGTGGCTGCCGCTGTAGTACTGATTGAGTGCGTGAATTTCCAGCATGGTCAGCGTCCCAGATACGATTCGATCACGCGTTCGTCGCGCTGCACGACATCGAGCGTGCCTTCGGCGAGCACCCGCCCTTCGGCCATCACGGTGACGAGACCTGTCTCGCCCGCGAGCGCGGCAACGAACGCCATGTCGTGCTCGACCACCATCATCGAGCAATGACCGCGCAGGCGGTTGAGTAACTCGGCGAGCTGCGCGGTCTCTTCATCGGTCATGCCGGCGGCGGGTTCGTCGAGCAGCAGAAGTTGCGGCTGCTGCATGAGCAACATGCCGATCTCCAGCCGCTGCTTCTGCCCGTGCGACAACTGCCCTGCGCGCACATGCGCCTGATGTTCCAGATGCGTGAGTGCGAGCACTTCTTCGATGCGATGACGGATGGCCGGCGTGAGCATGGCCCACAGCGAGCGGAACCAGCGCTTGTCGCCCGCACAGGCAAGTTCGAGGTTTTCCCACACGCTGTGGTGCTCGAACACCGTCGGCTTCTGAAATTTGCGGCCAACGCCAGCCTGCGCAATGGCAGGCTCGTCGAGCCGCGTGAGGTCGAGTGTCTGACCGAGGTACGCGCGTCCGGCGTCGGGGCGGGTCTTGCCGGTAATGACGTCCATCATGGTCGTCTTGCCCGCGCCGTTCGGGCCGATGATGCAGCGCAGCTCGTCGGTCTTGATCGACAGCGACAGGTCGTTCAGGGCACGAAAGCCGTCGAACGATACGGAGATGTTCTCCACATACAAGATGAGGCCGTGCGAGGTATCGATCTCGCCCGGCACCACGAAGTGCGACATGCCGGTGGTGTCGCCGCTGACGTTCACGGCGACGGAGGCATCGGGCGCGTCTGCGAGTTGCCAACTGATATCGGCCATGTAATTGTTCATGCGCGGTCTCCGGTAACGGGGCGCGGCGCATCGCCCTCGGCGGCGGCGGGGGCGTGTCGATTGCGTTTGCGTGAGAATTGTGTGACGAGCCCCATCACGCCCTGCGGCAACAGCAGTGGCACGAGCACGAACATCGCGCCGAGGAAGAACAGCCAGTACTCGGCAAAGTACGCGGTGAAGAAGCTCTTCGCGCCATTGACGAGGAACGCCCCGGCAATCGCGCCGACGAGCGAGCCGCGTCCGCCGATAGCCACCCAGATCGCCATCTCGATCGAGTTGACCGGCGCCATCTCGCTCGGGTTGATGATGCCGACCTGCGGCACGTAGAGCGCGCCTGCGATACCGCACAGCATGGCGGACAGCGTCCACACGAAGAGCTTGTAGCTCAGCGGCCGGTAACCGAGGAACATGGCGCGCGACTCGCCGTCGCGAATGGCGGTGACCACGCGGCCGAACTTCGACACGACCAGCGCACGGCACAGCAGGAAGGCCCCGACCAGCACCGCGAACGTCACGAGAAAGAGCACCGTACGTGTGTTCGCCGAAGTGATCGAGTAGCCCAGAATGCGCTTGAAGTCGGTGAAGCCGTTGTTGCCGCCGAAGCCCGTCTCGTTGCGATAGAAGAGCAGCATGGCCGCGAACGTGAGCGCCTGCGTAATGATCGACAGATACACCCCCTTCACGCGCGAACGGAAGGCCAGATAGCCGAAGATCCATGCGACCACGCCGGGCAACGCCACGACGAGAAACATCGCCCAGGCGAAGTGTTCGGTGCCGGTCCAGTACCAGGGCAGCGACTTCCAGTCGAGAAACACCATGAAGTCCGGCAGGTCACTGTGATACACGCCATCGCGGCCGATGCCGCGCATCAGGTACATGCCCATCGCATAGCCGCCCAGCGCGAAGAACAGACCGTGGCCGAGGCTGAGAATGCCGCAGTAGCCCCACACCAGATCGAGCGCGAGCGCGGCAATCGCGTAACACATGATCTTGCCGACGAGCGTCATGGCGTAGGCCGACAGATGCAACGGATGCGTGGCGGGCAGCACCAGCGCGCACACCGGCACCAGAATCGCCACGGCGATCACGAACGCGAGCAGCAAGGGCGCAACGTGCTTCGGCAGGAGGCGGGCGCGCGAGGGCACATCCAGCGAGATCGAAGGTGTGGTGCCTTCAGGCAAAAAGTTCGACGTCTGCATTCAGGCCTCCGCGCTGCGCCCTTTGAGCGCAAACATGCCCTGCGGGCGTTTCTGGATGAACAGCACGATCAGGATCAGCACGGCGATCTTGGCGAGCACGGCGCCCCACATCGGTTCGAGCAGCTTGTTGGCGATGCCCAGACCGAACGCGCCGACGATCGTCCCCGCGAGTTGTCCCACGCCGCCCAGCACCACGGCCATGAACGAGTCGATGATGTAGCTCTGACCGAGATCGGGCCCGACGTTGCCGATTTGCGAGAGTGCACATCCGCCCAGCCCGGCAATGCCCGCACCGAACGCGAAGGCGTAGCTGTCGACACGGCCCGTCTTGACACCGACGCAGGCGGCCATCGAGCGGTTTTGCGTCACGGCGCGAATGAACAGACCGAGACGCGTGAGATTGAGCACCGACCATGTGAGCGCCACGACCACCAGCGCGAATATCAGAATCACGATGCGGTTGTACGGCAGCATCAGGTTGGGCAAGACCGCGATACCGCCGCTCATCCACGACGGATTGACCACTTCGACGTTCTGCGCGCCGAACAGTGTGCGCACGCCCTGAATCAGCAGCAGGCTGATGCCGAAGGTCGTGAGCAGGGTTTCGAGCGGCCGTCCGTACAGATGCTTGATGACGGTGCGCTCCAGCGCGAGGCCGAGAAGTGCCGCAACGAAGAACGCGGCGGGCACGGCCGCAACGAGATAGAAATCGAACGCGCCGGGCAGAAAGCGCTGGAAGAGCGTTTGCACCACGTAGGTGGCATACGCCCCGATCATCAAAAATTCGCCGTGCGCCATATTGATGACGCCGATCAGGCCATACGTGATGGCCAGCCCCAGCGCGGCGAGCAGCAACACGCTGCCGAGCGACAGGCCCGCGAATATAGTGCCGAAGAACTCGCTGCGGCGCTGCGCGGAGGCCAGTTGCGTGAGCGCGATGTCGGCAGCGCTGCGCACGTTGGCGTCGGGTTCGGCGTAAGTGCCGTCCGCTTGCTTGGCGACGATGGGCAACAGCAGATCGCGCATCTGCGGGTCGCCTGCGGTGGCGATCAACTCGATGGCCTCGCGGCGCTTCGCGGGATCGGTATCGTGCAACGCCGATTGCGCCCAGAGCTGATCGAGGCGTTTGCGCAGCGCCGGGTCGGTTTCCTTCTGGCGTGCTTGCTCGATGAGTGTCTTGAACGCGGGCGACGGATTTTGCAGCATCGTGTCGATGGCATGCGCGCGGGCGTCGTGATCCGTTGAGAGCAGAGCGCCGGCCGCAGCGGCGGTGGCGACCTTGGCGCGCAGCACGTTGTTGAGCGTGAGCGATCCGGCGTCGTCTGCCTTGACGGGGGCGCCGGTGATCGGATCGACGTACTTGTCGCCGTTCTGAATCGCGAGGCGATTGCCCACGATCACGGCCGAGTCGTCGGCCAATGCATTGAGCAGCGCGGCAGCCTGCGGTGAACCGTCGGCCGCGAGATGATCGATGGCTTGCGCGCGGGCGTCGAAGTCGTCGCCGGCGAGCGCGGTGAGGTCGGCGTCGGTGATGCCCGGTTGGGCAGCCCGGGCCGTGGAGGGCGTGCTCAGCGCGGCGCCCAGTGATATCAGGACAAGGGCGGCAGCAGTCCAGCGTCTTATCGTTATCATCAAAACCTCTGCGTGCGCCGGAGACCGTCCACGCGGCGCCGGCGCAAGGAGTGAAAGGAAGGTCAGACTTTGTCGGGCTTGCCTTCATTACCCGCGATGTACGGGCTCCACGGCTGCGCGCGCACCGTCGACTTGGTCTTCCACACGACGTTGAACTGACCGTCCGGGCGGATCTCGCCGATCATCACCGGCTTGTGCAGGTGGTGGTTGCCGTCCATCACCATGTCGAAGCCGTCCGGCGACTTGAAGGTCTGGCCGATCATGGCGGTGCGCACTTTGTCGACATCGACGCTGCCGGCCTTTTCGACGGCCTGTTTCCACATATGCATGCCGACAAAGGTGGCTTCCATCGGATCGTTCGTGACGCGCTTGTCGCCGCCCGGCAGACCCTTCGCCTTGACGTAGGAGAACCACTCCTTCTTGAACGCGTCGTTGGTCGGGTTCTTCACCGACATGAAGTAGTTCCAGGCCGCGAGGTGTCCCACGAGCGGCTTCGCATCGATGCCGCGCAGTTCCTCTTCGCCTACCGAGAACGCCACGACCGGCACGTCGGTGGCCTTCAGGCCCTGGTTGCCGAGTTCCTTGTAGAACGGCACGTTCGAGTCGCCGTTGATGGTCGAGATGACCGAGGTCTTGCCGCCTTGTGCGAACTGTTTGATGTTGGCGACGATGGTCTGGTAATCGCTGTGGCCGAACGGCGTGTAGACCTCTTGAATGTCCTTGTCGGCGACGCCCTTCGAATGCAGGAAGGCGCGCAGGATCTTGTTCGTCGTGCGCGGGTAGACGTAGTCGGTGCCCAGCAGGAAGAAGCGCTTGGCGCCGCCGCCTTCCTTGCTCATCACGTATTCCACGGCAGGGATCGCTTGCTGGTTCGGCGCGGCGCCCGTGTAGAAGACGTTCTTCGACATCTCTTCACCTTCGTACTGCACGGGGTAGAAGAGCAGGCCGTTGAGTTCTTCGAAGACGGGCAACACCGACTTGCGCGACACCGACGTCCAGCAGCCGAACACGGCGGCGACCTTGTCAGTGGTGAGCAATTGGCGGGCTTTTTCCGCGAAGAGCGGCCAGTTCGAGGCCGGGTCGACGACGACGGCTTCGAGCGGACGGCCCATCACGCCGCCTTTGGCGTTGATGTCGGCGATGGTCATGAGCGCGACATCCTTGAGCGACGTTTCCGAGATGGCCATCGTGCCCGAGAGGGAGTGCAGGATGCCGACCTTGATGGGCTGCTTGCTCTGCGCAAACAAGTTGGGCGCCATGCCGGTAAGCGATACGGCGCCCGAGAGGGCCGCCATCTGGAGTAGCGTGCGTCGTTTCATGGTACGTCTTCCCCTTTCCTGGTTAGACCGGTGGATCCGGTATGGGGTGACTTACGCAAAGGTCGTGCCAGCGGCGAGGCGTCAACGGGGTTCGGTGCTCTCGAAGGGTTTACAAAAAGGCCGCTGCGAGACGTCGACTGGTGTACAAGTCGAACCCTCATCTGGTGTACAAGGCGGCGAAACGGGGTTGGGAGGGGTTGGGACGACGCGTGACGTATGTGCCGGCGTTCGTCTCGGGCATCCGCCTTTCGGCTGATGGGCGAAGGATGGGCGAAGCACGTTGGTGCGGCGACGCGCAGAGTTGGTGCGCACCGAATTGGCGCGAATGACGACGCGAGCGTCCATTGCAACGCCGAGGTGCCCGGTCGGCTTCACGGCAGCCAGTCCATGGCGTTGATGGCGCGAAGTGGCATTTTTTGATGCATGATTGGCATTCGTGCCAAACCGGCCGACGGCAAGATTAGGGCTCCCGACGACTTCCCGACTTGTTCGACATCACACTCATGACCGATGCCATTGCCGGGCGCACCGCGCCCCCCTCCGATCCCGGCCACGCCGAACGCCAGCGCCGTATGGGCCGCCGATATGCCGCCGTGCTGGCGGCGTGTCAGGCGCTGTATACGGCCGCGTTGTCCGTCGACCTCACCTTGACGGGACTCGTCGGCTACATGCTGGCGTCCGACAAGGGCTATGCGACGCTGCCGTTCTCGCTGATTACCGTGGCCTCGGCCATTACGACGATCTTCGCGTCGATGCTGATCCAGCGTTTCGGCCAGCGGGCGGGCTTCACGCTGGGGGCATTGTTCGGCACGGCGGGCGGGCTGGTGTCGGTCATGGCGATCTACGAGCGGCACTTCGCGATGTTCTGTGCGGGCACGGCGTGCGTCGGGGTGTTTCAGGCGTTTGCGCGTTATTACCGGCTGGCGGCGGCGGACGTCGTGCCCGTCGAGGACAAGCCGCGTGCGATTTCCATCGTACTCACGGGCGGCGTGCTGGCGGCGGTGATCGGACCTGCGCTCGCGGCGGGCAGCAAGGACTGGCTCGCGCCGGTGACGTTCGCAGGATCGTATCTGGTGGTCACGCTGCTCTCCGGCATTTCGCTGTTGCTGCTTGTCGGCTTCCTGCGCAATTTGCCGGTGCACACGGCGAGCGGTGCCGCGGGCGACGTGGCGGCGTTACCGGCCCGTCCGCTGGGCGAGATCATGCGTCAGCCTATTTATATGGCGGCATTGGCCAATAACCTGATCGGCTTCATGGTGATGATGTTCGTGATGACGGCGACACCGATTGCGGCGGTGGCTTGTGGACACAGCATCGACGATGGGGCTCGCATCATCGAGTGGCATCTGGTGGGCATGTATGCGCCGTCGTTCTTTGCGGGGCACCTCGTCAAGCGCTGGGGCGTGGTGCCCGTGCTGCTGGCCGGTATTGCGATGAGCGCACTTTGCGGTGTGCTGGCGCTGATGTCGACGAGTCTGCCGTACTTCTACGCTGCGCTGGCGTTCCTCGGCGTGGGCTGGAACTTCATGTTCGTGGGGGGCACGACGTTGCTCACCTTGTCGTATCGCCCGTCGGAGCGTGCGCGTGCGCAGGCCGCGAACGAATTCATCACCTTCGCCGGCACGGCCCTCGCCAGTCTGTTCGCAGGGCAACTGCTTGCCCGCTTCGGCTGGGCCACCATCAATCAGGCGACCTTCCCGCTGCTGGCGCTCGCTGCGCTGGCGACCGTGTGGTATGCGCTCGATGCGAAACGCCGTCCGGTGCAAGCCCCCGCCTGACGCTCTTCTTTGCCCATGACCATGAATCAGCCCCGTCTCGTTGCCTTTCTCATCGTGCCGCCGTTCGTGCTGCTGGATCTTGCCGGGCCGCTCGACGCGTTTCACGCTGTCATCCGCAATGTCGCCGAGTCGGGAAAGATGGCGCCGTATAGCACCGTGGTGGTGTCCGAGCACGGGGGGCCCGTGGAGACCGGCTCGGGGGTCACGTTGCATACGGAGCCGATGCGCGCACTTGAAGCGATGCAGGTCGACACGTTGATCGCGGTGGGTGGTGCGGTGGCGCATCGTCCGGCGGTGCCCGATGCGGTGGGCGAGTGGCTGCGCGGCTATGCCCCGCGTGTGAGACGCGTGTGTTCGGTGTGTGTGGGGGCGTTCATTCTGGGGGCGGCCGGGTTGTTGAACGGCCGGCGCGCGACAACGCACTGGTTGGATACGGCGATGTTGCAGACATGTTTCCCGGAGGCACGGGTCGAGTCCGATCCGATTTACGTACGCGACGAACCGGTGTGGACGTCGGCCGGGATCACGGCGGGCATCGACCTCGGGTTGGCGCTGGTCGAGGACGACTGCGGTGTGGACGTGGCGTTGCAGGCGGCGCGCCGGCTCGTGGTGTTCCTCAAGCGAGCGGGCGGGCAATCGCAGTTCAGTCCGCCGTTGCAGGAGCAAGTGGCCGCCGGGGCGCCGTTCGGGGATCTGCACGCGTGGATGGCGGAGCGGCTGGACGGCGACCTGTCGGTGGTGCGTCTGGCGGAGCAGGCGAACATGAGTCCGCGCACGTTTGCCAGAAGCTACCTCGCGCGCACGGGATCGACTCCGGCGAAGGCGGTCGAGCGCATGCGTCTGGAAGCGGCGCGTTTCGCGTTGCTCGACTCGGAGGCGCCACTCAAGCGCATTGCCGCGCGCGTAGGCTTCGGCGACGAACAAAACCTGCGCCGCGCGTTTCAACGTCAGTACGGTGTGACGCCGGTGGCGTATCGGGAGCGGTTCGGGATGGGGGACGGGGGGTAAGCGTGGTGCCCGGCACGTTATTGGACACTGGCAAAGGTGACGCGGTGACTGTCTGGGCAACCGTATTTCGGAATCTGCCGATTTCGAATTGTTTGTCGTCGATCAATACTTGATGGCCCCCACCCATCACTCGATCGACAAATTCATACGATGTATTTCAACCCCGTCATACGACATATCGTTTCGACGTTTCTCTCTTTTCTTTGTGCGATGCCGTTGTTGGCCCAGGCAAGTTCAGCGCGATGCGCTGCACCTTGGCCATCGGTACAACCGCTGTTCGAGTCGTCCATCCGATATGGCGATCCGTCGCGCAAGGCAGACCCCTTCATCACGGTGAGGATTGGCGGAAAACCCGCCCGGATGTTGCTCGACACCGGCGCGAATCGGCATGTCATCTGGGACGCGCGTTTGCTGCCAGCGGCGGTGGATACGCCTGTGGGGAGCGACGTATTAAGTGCCATCGCTTCATCGACTTCGGCAAAGCGATTGATGCTTGAAGTTGATGACGTTGAGGGGCATCAGGTCGTGCAGGACTTCTACGTGATCGATGAAACGCCGTTATTGGCCGAGGGCTTTTCCGGCATCGTCAGTCCGCAATACCTGGCAGACGACAAGGTTACCGTGCTGAATTTCAAGGACGACTGTTTTTTCGTCAGTGACCGGTTCGATCCGACTTCTGCCGGACGATTCGAGATCGCCGACGGGACGTCACTGCCCAATGTTCATCGAGTCATGGCCATTGCCGTGGGTTTCAAAGGGGGACGGATTCCCGTTGTCGTCGATTCGGGCGCCGATGCCACCACGCTTGCGACGTCTTTGATTCAGGGGGCTGAATCCGGTGCGATCCGTCGCGGAACCGTCGATTTGCTTGGTCAACGGATCGAGGGTGAGGCGCGACTGCGGCTCGTCGATTTGACAATCAATGGCCGGAGGATCGTTCGGCATCCGGTGGCGGCGCAAACGCAGCCGCACGGCGGCGGCATGGTAAGTCTGGGGGCCATTGGCATGGACGTGTTGCGCAACCGCATCGTGTTTCACGATAACGAGCGACATCGGTTTGCCATGATCGAGCGGTTGGAGGTGCCGCCTCGCCAGGACATGCCGTGAGCGCCTTAGACCTCCGTCGCCTATGCCGCCTGCTTCCCCGTCGCTGCCCGATCGAGAAAGCGGAACAGGCGTGCGTCGTCCGAGTATGCGACGTTGAAGCGGAACCAGTGACAGGGTTCGTTGTGCGCGAGGAAGAATTCTCCCGGCGCGAGCATGATGCTCTCCAGCAATGCGGCCTCGGCCAGTTCGCGTGCCGGGCGTGACGTGTGCGGCAAGCTGCCGCACACGAACATTCCGCCCTCCGGTTGCGCGAGCAGTGTCACCCCGTGCGATTGCAACTGCGTGATGAGGCGCGCGCGCGAACGCGTCAGCCGGTCCGACAGGCGTTCGATGTGTTTGCGGTGACGCCCCTCGGTCAGAATCGCGTGCACGATGCGCTCGTTGATTTCCGACGACGTGAGGCCTGCCACCATCTTGCTGCGCGCAATCTCGTGGGCCAGATCGCGCGAACATGCCAGATAGCCCACGCGTACCGACGGCGAAATCGTCTTCGAGAAACTCGACACGTAGATCACTCGCGACAGACCGTCCATCGCTGCGAGCGACGGCGTGCCGGCGGGGGCCAGCTCTCGATAGATGTCGTCCTCGACGATCCAGAAACCGTACTGCTCGGCGCACTGAAGAATGCGATGCGCCGACGCCGGCGAGAGCGATGTTCCCAGCGGATTCTGCAACGCGGGATTCACGAACAGCGCGCGCGGGCGGTGCGTCTGGGCCGCCTGCTCCAGCGCGGCGAGATCCAGCCCCGCTTCCGTGCGCTCGATGCCTACGACACTCAGCCCCGCCAGACGCAAAACCGCCAGCAAATTGCAGTACGCCGGGGCCTCGACCAGTACAGTGTCGCCCGGCTTGAGCAGTGTGCGCACGATCAGATCGAGCGCCTGTGTCGCGCCGTGGGTGAGCACGATGTTCTCGGGCGGCGCGTCGATGGATAACTCGCCGAGACGTCGCGCCAGCCACTGACGCAACGGGCCGTACCCGTGCGGATGCCCGTAATGGGCGAAATGCGCGCCCGGTCCTTTCGAGAGCGAGCGCAGCGCGCCATGCAGGCCGTCTTCGTCGAGCCAACTGTCCGGCAACCATCCGCAACCGCTTTTCACCGCAATGGAGTCGTCCGCGAAGATTTCGGAAAGCAGCCACGCGTTCGTGACTTCGCTCGC
Organism: Pandoraea sp. SD6-2; assembly: GCF_000389825.1. Lineage (NCBI taxonomy): Bacteria > Pseudomonadati > Pseudomonadota > Betaproteobacteria > Burkholderiales > Burkholderiaceae > Pandoraea > Pandoraea sp. SD6-2. The sequence continues at coordinate 778,563 of NZ_KB944454.1, read as the reverse complement.
CGCCGCACCGGTTGTCAGGCCGCCGCCCGGGCTGGCCAGCCCCGCGTCTCGCGCGTCGGCCGCGCCTGCCACGAAGAACCCCGCCCCGCGCCGGGCCACGAGCACGCCATTGGCGACGAGACGATCGTAGGCCTCCACCACGGTGAACGTGCTGATGCCGTGCGCCTTGGCCAGCGAGCGAATCGACGGCATTCGCACGCCCGCATGAAGCGTCTGGCGCTGCAACGCATGCTCGACCTCCCGCACGATCTGGTCGACGAGGGCTTCCGGTTGGGCGCGATTCAGGGAAAAGGCGAGCGGCTGGACCATGATGGCAGGGTACGGGCTATTGCCAATACAGTTGGGGTAATTGACCGATACAGAATATACATTTTCCAGGTGACTGTACATGTCTGTATCGGTCGACCTCTCGTAGGATCGATCCCATCCACCCGTGGCGATCCGTCGTGCCGTGTGCAGGACATCCTGATCGAGCCAAGACCTGAGGAGCCCCCCGCGATGAACATGAAAGACCTGAATCTCGACATGACGGCGTTCTGGATGCCGTTCACCAACAACCGTCAGTTCAAAAGCTCGCCGCGTCTGTTGGTGAAGGCCGAGGGCATGTACTACACGTCGTCGGACAATCGCCAGATTCTCGACGGCACCGCCGGTCTGTGGTGTGTGAATGCCGGCCACTGCCGTACCGAGATCGTCGAGGCGATCCGTCAGCAAGCCGGTGAAATGGACTTTGCGCCGACGTTCCAGATGGGCCACCCGAAGGCGTTCGAAGCGGCGAGCAAGATCGCCGCCATCACGCCGCAGGGGCTCGATCGCATCTTCTTCACGAACTCGGGGTCGGAATCGGTCGACACCGCGCTGAAGATCGCCCTCGCGTATCACCGCGCCCGCGGCGAAGGTCAGCGCACGCGCCTCATCGGCCGCGAGCGCGGCTATCACGGCGTGGGCTTCGGCGGCATTTCGGTCGGCGGCATCTCGCCGAATCGCAAGGCCTATTCGGGCCAATTGCTGCCGGCGGTCGACCACCTGCCGCATACGCTCAACATCAAGGAAGCCGCGTTCACGAAGGGCCAGCCGACGTGGGGTGCGCATCTGGCCGACGAACTCGAACGCCTGGTCACCCTGCACGATGCGTCGACCATCGCCGCCGTGATCGTCGAACCGCTCGCGGGCTCCACCGGCGTGCTGGTGCCGCCGCAGGGCTATCTGCAAAAGCTGCGCGAAATCTGCGACAAGCACGGCATTCTGCTGATCTTCGACGAAGTCATCACCGGGCTCGGCCGTCTGGGCAAGCCGTTCGCCTCCCAGTATTTCGGCGTGACGCCGGACATCATCACGATGGCCAAGGGCGTGAACAACGCGGCGGTCCCGATGGGCGCCGTCGCGGTGAAGACGAGCGTGCACGACACTATCGTCGATGCCGGTAACACGGGCGCCATCGAGTTCTTCCACGGTTACACGTATTCGGGTCACCCGCTGGCCACCGCCGCCGCTTGCGCCGCGCTCGACTTGTACAAGAGCGAGGGCCTGTTCGAGCGTGCCGCGAAACTCGCGCCGTATTTCGAGAAGGCCATCCACGGTCTGCGCGATCTGCCGAACGTCATCGACATTCGTAATCTGGGACTGGTCGGCGGTATCGAAATGTCTACCCGCGACGGCAAACCGGGCGCGCGTGCACACGAGGTGTTCGTCAAGTGCTTCGAGAAGGGCGCGATGGTGCGCTATACGGGCGACATTCTCGCGTTCTCGCCGCCGCTCATCGTGAGCGAAGCGCAAATCGACGAGCTGTTCGGTATCGTGGCGGAAGCCATTCGCGAGACCGCGTAAGCGACATCACCTGGCGGTGCGCTCGGTGCGCCGGGCTCCCGCCGCGCTTGGCGAACGTTGTCTTCGCTCGTCGTGCCGATGCCCGGCAGGCAAGCGTCGCGAAGCGGCCGGCGCGCGCCGGCATTCGAATGAAAATGAAAACGCCGTCCGGGGAAGCCCGCCGACGGCGTTTTTTACTCGGGATCGTGCGCGCCGATCAGCGAACCGGTGCGATTTCGATGCCTTCGTCGAGCAGGAAGCTGCGGATGCGTTGCGCGAATTCGAGGGCGTGTTCGCCGTCACCATGCAGACACACGGTTTGCGCCTGAATCGGCACGAGCGTGCCATCGATGGCGCGTACGCGCTGCTCGCGCACCATCATCAGCGTTTGCGCCAGCGCATCTTCCTCACGCTCGATGAGGGCGCCGGGGGTGCCGCGTTTGACCAGCGAGCCGTCCGGGTTGTAGCCGCGATCCGCGAAGACTTCCTCCACCGCATGCATGCCGGCGGCACGCGCCGCCTTCACCAGCTCACCGCCCGCCAGCCCGAAGATGGCGAGATCGGTGTCGAATGCGCGCACGGCTTCGACGAGCGTTTCGGCCAGCGCCGGGTCGCGCGCCGCCTGATTGTAGAGTGCCCCGTGCGGTTTGACGTGCGAGAGCCAGCCGCCTTGCGCCCTGGCCATCGCGGCGAGTGCGCCGATCTGATACAGCATGCCCGCGCGGATCTCGTCGAGCGGGAGCTGCATTTCGGTGCGACCGAAATTCTCGCGGTCGGGGAAGCTCGGGTGCGCGCCAATGGCCACGCCATTCTCCAGCGCCCAGCGCACCACTTGCTGCATGGTGCCTGCGTCGCCGGCGTGCCAGCCACAGGCGACATTGGCCGAGCTGACCAGTGCCAGCAGTGCCTCGTCGAAATTGCAGCCTTCACCTAGGTCGACGTTCAGATCGATTTTCATCATGTGTTCTCCTGCCGGGGCATGCCGTCGCGTATGCGCTGCTTTAGTGCTGCATTAGCGCTTGCGCGTGATGGCCGGCACCCGTGGTGTCGTCAGAATGCCGCGGTCGTGCCACGCAAGCGCGCGCTCGATCTGGGCAAGGTAGCGTAACTGTTCGCGCAGCGCTTCGCGTGCCTCGGCGGCGCTGCACTCCGAAAAATAAAGGGTGCTGCCCAGCCGGGCCTGTCCGAGCCGCCACAGGTCGGCGGTGATGACGGCGCCGATCTTGGGGTATCCGCCGGTGGTCTGGGCGTCGGCCAGCAGAATGATCGGTTGCCCCGACGGCGGCACCTGAATCACGCCCGGCAGCACGCCGTGCGAGAGCAGATCGTGACTGCGATTCTTCTTGCGCGCGAGCGGCTCCGGTCCCGACAGGCGGTAACCCATACGGTTGCTGTTCGGTGTGACCTGCCACGGGTTTTCCCAGAAGTGCTTCTGCGCGGCGGCGGTAAAGTCGTCGTACTCCGGCCCGGGCAGCACGCGGATATGTTGCGCCAGCGGGTCGGGCAGCCACAGCGGCGGACGCACGCCCAACGGCTCGACGTGGCGTATGGCGGCGCTGGCGTGTCCGAGCGCGATGCGGTCGCCGTCGCGCAAGGCGCGGCCTTCGAAGCCGCCAAAGCCGGCCGCCAGATCGGTGCTGCGCGAGCCAAGTGTCTCGGGCACGTCGATGCCGCCCGCCACGGCCAGATAGGTGCGCATGCCGAAGCGGGCCGGGCGCAGTGTCAGCGTCTGACCGCGCGCCACCGGGAATCGCCACCACGACCACACGGGCGTGCCGTCGAGGTCGGCGTGGCAGTCGGCTCCGGTCAGCGCGACCAGGGTGGCGGCGCTGAAGCGCAGCACGCACGCCCCCATCGTGATTTCGAGGGTGGCGGTGTTCGGGTCGTTGCCGACGAGACGGTTGGCAACGGCGCAGGCGAGCGGGTCGACGGCGCCGCCGCTGGCGACGCCGAATTCACGTTGTCGGGGACGGCCCAGATCCTGAACCGTGGTGAGCAGGCCGGCACGCTGGATGTCGATCACAGGTCGAGACTCGCGATAGTGAAGCGCACGCGGTCGCCTGGGGCAAGCAAGGCGGCCGGGGTCGCGGCGGGGTCGAACAGAACGCTGGCGGTGTGGCCGATGATCTGCCAGCCGCCGGGCGAGGTAAGGGGATAGATGCCGGTCTGACTGCCGCCGATGCCCACCGATCCGGCAGGCACCGCCAGTCTCGGCTCTGCGCGCCGGGGCGTGGCTATCGATTCGTCAAGGCCGCCAAGATAGGCGAAGCCCGGCTGGAAGCCGAGGAAGTAGACGATGTACTCCGGCGCGGCATGGCGCTGTACGACCGTTTTTGGCTGCAGACGCGCAAGTTTGGCCACTTCGGCCAGATCGGGGCCATGCGGGCCGCCGTAGTGCACGGGGATTTCGATGTCGCGTCCGACGTTACCGGCGGCCGGCGGCGTCTGCCAGGCGTCGCGTAGCCGCTCGCTCAGCACTTCGATATCGGTGGCGAGCGGGTCGAACAGCAGCGTGAGGTTGTTCATGCCCGGCACGACTTCGCGCACGTCGGGCCATTCGTGCGCGAGAGACGCCACGTGCCAGACGCGGCGCTGTGTGGCAAGCGTGGGCGTGGCACCGGCCTCGCACACAAGCGCACTGTCGCCGAGCGGCAGAATCTTGAGCGTTGTCATGGGTTAGCAATGGGGGCCGAGAAGGCGTGCAAAGGTGGCGGATTCCGTCACGATGGCGTCGAGCGCCAGATCATGGGCTTCGGCGCCGAGATGTTCGATCTCGAGCGCGTCGTAGGCGATGCCAAGCGTTTGCGGGGCAGGGGTCATCGAATGCAGGGTGCGGTCGTAGAAGCCGCCGCCATAGCCCAGTCGCAGGCCATCGCGGGTAAAGCCCACGCAAGGCACCAGCAGCAGGTCGGGCACCAGGACTTCGGCGTCGGCCGGGACGGGAATGCCGTAGCGGCCGTCCTTCATGGGCGTCGCGGGCGTCCAGTGGTGGAAGACGAGCGGCGTCGCCGGCGCGGTCACGACCGGCAGCGCAGCCAGACGCAGCGTCTCGGGCGATGCCTGTGCGAGCCATGCCGAGACCACCTCGCGGGCGTCGAATTCGCCTTGAATCGGCCAGTAGAAACCCACGCAGCGCGGCGCACGGCGCGTCAGTTCGTCGCGCAGGCGCGCGGCGAGTGCGGCGTCGCGCGCTTCGCGTGCGGCGAGCGTCGCGCGTACGTCCAGTAATGCCTTGCGCAAACGCGTCTTCCCGGTGGTCGATTCCATCCCATTTCCGGCGGTTTGGGCCGCCGATAGGGCGGAGTCCCGTGCTATGCTTGAATTCACCTTTTAACCGACGCTCCCCCGAAGATGTCAGAACGTTTGACCCGAGTATATCGCGCCACTGCGCTGGCCCTGACCGCTGCCGCGCTTGTCGCCTGCAGCACGACCCAGGCGACCGGCCGCCCCAAGGCGCAATCTGCGGCAAGCCGCTCGGCGACATCTGCCGACCTGCTCTCGCAGCGCTCGCCCGACGACATCTTCGTGCAGTTGCGCGAAGCCGCCCGCGCGAACGACGCACCGCGCGCCACCGCGCTCGCCGCGATGCTCACCGACTACGACGTGCCGTCGTACGTCCAGTACTTCCAGATCAAGCCGCGCATGTTCGATCGTTCGGGTAAGGCGCTCATCGATGCGCCCGACGACGATATCCGCGCCTTCTTGCGCACGTATGACGGTCAGGCGATTGCCGACCGGATGCGCAACGACTGGCTGCTGGTGCTGGGCAAACGCCACGATTGGCAGACGTTCGACGCCGAGTATCCGAAGTTCGCGCTCGACGACGACACCCAGGTCAAGTGCTACTCGATGATGTCGCGTGCCGCACGTGGCGAGAACGTCACGCAGGCCGCTACCGATCTGCTGACCACGCCGAAGTACTACGGTGAGGGCTGCGTCGACATGATCAATACGCTGGCCGCAAGCGGTCAGTTGCCGCGCAAGGAAGTCTGGCACCAGATTCGCCTGGCCTACGAGGAAAACTACACGTCGCTGGGCAAGCAGATTGCCGATGCGCTCGGCGCCGTGCGGCCGGACGACAGCCTGCTCGATATGGCGGCAACGCGTCCGGCACAGATCCTCGCGCGTGGCGTCGACGGCTCGGAGGCGTCGCGCCAATTGGCGCTGCTCGCCACCGTGCGCATGGCCCGCAGCGACGCCATGCTTGCCGCGAGCAGCTTCTCGAGCGTGGCGGGTAGTTTGTCGCAGGAAGAGCGCGCCATCGGCTGGGGCGCCATCGGTATGCGCGGTGCGTTGTCGCAGAACCCGATGGCGATTAGCTGGTATCGCCAGGCCGGCAGCGCCAAACTCTCGAATACGGCACAGGAATGGAAGATTCGCGCGGCACTGCGCGCGGGCGACTGGAATCTCGTGCGCACGGGCATCGAAGCGATGCCCGCCGCCCTGCGCGAGGACGGTGTCTGGACGTATTGGTACGGCCGCGCCCTGCGTGAAGCCGGGCAAGGCGACGCCGCCCGCGCGCAATTCCAGAAGATCGCCATGCAGACGAACTTCTACGGCCAACTGGCGAACGAGGAGTTGGGCAACAAGACATCGCTGCCCCAGCGCACCGCCGTCACCAAGGCGGAGATCGACGCAAACCGCGCGAACCCGGGTTTCAAGCGGGCCGCCAAGTTCTACGATCTGGGCCTGCGTTTCGAAGGCAATCGCGAGTGGAACTGGGAACTGCGCAACATGACGGACCGTCAGTTGATCGCCGCCGCGCAGTACGCCAATGGCATCGAGCTGTTCGATCGCGCCGTCAATACGGCAGATCGCACGAAGGTCGAGCATGATTTCACGCTGCGCTATCTGATGCCGTTCCGCAGCAAGGTGGAGCCGCTCGCCGCCGCTGTCGATCTGGACGAAGCGTGGGCCTACGGCCTGATCCGTCAGGAGTCGCGGTTCATCATCAATGCGCGGTCGTCGGCCGGTGCCGGCGGGCTGATGCAGATCATGCCGGCCACCGCGAAGATGGTGGCCAGGCAGATCGGCATGGATTATCAGCCGGGCATGATGCACGACATCGATACCAATATCCGGCTGGGCACCAGCTATCTGTCGGATATCTACAATAAGTTCGACGGCTCGGCCGTGCTGGCGTCGGCCGGTTACAACGCTGGCCCTGGACGTCCGCGCACGTGGCGCTCCACGCTGGACCGTCCGGTCGAGGGCGCGATCTTTGCCGAAACGATCCCGTTCAACGAGACACGCGCCTACGTCGAGAACGTGTTGTCGAACACGACGTATTACTCGGTCGTGATCACGGGCCGTCCGCAATCGCTCAAGGAACGGCTCGGCATCATCTTGCCCCAGTGACGGGGCCGCAGTCCCATCGTCATGACGCGGAGGTGACGCATGCGCTATAACGTTTGTGTCGTCGGTGGCACCGGCTTCATCGGCAGCCATCTGGTTGCCCGGCTGGTGACAATGGGGCACGCCGTGTGTCTGCCGACGCGGCGTGTCGAGGCCGCCAAGGCGCTCGGTGTGTTGCCGGGGGTGGAACTCGTTGAGTGCGATGTGCATGACCCGCGTGCGCTGGCACGCGTGATCGCGGGGAGCGATGCTGTGATCAATCTCGTCGGTGTGCTGCACAGCGACCGGGGCACGCCCTACGGCCGTGCGTTTGCGCGCGCTCACGTGGAGTTGCCGCGCAAGATCGCGCAGGCATGCAGCGACCGGGGAATCGATCGGCTCATCCATATGAGCGCACTCGGTGCCGACGCCAATGGCCCGAGCATGTATCAGCGCTCCAAGGGCGACGGCGAGGTGGCGATTCGCGAGACGGGCATCCCCGTCACGATCTTCCGGCCGTCCGTGGTCTTCGGTCCGGGCGACCACTTCCTGAATACGTTTGCCAAGCTGCAACGGCGTCTGCCGGTGGTGCCGCTGGCGAGTGCCAAGGCACGCTTCCAGCCGATTTACGTGGCGGACGTCGCGCAAGCTTTCGCGGGCGCGCTCGATAACGACGCAACCGTCGGCAAGACTTACGAATTGGGCGGCCCCGACGTCTACACGCTCGAAGCCCTCGTGCGCTTTGCCGGTGCGGCCTGCGGTTGCGAGCGGCCGATTCTGCCGCTGCCGGACAGCACGGCGCGTTTGCAGGCGGCGATCTTCGAGAAGCTGCCGGGCGAGCCGATCATCACGCGCGACAATCTCGATTCCATGAAAGTCGACAACGTCATGAGCGGTCCGCTGGCGCCCGAACTCGGACTTACGCCGAACGGGCTCGAAATTGCCGTCGATTATCTCGATGGCGACAACTGGGAGCGGCGTCTGTCGGACTACCGGCGGTACGCGGGGCGCTAACGCCGCACGCTTCCCCATCAAACGCGCGGCACCTCGACGTGACGTCGCGCAAGGAAAGTCCTCATGCAACTGATCATTGCCAACAAAAAATACTCGTCGTGGTCGATGCGTCCCTGGGTCTTGCTCAAGCATTTCGGCATTGCGTTCGACGAGCGGAACGTCTGGCTCGCGCAGCCCGACTCGCGCGAGCAGATCTTGCGCTATTCCCCCACGGGCAAAGTGCCGTGTCTGATCGACAACGGCATTACCGTCTGGGACTCGCTGGCCATCTGCGAATACCTGGTCGAAAGCTATCCGCATCTGCCTCTGTGGCCGAAGTCGCGCGAGGCACGCGCCCATGCGCGCAGCATCTGTGCGGAGATGCACAGCGGCTTCACCGCGTTGCGCACGAACATGTGGATGAACGTCGGTGCGCATTGGCCGGGCGCGGGCTCAACGCCCGAGGTGCTGAGCGATATCCGTCGTGTCGAAGCGATCTGGGAGGATTGCCTCGCGCGTTACGAAGGCCCGTTCCTGTTCGGTGACTTCACCATTGCCGATGCGTTCTATGCGCCGGTGGTGATGCGCTTCGCGACCTTCGAGCCGTCGTTGTCGGCGCACGCGCAGGCGTATGCCGATCGCATTCGAGAAGTGGCTGCCGTGCAGGCGTGGGTGGCAGGAGGGCGTGGCGAGACGGTGCGCATCGCCTATTACGAAGTTCGCCCATGAAGATTTACGCTGTCGGCGGCGCAATTCGCGACGCCATGCTGGGGCTGCCCGTCAAGGATCGCGACTACGTGGTGGTCGGCGCGACACCCGAAGACATGGTGCGACAGGGCTTCAAACCGGTAGGCCGCGATTTTCCGGTGTTTCTCCATCCCGAAACCCGTGCCGAATATGCGCTCGCCCGAACCGAGCGCAAGACGGCGCGCGGCTATCACGGCTTTTCGTTCTACTTCGCTCCGGAAGTCACGCTGGAGGAAGACCTCGCCCGGCGCGACTTCACCATCAACGCGATGGCGCGCGAAGTCATGCCCGACGACAGTCTGTCGGACGAGCTGATCGATCCCTACGGCGGCAAACGCGATCTCGACGCGAGGCTGTTTCGCCATGTCGGCGAAGCCTTCGCGGAAGATCCGGTGCGAATTCTGCGTTGCGCGCGGTTTGCGGCACGCTTCACCGATTTCTCCGTGGCCGACGAGACGCTCGTACTGATGCGCGAAATGACAGCCAACGGCGAAGTCGACGCGCTGGTCGCCGAGCGGGTCTGGCAGGAGATTTCGCGCGGGCTGATGGAGCATCGGCCCTCGCGCATGTTCGACGTGTTGCGTGCGGCGGGTGCGCTCGAGCGCATCCTTCCCGAACTGGCCCAGTTGTGGGGTGTGCCGCAGCGCGCCGACTTTCATCCCGAAGTCGATACCGGCGTGCATGTGATGATGGTGATCGACTACGCTGCGACGCAGGGTTATGCGTTGCCGGTGCGATTTGCCGCGCTCACGCACGATCTCGGCAAAGGCACGACGCCGGAAGACGTGTTGCCGCGTCATATCGGACATGAGGGCCGTAGTGCCGGGTTGCTCGGCCCGCTGTGCACGCGTTTGCGTGTGCCGGTCGAATGCCGCGAATTGGCGCAGGTCGTTGCGCGCGAACACGGCAATATCCACGGAAGCCAGAAGTTCGGCGCAGCGGCGCTGGTGCGTTTGCTGGAGCGGTGTGACGCCTTGCGCAAACCCGACCGGTTTGTCGAAGTGCTTCAAGCCTGCGAGGCCGATGCCCGCGGACGCGGAGGTGATTTCGCGAGCGCACCCTATCCGCAGCGAGACCGGTTGATGGCCGCGCTCGCTGCGGCGCGCGGTATCGATGCAGGGGCTGTCGCAAGCCGGTACGCCGACAATCCCGCGAAGATCCGCGACGCTGTACAGGCCGCAAGAATCGAGGCCGTCGAAGCGGCGGGGTTGCGAGCAGCAGACGAGTGCGCTTAGCAGGTGTGAGGCCGTTCGCGTCACATACCCGCAGTTCCCAAAGGTGTGCACGATGACTATTGAGATTCCGTGGACGACATGAAGTCGTCGCGACGCGGCGGCGCGAGCAACGTCATGTCTTGCGCCGGGGGCGGGAGCGCGCGCCCCGCCATCTTGATTCTCGCCATTTCGATCGATACGCTGTAAGTCCGCTCGTCGCGAGCGAAGACGAGACCTTTCTGACGTCTTATCAATTTGCCGACCGTTAGCGCCTGCGCGGGATCGTGCCGGATGCGGCGCCGTGCGTAGTCTGCGAGTCGTGTTGATGACTGCGTGTGTTGCATGAGCGCCGAGGGCAGCAACAGGTCGGCCTCGCTGCTTGCCGCATAGCCTTTATCCAGCATCTCGCTGAACTCACCCGCCCGCAAGCGGGCATGCAACGACGTGAAGGCCGCCGCGCTTCTGAACATGGACTTGCATGCGCACAGGCTGAACATCGCGCAATCGATGCGGCTTTGCTGGGCGCCTGTCTCGCAGAGCATCAAATGCCTGCCGAGCCCGTTCCGGGCGATGCATGTGACGGTGTCCTTCAGCGTGTTGGCCAGCCGAAGGAGCAGCATGGCCGAGCCTGTCGCGTTCAGCGTGCTCGATTCGATGACGATGATGGTGGGTTCGCCCGCATCGATGCTCAGGTCAGCACCCACGCAATGTCCTTCCTTCGGGCTGAGTTCGATAAGACACTGCTCGCGGTGCGAGGCTTGCGTTCGGCATTGTTCGCTGACGTATGCCGCGAACGCTGCGGGTGTCGGGTGATGGGAGATCCGCAAGCCAGGATAAAGCGACATCTCCGAGCGGATGAGCGCCGGAATGGCATCCCGGTCGGCCCAATACATGTCCATGCTTTGCCGGTTGGCCTTCAGAAAGGCAACGGCGAAGTTGTAGTAATGCGTGGGAGTATCGGGCAGCTTCAGTACGTCGGGTTCGGGGAACGGGACATTCCCGGCGAAATGCAGCGCGGCACTGAAGCACTTCCCCGGTAGCGCGTGACCTTCGGGATGGCTCAACGTGACCAAGGGCGACGTGGTGGCATTGGCGGTGCGCTGTTGGCTGCCGGGCAGTGACATCATGAGCGGGGCTCCAGAAATGGCAAAAGGCAAAGACCCCCCCAATGATGGCGGTCTTTGCCTGTGGCCGATGTTGCCCCTGACGCGAGAATTACGGATTTGCAGTCAGCGAGAACGCGCGCCCTTGCACACGATCGGCAAGACTTATTCGAACGCTTTGTCGTTCGGGTTCGCGTAGAGCTGCTTGAGCTGTTCGCTCATCGGGAAGTTGAAGCTGGTGTTCTTCGGCGGCACCGGCGATTCGAACCACTTCTTGTACATCGTGTTGATCTCGCCACTCTTCATTACGCCCGCCAGCGTGTCGTCGACGAGCTTTTTGAACTCCGAATCGCCGTGCTTCATCATGAAGCCGTAAGCCTCGAACGACTGCGGCGTTCCCGTCACGACCCAGTCGTCCGGATTGCGGCCCATCGTGCGCGAGCCCGCGAGCAGCACATCGTCCATCATGAACGCCTGAACACGGCCGCCCTGGAGCATGGTGAACGATTCGCCGTAGTCCTTGCCCGAAATCACGCTCATGTTCATCTTCTTGTCGTTGTTCATCTTGTTGAGGATGCGCTCCGACGTCGTGCCCGCATTGGTTACGACAGGCTTGCCCGCGAGATCAGGAAAGTCCTTGATGCCCGAATTCTTGTTCACCAGCAGCCGCGTGCCCGCGACGAAGAACGTATTCGAGAAGTTGACCTGCGCCTGACGCGCTTTTAGGTTCGTCGTCACGCCGCACTCGATATCGACCGTGCCGTTCTGCACGAGCGCAATACGGTTCTGCGAAGTGACGGGGATGAAGCGCACTTGCAGATCGGGCTTCTTCAGACGGGTCTTCACCACGTCGACGATCTTGTTGCACAGATCCTGCGAGTAGCCGATGACGTTGTGGTTGTTGTCGTAGTACGAGAACGGAATCGACGACTCGCGATGCCCGATGGAGATCACGCCGCTGCTCTCGATCTTTTGCAGCGTCTCCGATGCGGGCTGAGCCTGTGCCGCGCCTGCCGCCACACACATCGCTACGCCCAACATTACCCCGGTCAATCGCATCTTGATCATGCCCTGCTCCTGAAAATGGTCTCACCCGTGATTCATGATTGAATCATTTGTTTCATGGTAATTTTTTTGCAACAAATGATCAAATGGTCGTTAACCCTAGCGATGGTATGGGTTTGGGCAAAGGGGCGGTGGTAGCGAGCGAGCCGCCGCGCCAGTCTTGCGAGAGGCCGCGGATGCATGGGGGAATCAGGCAGGGAGAGACGACGGGAAGCGGCTGGCGGGTGCTGCAACAGGTGTTGCGCCCGCCGCCGGACTTACAGCAATCGAATCAGGAGATTGAAGACGAGAGAGAGCACGACGGTGGAGGCGAACGGAAAGAGCATTTCGCGACCTCGCCAGCGCAAACGCAGGTCACCGGGCAATCGGCCGATGCCGAGTTTGGTGAGCCACGGCGAAGCTGCCGAGAGGATGCAGATCGCGATGAAGATCGTAAACATCCAGCGGAACATCGGCGTGGCCTCGTGTGAAGGGAAGACGTTAGAGCGCGTGGCTGCGGTCGCCGGTGGCGAAGCCGATCAGCCCAGCCCACTCGTCCATCCCGCGTCCGAAGGCGATGACTTTGAAGAGTTCGCCCATCTCGGCCTCGGACAGCAATTTCTGTGCGGCCGCCGTTGCGGGCAGGAACGTCTTCGGATCGGTCGGATCGAGCGCGCTCATCAAGTCGATGATGCCCGCGTTCATCAGGAATCGCGCCTGCGACGTGAAGCCCAGCAGATCGAGCCCGGCATCGACGCCGGCATCGGCGATCCCTGAAAAGTCCACGTGCGCGGTGATGTCCTGCAAGCCCGGGTAATAAAACGGATCGTCGTGCGCGTGGTGTCGATAGTGACACATCAACGTGCCGTGAGCGCGTTGCGGATGATAATACTCCCGCGCCGGGAATCCGTAGTCGATGAGCAGCAACACGCCGCGCGCGAGCAGCGGCGCCACGCTGCGCACGAAGGCGGATGCGGCTTCGTGCGTTTCCGTCAGATACTCCTGTGTCGGCGGCAGATCGGCCAGTGCACCGAGCGCTTCCGGCAACGGACCGGTGTACAGACGTTCTTCCCACCCGAAACCCGCCGGCGTGCGCACCACGCCGCGCTCGAACCAGATGGGCTGTCCTGTCTCGTCCGGACGGCGCGCCCACAGGTGAACCGGCATGGCATCGAGCACTTCGTTGCCGAGCATGACGCCGCGAAAGGCGTCGGGCAACTGATCGAGCCACGTGACACGCGCGAGAAGATGCGGCGCAGCGTTGGCGATGGTCTCGCGCTGGCGTGCGCGCAGCTCGCCGGAGAGTTCCATGATCGAGTACGTCTCGCAGGGCGTGCCTTCGGCTTCGAGGGCGAGCAACAGATCGGCGGCCAGACGTCCCGACCCTGCGCCGAATTCCAGCACCTGTGCGTCGCCCGTCTGTTCTAAGATCTCGCCGAGTTGACGCGCGAGCGTGCGGGCGAAGAGCGGCGTGAGTTCCGGTGCGGTAACGAAGTCGCTGCCGTCGGCGGCGAGACGCCCGAATTTGGCGGCGCCGGCGGCGTAGTAACCGAGGCCGGGTGCGTACAAGGCCAGTTCCATGAAGCGATCGAAGGGCAGCCAGCCGCCGGCTGCGTCAATGGCGTCGGCGAGATGAGCCGTGAGACGGCGCGAGTGTTCGAGCGCGTCCGGCTCCGGAACGGGTAAACTATGCGGTTTCGGTGCGGCCTGATTCATGCGGGCATTGTAACGGAGACGGTGCGGACTGGCTGCTTGAGATGTGAAAGCGCGTCTGCGGGCGATATCGGCGAAAATTCCGCCGGTTTTTGTCAGTTTTTGACCGTTTTCGCATGGTTTTCGCCAGTTTTTGCAATATGTGCCCTTTGTTCGGGCGACTTGCGAGGCTATCGCGAGCCATCACGCCCGGTGCCGGGCCTAGCCTGCCTGCCGCCCGAAGTTCGTCTGCTTGCTTGCCCACTGACCGGAATCTGCCGTATGACCGTTGCATCGACGCCACGCCCCTCGCCTGCCGCTAGCGACGCCGCCAGCGCGCGCGTTGTGCCGCGCGTGGCGCTCGTGACGGGCGGCGCGCGCCGGATCGGGCGCGCGATTGCGTTGCGGCTTGCTGCCACGGGGTGGGACGTTGCCGTTCACTACGAGCGTTCGCACAATGAGGCGTTGGAGACCGTCGCGGCCATCGAGGCGTTGGGGCGCCGGGCGGTGGCGTTGCAGGCGTCGCTTGCCGATGAAGCTGCCACAGCCGGTCTCATCGCTCGCTGTATCGAAGCGCTTGGTGTGCCTGCCTGCCTCGTCAACAATGCGTCGCGCTTCGAGTACGATAGCGCCGACGATTTCGGCTATCAGGCGCTGGAGCGCCACATGCGCGTGAATGCGGGCGCACCGCTGGTGCTCGCGCGTGAAATGCACGCCGCACTGGGCGAGACGCAACGCGGTGTTGTCGTCAACCTGCTCGATCAGAAGCTGGCGAATCCGAACCCCGATTACTTGTCGTACACGCTGTCGAAGGCGGCGCTGGATGTGGCGACGACCTTGCTGGCGCAGGCCTTCGCCCCGCGTTTGCGCGTGGTCGGCGTTGCGCCGGGCGTCACGCTGCTGTCGGTCGATCAGACCCCCGGGGGCTTCGCGGCGGCACATGCGTCGACGCCACTGGGCGCGTCGTCGACACCGGAGGACATTGCGCAGGCCGTGGCGTATCTGGCCGAAGCCCCTGCGGTGACAGGCACGGTGCTGTATGTCGACGGCGGGCAGCATCTCGCGAGTTCGTCGCGCGACGTGAAATTTCTGACCGAGCCGGCCGATGCCGACCGGTCTCGTTGATTGTCATTACGAGTTTTCAAAATGCATAGCGCTCTTTCCCACCCTCGCCTGATGGACTGCCGTCGCATGTTTCTGCGCGACTATGAGGTGTTCATCAACATCGGCGTGCACGATTACGAGAAGCGGGGCGAACAGCGCGTGCTGATCAACGTGCAACTGTTCGTGCCGCTCGCCGAGAGCACCCCCGTGGCCGACAAGCTCGACGAGGTTGTCGACTACGACTTCATGCGCGAGACGATTGCCAAGCGCGTGGGGCAGGGCCACATCCATTTGCAGGAAACCCTGTGCGACGACGTCGCGAGTGCGCTGCTGGCGCATCCGCGCGTGCGTGCCGTGGGCGTGTCGACCGAGAAGCCCGACGTGTACCCCGATTGCCACTCGGTGGGCATCGAAGTTTTCAAGATGAAGGATGCCTGACATGAGTGCCGTCATGCCCGAGACCGGCGCGCCACTGGCCGCGAGTGCAAACGTTGCCGCCGACAGTGTGAAGAAAGCGCAGAAGCTCGCGTTCGAGAACAATAAGCTCGAGAAGCGGCTGTTCCGTCTGACGGGGCAGGCCATCGGCGACTACAACATGATCGAGCAAGGCGACCGTGTGATGGTGTGCATGTCCGGTGGCAAGGACAGCTACGCCATGCTCGATATCCTGCTCAAGTTGCGCGAGCGCGCCCCGATCGACTTCTCGATCGTCGCGGTCAATCTCGACCAGAAGCAGCCGGGTTTCCCGGAGCATGTGCTGCCCGATTACTTCCGTTCCATCGGCGTGGATTTCCACATCGAGAATCAGGATACGTATTCCATCGTCAAGCGCGTGGTGCCTGAGGGCAAGACGACCTGCTCGCTGTGCTCGCGCCTGCGCCGCGGCATTCTTTATCGCGTGGCCGGCGAACTCGGTGCGACCAAGGTCGCGCTGGGCCACCATCGCGACGACATCATCGAGACCGTCTTCCTGAACCTGTTCTACGGTGGCAAGCTCAAGGGCATGCCACCGAAGCTGCAATCGGACGACGGCAAGAACGTCGTGATCCGCCCGCTCGCGTATGTGCGCGAATCGGATCTGGAGCGTTACGCCGAGTACAAGCAATTCCCGATCATTCCGTGCACGCTGTGCGGCAGCCAGCCGAACCTGAAGCGCGCCGAGATGAAGGCGCTGATCCGCCAGTGGGAGAAGCAGCATCCGGGGCGCATCAAGTCGATTTTCAGCGCACTGTCGAATGTGATTCCCTCACACCTGATGGATACGAACCTTCACGACTTCAAGAATCTGCGCGCAACGGGGCAGCCCGATCCGCTCGGCGATATAGCGTTCGACGAGGCACCGTGCGGCGATGAAAACGACGCCGGCATCATTCGCATCACGCAATTCGACGACTGAGCGAGATTCTCGTCGCTCGCTGGTTCATTCCTTGACGCGGCCCTGCCAACCTATCCGGCGGGTCGCAAGATACCGAAACTCCGACTCTCGAATCGTCACGACGCCATGAATATTGTGATTCTCGCCGCCGGCATGGGTAAGCGCATGCGCTCGAAGCTGCCGAAGGTGCTTCAACCGCTGGCCGGCCGGCCGCTCTTGTCGCATGTGATTGCGACCGCACGCAAGCTCACGCCGGGCCAACTCATCGTGGTGATCGGGCATGGTGGCGACGCCGTGCGCGAGGCAGTTGCCGGCGATGGCGTGCGCTTCGCGGAGCAGGCGCAACAGTTGGGCACGGGGCACGCGGTGCAGCAGGCAGCGCCGCTGCTCGACGAGTCGGTGCCGACGCTGGTGCTTTACGGCGATGTGCCGCTCACGCGCCCCGAGACGTTGCAGGCGTTGCTCGACGCCGCAGGCAACGACAAGCTGGGCGTGCTTACCGTCGATCTGGAGAACCCGACGGGTTACGGCCGGATCGTGCGCGACGCGGCCGGCAACGTGCTGCGCATCGTTGAACAGAAGGACGCCAACGAGGCCGAATTGGCCATTCGCGAGATCAACACCGGCATCGTGGTGGCACCCACGCGTGCGCTCAAAGGCTGGTTGAGCGGCTTGAAGAATCAGAATGCGCAGGGCGAGTACTACCTGACGGACGTGATTGCCTGCGCGGTGGCCGACGGCGTGCCGGTCGTCACCACGCAACCGGCGTTCGCGTGGGAGCCCAACGGTGTGAACGACAAAGTGCAGCTTGCCGAGCTGGAGCGCGACTATCAGCGCAACGCGGCGCGCGCATTGCTCGTGGCGGGCGTCACCCTGATCGATCCGGCTCGCTTCGACCTGCGCGGCGAGATCGTGTGCGGCACCGATGTCGCTATCGATGTGAATTGCGTATTCGAAGGCCATGTGACGATTGGCGACGGCGCGACCATCGGTGCGAACTGCGTGATTCGTAACAGCACCATCGGTCCGGGCACGCGCATCGAGGCGTTCAGTCATCTGGATGGCGCCGTGGTCGGCGCCGATGCGCACATCGGGCCGTATGCCCGCCTGCGCCCGGGGGCCGATCTGGCCGATGAGGTGCACATCGGTAACTTCGTGGAAGTGAAGAACGCGTCGCTTGCCAGGGGTTCGAAGGCCAACCATCTGGCCTACGTGGGCGACTCGACAGTGGGAGCGCGCGTGAATATCGGCGCGGGCACCATCACGTGCAATTACGACGGCGCGAACAAGCATCGCACCGTGATCGAGGACGACGTCTTCATCGGTTCGGACACGCAACTCGTGGCGCCGGTGACCGTGCGTCGCGGCACGACGATTGCCGCTGGAACCACCGTGTGGAAGGACACGCCGGAAGACGCGCTGGTGCTCAACGGCAAGACGCAGGAAGCGAAGATGGGTTACGTCCGTCCGCGCAAGCAGAAGCAGTAAAATTGAGGAATATGGGCCGGTGCACGAGGTAGAGCGTGCGCTGGCAAAGTCAAAACGGATCGAATCCGATCGAATGAGCCAGGGCTCTCTGGCATAAAGGGAAGCGAATATGTGCGGCATTGTCGGCGCGGTGGCGCGACGTAATGTAGTACCGGTGTTGGTGGAAGGTCTGCGTCGTCTGGAATACCGCGGCTATGACTCGTGCGGCGTAGCCGTGCTGAAGGACGGCGTGCCTCAGCGCGCGCGCAGCGTGTCGCGTGTGGCCGATCTCGACGAGCAGCTTGCGCAAACGCACCTGAGCGGCGAGACGGGCATTGCCCACACCCGTTGGGCGACGCACGGCGCACCGGTCACGAACAATGCGCATCCGATCTTCTCGCGCGACGAAGTGGCGCTGGTCCACAACGGCATCATCGAGAATCATGAAAGCCTGCGTGAGGAGCTTCGTGGCCTGGGCTACGACTTCGTGTCGCAGACAGACACCGAAGTTATCGCACACCTGATTCATCACATTCTGACGAACGGTGCAGCGAGCGATCTGTATCACGCTGTGCGTCTGGCAACGCGCCGTCTGCATGGTGCCTACGCCATCGCCGTCTTCCGTAAGCAGGAGCCGCACCGGGTGATTGGCGCGCGTGCGGGGTCGCCGCTGGTCGTGGGCGTGGGTGAGGGCGAGAACTTCCTCGCCTCCGATGCACTGGCGCTCGCGGGCACGACGGATCAGTTCATCTATCTGGAGGAGGGCGACGTCGTCGAACTCACGCTGGAGGGCGTGACGATCATGGATCGCAACCATGAGATCGTCGAGCGCGAGGTTCGCACGGTGCAGGCGTACACGGGCGCGGTGGAACTGGGTCCGTATCGTCACTACATGCAGAAGGAAATCTTCGAGCAGCCGCGAGCGATCGGCGACACGATGGAAGGCGTGGAAGGCATTTCCCCGACGCTTTTCGGCGAGACGGCGGAAGCGGTGCTGAGCAACGTCGACTCGATCCTGATTCTGGCGTGCGGCACGAGCTACTACTCGGGCATGACGGCCAAGTATTGGCTGGAATCGCTGGCGCAGATCCCGACGCAGGTGGAAGTGGCAAGCGAGTACCGCTATCGCGACAGCGTGCCGAATCCGAGAACGTTGGTGGTCACGATTTCGCAGTCGGGCGAGACGGCCGATACGATGGCGGCGCTACAGCACGCCCAATCGCTGGGCATGACAAACACGCTCGCGATCTGCAACGTGGGCACCAGTGCGATGGTGCGTCAGACGGCGTTGCATTACCTGACGCGTGCCGGCACGGAAATCGGCGTGGCGTCGACGAAAGCGTTCACGACGCAGTTGACGGCGTTGTTTCTGCTGACGCTGACCATGGCGAAACTGCGCGGACGTTTGACGCCGGCGCAGGAAGCCGAGTACCTGACGCAGTTGCGCCACCTCCCGGCGGCGCTGCACAGCGTGCTGGCGCTGGAGCCGCAGATCATCGCGTGGGCGGAGGAGTTTGCCCGTCGCGAGAATGCGCTGTTCCTGGGACGTGGTCTGCACTACCCGATCGCGCTCGAGGGCGCGCTCAAGCTCAAGGAAATCTCGTACATCCACGCCGAGGCCTATCCGGCGGGCGAACTGAAGCACGGCCCGCTTGCGCTGGTGACGGAAGAGATGCCGGTGGTGACGGTCGCGCCGCGCGACGCGCTGGTCGAGAAGCTGAAATCGAACATGCAGGAAGTGCGTGCGCGTGGCGGCCAGTTGTACGTGTTTGCCGACGCCGACACGGAGATTGCAAACGCCGATGGCATTCATGTGATCCGCATGCCGGAGCATTACGGTCAGCTTTCGCCGATTCTGCACGTCGTGCCGCTGCAACTGCTCGCCTATCACACCGCCTGCGCGCGCGGCACCGATGTCGACAAGCCCCGCAACCTCGCTAAATCGGTGACGGTGGAGTAAGTCGCCCGGGCGCGAGTGCGTCGCCGCTCAAAAAAATAGAAGCGCATCTTTCGACATCGAAATTGCCCGCGAAGAAGCGGGCAATGCTTCCTGGATACACTTGCCGCATAAGGCCGGAGACGTCATCAACGTCCCGGCTTTTTTTTCGCGTTGCGAACCGGCTGATTACCCCCTTGAATCGGGGGTATTGTTCCGATTTTTTCGCATGCCGAGTCGCACCGCCTCCTCTCTGCATTTCCCCGGAGTGGCTGATGCCGTGCGTCTGGCACCGCCTCCTCAACGTCGCTTTCTATCTTAGGTTAACTACCTACAAATCCCTTGTTGCGGGATTTTGAGAAAAAATAGACCATGAATTTGCAAATATTAATGGTCTTCATCCCGATATTCGGGGTGGTGATAGGAGAGCAACATGTCCCACTCGTCTTCGGCGCACGTCTATCGTAAGGTCGCGTTGCGCACCATCCCGTTCCTGTTTCTCTGCTACGTACTGAACTTCATCGACCGGGTGAACATCGGGTTCGCGAAGCTTCAGTTCCTTCAAGACCTTGGACTGAGCGAAGCCGTCTTCGGCGCGGCGACAGGCATCTTCTTCATCAGTTACGCGGCCTTCGAGTTGCCAAGCAACCTGCTTCTCGCGCGTATCGGCGCGAGGAAAACACTGCTTCGCATCATGGTTTTGTGGGGGGCCTGCACGGTGGCCCAGATGTTCGTCACCGGCGCGTGGTCGCTTTACTTCCTGCGATTCCTGCTGGGGGCGGCGGAAGCGGGATTCTTTCCCGGCTTGATTCTGTATCTCTCGTATTGGTTTCCCGACCACATGCGAGCGCGTATCAATAGCGTGCTCATGCTGGCGGTGCCCGTTGCAGGCATGACAGGCGGGCCGCTATCCGGCTTGATCATGAGCCAGATGCACGAGTATCTCGGGCTGCGGGGATGGCAATGGTTGTTCCTGATCGAGGGAACCCCGGCCATCTCGCTCGGCTTGCTTGCTCCCTTCATGTTGAGCGACGGCCCGGGGAAAGCCCGGTGGCTGACGGACGCCGACCGTGCGGTGCTTGAGCGCGATTTGAGGGCAACGCAAAGCAAGGCGGTGATTGGGCACAGCGGTATCAGCCTCATGGAAATCCTCCGGAATCGGCGCATTCTCGGGTTGGCCGCAGTGTATTTCTGCATTTATGTGGGAATGGTTGCCGTCACCTTCTGGGCCCCGACCATTCTCAAGTCCTCGGGGGTGACGAGTGTTGCGACGATTGGATGGTTGTCGGGCCTTATCTCCGTCTGCACGATGGTGGGCAATCTTGCTATCGCCTATAGCTCGGATCGTCGAATGGAGCGGCGTTGGCACATCGCGGCGTGCATGCTGGCGACTGCCGTTAGCCTGTTCCTGCTCCGATTTGCCGCAGGAAATGTTCCGGCGACCGTGGTGCTTGTGGCGATCGCTCAGCTCTGCATTTTCACGGTGCCCATCGTCTACTGGACGATTCCTGCGGCCCAACTGTTCGGTCGAAGCGCTGCGGCCGGCATCGCCATCATCAGTTCGCTTGGGTCCATTGGCGGCGCCTTTAGCTCGTGGCTTGTCGGCGGCATGATGGCGCGCACCGGCACACCGTACGCCGGACTCACCCTTGTCGCCGGATTACTACTGGTGGGGACGGTACTTCTGCTCCGCCTAGTTGCGCGACAAGCACCGCAAATGCCGGCTCCGGCGGGTCACGTCGCCTGATCGCAAGCGCACCGCAGTGCGCTGTCACCTTCATCCTTGAATCGCCGCTCGGTGGCCCCGTGCGGCGATTCTCGTTCTGAGGGCGGCGGGTGACGGATTTGAATGCCGGGGACGAACGTTAATCCCAAATTGCGGAATCGGTGCCCCATCTCTGCGAAATCACGCTCACAAGCGCGGCATCGTGTAAACCCCTAGCTCCCGCACTTACCGCCCGTAAAGCCCCATCTATCAAGGGCTTTGAGCTTTCTTCGTGTCGCCGGGATCATCTGCGGAAATAACTTTCTGTTTTACAAATCCCTTTATTTGGGATTAAAGTAAACAAAACTAATTTTTCTAGGTGTGCTTTTTGGTGGAAATCCCGGAAATGAACTTTCGACAACAGAACGGTGCATGTGTGGTGTTGAGGGCCGCGCGAGCGGCTGGTGTCAACGTATGTTTCGCAAACCCTGGCACCACTGAAATGCCGTTCGTCGGTGCGTTGGACATGGTGGACGGCGTTCGTCCCATCCTCGGGCTGTTCGAGGGCGTTTGTACGGGAGCCGCCGACGGATACGGCCGGATGGCCGGCAAGCCTGCGATGACGTTGCTGCATCTCGGGCCGGGGCACGCGAATGGGATTGCGAACTTGCACAACGCTCGGCGCGCACGTACGCCGATTCTGAACATCGTTGGTGACCATACGCGAGCACACGTGAAGTACGACGCGCCGCTGACGTCCGATATCGAGTCGCTGGCCCGCCCCGTTTCCGTGTGGTATCGCAGTGTGGCTGACCAGGGCGATCTGGCGCGAGACACCCTGGATGCGATTGCCGCTGCCATGGGCGGCGGCGGGACTCGTGGTGTTGCAACACTCGTATTGCCTGTCGACCTGCAAGCAGTGAGTGTCGATGCCTCACAACAAGTTGAGGCATCCGAGACCCCGGTGAAAGGCTTTCAACCGGCGCGTGTCTCTGAAGTCGCTGCGCTGCTTCGACGCGGCACGCCTGCCGTCATTCTGATGGGGGATCGGGCGCTTTCGGCACGCGGACAAGAGGCGGCAGCCCGCATCGCGGCGGCGACAGGCGCGCGCTGCTACAGCGAAACGTTTCCGGCGCGCACGGAGCGCGGCGGCGGACTCCCCGACATCGACCGTCTGCCGTATTTCCCCGAGCCCGCACTCGCCGCGCTCGACGCTCGCAAAGTTGTGCTCGCCGGCGCACTCGCACCCGTCACGTACTTTGGCTACGAGGGCATCCCCAGCGAACTGGCGGCGCCCGACGACATTGTCACGCTGGCCACCCCCGGCGAGGCAGCCGATGAAGCCCTTGAGGCGCTCGCCCTCGAGCTGGACCTTGGACATCACCTCGTCGCCGGTGTCGCAGCGCAACGTTGGGAGATTGACGATGGCGACCTCACGCCGCAGGCCGTCGGCCGAATCCTCTCCAACGCACTTCCCGCAAACGCCATCGTTTCCGTGGAAGGTGGCACGTGTGGTTATCCGTTCGTGACGGCCTGCGCACGTGCCGCGCGTCACACCATCCTGACCAACACCGGTGGTGCTATCGGCCAAGGCTTGCCGGTGGCGCTCGGTGCAGCAGTGGCTTGCCCGGAGCGCCGCGTCTTCGCGTTGCAATCCGATGGCAGCGCTCAGTACACGATTCAATCGCTTTGGACGATGGCCAGAGAGCGGCTGCCGATCGTGATGCTCATTACGTCGAACAAGCGATACGGCATCTTGCAAACCGAGCTCAACCGAAGCGGTTTGCCCACGGACGCGCCGAACTCGAAGCGCCTGACGCTGCTGGACGACCCCGCCATCGATTGGCAGGCCCTTTCGAAAGGGTACGGCGTGCCGTCCCAGCGCGTGGCGACGACGCAAGCGCTCGTGCTCGCGATTGAAAAGGCGCTCGCCCACACCGACGGCCCGAGTCTCATCGAAATGTGCCTTCCGTAGCGCTATCGAAGTGCTCGGCATCTCTCTGAAATCCTGACTTATCCGACTTAGCTATGAACCTGGAACTCAACGGAAAGGCGGCCTTCATCACGGGCGGCAGCATGGGCATCGGCAAGGCTGTCGCCCTTGAACTGGCCCGCGAAGGCGTGAACGTCACCATCGCCGCCCGGCGCATGGAGCACCTCGAGATTGCCGCGAACGAGATTCGTGAAGCGCTCGCCGATCTGGGGAGCGCGGCTGGGCAGGTTCTGCCGCAGAGCGTCGATACCACCGACATGGCGTCTATCGAAAAGGCAATGGCCGCGCACATCGCCCAATTCGGACGTCTCGACATCTTGCTTAACGGTGCCGCCCACCCGGGTGGTTTGGTTCGCACCGAGCTTGAGAACGCCGACCCGCAGGGGCTGCTGCAAGACATCGACATCAAAGTGGTCGGCTACATGCGTTGCGCTAAGGCCGCGGCTCCCTACATGCGTCAGAACGGCTTCGGTCGAATCATCAATATCGGCGGATTGACCGGTCGCGGTAGCAAGCAACTGTCCGGCATGCGCAACATCGCCATCGTCCACCTGACGAAAACGCTGTCCGACCAACTGGGTCCGCACGGTATCACTGTGAACACGATTCACCCGGGTGTCGTCGAGACGCCGCACATCCACGAGCTTTACGAGAAGGAAGCCCAAAAGCAAGGGCTGACGGCTGCCGAAGTCGAGGCCAACTACGTCAAGGTCACGCCGATTCGCCGGGTGTTGCAGCCCGAGGAAATGGGCTGGATCGTCGCCTTCCTTGCTTCGCCGAAGTCGGGCTCGATTACGGGCGAGTCCATCGGTTGCGATGGTGGTCTGACGCGCGGCATTTTCATCTGATTCAAGGAGATATTCCACATGAGCGCCACCGTACTGGTTGCCACCGCAGGGCAAGGCATCCTGCGTTCCAACGACGACGGCAAGACCTGGCATCGCCTGGGGCTGAAAGAATCCATCGAGTTTGACGGCATCGTCCGCGCACTTGTGGTGGACCCGCGCAATCCCGCCCGGATTTACGCCGGTGCGGATGCCGGCCTGTGCATCAGCGATGATGGCGGTGCCCACTGGCATCGCCCCGAGAATGCGCTCAACGGGCAAACGGTCTGGTCGATTGCCATCGACCCGCACGATTCCAGCGTTCTGTACGCCGGCACCGGCGCCCCTTCCCGTGCGGGGATCTTCAAGTCCACTGACGCCGGGCAAACTTGGGAGAAGCTCCCGCCGGAGATTCCCGAGTTCTGCGAAGGGGTCAACCGCCCACGCCTGCTGACCATCTGTGTCGAGCCCGACGACGCCAACAACGTGTGGTTCGGCGTCGAAGAGGGGGGCGCCTGGCGAAGCCGCGATGCTGGCGCGTCCTGGGTTCGCGTGGATGGTCCCGGCACGGCGATTCGCAACAGCGATATTCACGCCATTACGGTGCTGAGTGCGACCCAACACCAACCCAAGACGACGCTGTTGCTGACGGTCAATGCTGTCTACGTCAGCGAAGACGATGGCGTGACCTGGGACGGGAAACTCTCTCGCGACCGATTCGATGGTTTGTACTACACGCGCACCGTCACCCAGCTCGCACAGCCTGACGGCGACCTGCTCATGGCGGTGGGCGACGGAACGCCCGGGAGCAGAACCCGAATCTATCGCTCGACCGACCGTGGATACGAGTGGTCGGAAATGGAGCTTGCGTCGCCCCCGAACTCCACGTTCTGGGCGATCGGTGTCAACGCAGCGCAACCCGAGTTGATTTATGCCGGCACCAAGTACGGACACTTGTTCCGCTCGCGTGATGGCGGGCGCCGCTGGGAGAAGGAGTGGCGCGATTTCAGCGAAATCACTGCGGTTGCTTGGACTCCCTTTGAGGCGCCCCTTGTCGCTCACGCCCAATCGACTCACTGACCGGAGAGACGCGCCGTGATGACCTTGCCTGAAGAGACGCTGCTTCGCGCAGACCTGGCGAACATCAACAACCTGCCGATGCGCCAACCGCGTGTTCAGCGCACGCACCTTTCGCTGTTCGTGCGCGACCCTGTCCAGTCCGGGAAATGGTATGCCGACGTGCTCGGCATGACGCAGACAGCTCAGGCGGAACAATGGGTATTCATGTCGTTCGGGCAGAAGCACCACGACATTGCCCTGATTCGTGCGGTATCCGACGCCGAGATCGGCACCATCGGCCTGCAGCACTACGGATTGGAAATTGCCGGTGACCTTCGCGAGCTGCGCCGCCTGTACGGGATGCTCATTCGCCGCAAGGTGCCCATCGTCAAGATTACCGACCACAAAGTGGGTATCGGCGTGTACTTCAACGACCCGGATGGAAACCGCCTCGAGTTCTTCTGTGAAACGGTCACCGATGACGAGGAAGGGAAGCGCGTTCTGAACGAGTACAACGCGCCGAGCGACCCCACCCAACTCGAGCCGATCTTCGATTGACACCCTTGCAGTCCTCCTGCGTCTACGGCTTCGGCACGCCGCAGGAAGACCTGCCTGGCAACAAATACCAACACTATTCGCTGGAGATTTCCCCATGAGCAAAGCCGCCAACTTCGAAGGCTTCCATATCCGTAAGTGGTACACCCAAATTGAGGATTCACTGGCCAACGAGACCGGTGAACTCGCCGACGGCGAACCGCTTCGCAAGATAGTGATTGCCGCTGCGGTGCATAACCCGTATGCGGGTCGATTCAGTCAGAACCTCGATGCACTGGTGGAGCCTTCGCCGGCGCTGGGTGTCGAGTTTGCGCGTCGCATCGAGGAACTGGCCGCCGGGCGCAAGATTGAAAGCTATGGCAAGGCCTGTCTGGTTGGCACCGACGGCGAGTATGAACACGGCAACGCGTTCCTGACGTCGATTTTTGCCGAGCCGATTCGCGCAGCTTTGGGCGGCGGCAAGTCGTGGGTTCCGTCCAGCGGCAAGCGCGGCCCTATCAATACGGTCATTGATGTTCCGCTGGCCCACAAGGACGCGCTCTATGTGCGCTCGCATTACGACACCGTGACGTGCCTTTTCCCCGACGCACCGAACGCAGACGAAGTGCTCGTTATCTTCGCCTTCGCTACGCGCGGCCGCTTGCATGCCCGTCTTGGTGGCCTCAAGGCCAGCGAGATCGCCGGCAAAGACGGTCTCGTCTAATCGCACGATCGAGCGAGTCGAGCATGAACACGCTACCTGCAAAGGAAGGCTGGTTTGAGAGCGATGGCCTGCGCTTGCGCTATGTCAGTTGGGGGGCAGAGGATGCCCCGCCAATCGTCATGCTTCACGGCCTGCGCAGTTATGCCCACACGTGGGAGCCGGTGGTCGCTACGCTGACCGACCGCTACCGGGTCATCGCACTCGACCAACGTGGGCGCGGGATGAGCGATTGGGACCCGAAGCGAGACTACTACACCAGCGCTTACGTCCGTGACCTGAAAGCCATGGTGGACGCGCTCGGACTGGCCCGCTTCGTCCTTGTCGGGCACTCGATGGGCGGTGCGAACGCGTTCGTATACGCCGGGGAACGCCCCGACCTGCTCGCCGGCCTTGTCATTGAAGACATGGGGCCGGGAGCGTCCGTGAGTTCGCAAGGCTCCGAACGAATCAAGCGCGAGCTGCAAGCGACTCCCGATGCTTTCCCGTCCTGGGAGGCTGCCCGGGCGTTCTGGCGACGCCAGCGACCGAACATCTCGGAAGCCGCACTCGACTCCCGGGTGCGGTACTCCCTGAAGACGGGCGACGACGGGCGGGTTGTCTGGCGGCACGACGCGGCGGGCATTGCCGTCGCTCGGGTCAATGCGAGTCCGGCACAGTTGGTGGACCTCTGGCCGTATGTGACCTCCCTGGAGGTGCCAGCCCTGGTCATACGCGGTGGGGACTCGGACTTCCTATCGGAGACCACGCTGAACGAAATGGCGCTGGTCAACCCGAACCTCTGTGCGACCCGCATCGCCGGTGCGACGCATTACGTCCACGACGACCAACTCGATGTGTTCAATCGAGTGCTTGGCGACTGGCTCGACCGTTTGGACGACCCCGTTTGGCGCAAGGGGAACTGAAAAGTGAGTGAAGGAAAATCTCAAAAAACGTCGGTCGCTATTGTTGGCGCGGGTCCCAACGGCGCGGCAATGGCGAACATGCTCGGACTGTACGGCATCGACACCGTCGTGATCGAGAAGACGCCTGCCATCGTTGAATTTCCGCGAGCGGTCGGCATGGACGACGAGGCGCTTCGTCTTTTCCAGACGGCAGGACTCGCCGACGAGCTTGCACGCGACATGATTCAGAACGTGCCGCTGCGGATGTACAAGGCAAATGGCGAGTGCTTCGCCGACATTCGACCGACCGTCCGGGAGTTCGGGTGGTGGCGTCGAAACATCTTCATGCAGCAACTGGCCGAAAAGACGTTGCGGGAGGGGCTCGCGCGCTATCCGCACGTCTCGCTTCGCACAAGTGAAGAAGTCACGGCGATCACCCAGGACGATAGCGGTGTGAAACTCACGGTCAGTCGTGACGACGGCTCAACGTATTCGCTTGAGGCGGATTACGTCGTCGCTGCCGACGGCGGTCGAAGCCCCATGCGGGAGATGCTCGGCGTAAAGCTCGAAGGGACAACACACCCAATCAAATGGGTGGTGGTGGACGTCAAGAACGCTGACCTTGAGCAACCCTGTACCGCGCTCAATTGTGACCCGCGACGTCCGAACGTCTGCATCTACCTGCCGTTCAACTACCGCCGTTGGGAGTTTCTTGTCTTCCCGCACGAAGACGAAAACGAAATTGCCCAACCGGCGTCCATTCGTCGTTTGCTAGCGCCGTATGTCAAGGATGTCGAGCGACTGGAGATTGTACGGGCGCGGACTTACACGCATCACTCGCGCGTGGCCGACAGATTCCTGGTGGGGCGCGTTGCCCTGATTGGCGATGCGGCTCACCTGACACCGCCCTGGATTGGTCAGGGGCTGAACGCCGGCCTGCGGGACGTTGGCAATCTCGCCTGGAAGCTCGCTGCCGTCATCAAGGGGGGGCTGGTGCCGGGCGCGCTGCGGACATACGACACCGAGCGCCGAGACCATGCGCGCGCAATGATTGATCTGGCGGACACTTTCGGGGCGATGCTGATGCCGACGAGCCGCTCGGTCGCTTTCTTGCGCGATAGCTTCTTCAGTCTCGCGAGGTTTGCCCCCGGTCTGCGGAACTACGTTTTGCAGATGCGCTTCAAGCCTATGCCGCGATACACGGACGGCGTGCTGGTCACGGGGCAATCGCCGATGCTCGGAAAAATGATCGTTCAACCAGACGTTGAGACGGCCGGCGGCGTGCGCCGCAAGCTCGATGACGTGCTTGGCCCCTGGTTCGCCATTGTCGGGTGGCGACATGATCCGCAGTCGGCCCTTAGTCCTCAGGAGCGAGCATGGTGGGCGTCGCTGGGCGTGAAATTCGTGCAAGTCCAACGTTCCCGCAGCGGTACTTCAAGGGAAGGACGGGTCTGCAGCGCGTTCGGTACCGAGTGTGTAGAGGATGTCGATAACGCACTGGCCGATTGGTTTGAGGCCTCCGGTCAGCGCGTCGCGCTCGTGCGTCCCGACCGCTATGTTGCGGGCCAGTGCCAGCCGTCCGATTTGTCCGCACTTTCCAAAGCATTCGGAGAGTTTGTCCCGCAGGTGCGATCGCCGTCGATGGAGTTGGGAAATGTTGCTTGAACAACGAACTTACACATTAGTCCCGGGCGGTGCTGCCGAATACCTGCGTCTCTACGCAGAGTTTGGCCGCGAGTCGCAGGAGCGGATTCTCGGAAAGATGCTCGGGTGCTACACAACCGAGGTCGGGACGCTGAATCAACTCGTCTACTTTTGGCCGTTCGAATCGCTGCAACAGCGAAGCGAGCGTCGTGCCGAATTGATGGCGGACGAGCGTTTCAAGGTGTTCCGCGGCAAGGTTCGACATTTGCTCGTCAGGCAGGAGAACCAGATTCTCAAGCAGGAAATTGGCCTGGAACCTCGGGCTCGCTAACCAGCGCTGTTCGAATTCTTCCACGTTGCCGCATCGAGGCGCCGAGGTGAGGGCCTTTTCACCGAGAGATGGCGACGTCGGAAGAATGCCAGGGTTTGAAGCGTTACGTGGAACGTGTCAGTGGTCGTTTCAAAGGTGAGAGGTACTAGCAGTGAATGAATCCCCAGCACAGGCGCCGAGCGGACAGACGTTCTTCGGGCTGCCATATGAGCCGGATACCGCCTATGGGCCGCTGTCTCTCTATATCGACGGCAAATTCATCGGGGCTGGCTCGCGGCGGTCGCTACCCGTGTGCGACCCGGCGATGGAGACGGTGATTGGTGAGCTACCGCTGGCGGAGCGCGCCGATATCGACGATGCCATTCTCGCTGCCCAGAGTGCATTTGCGAGATGGAAGCGTGAATCGCCTTTGGTGCGTTCAGACATCCTGCGCCAGGCCGCGCGACTCATCCGGGAGCGTGCCAATCACATTGGCCGATGCATTACGCTCGACCAGGGGAAGCCACTGCACGAGGCCGTTGCCGAAGTGCTTTCGTCGGCCGAGCATCTGGACTGGCATGCCGAAGAAGGGCGGCGAATCTACGGTCGAGTGGTACCGCCCCGCAATCCCGACGTACAACAGACGGTGCTACGCGAACCCGTGGGCGTATGCGCGGCATTCTCGCCCTGGAACTTCCCGTTCAATCAGGCGCTTCGGAAGGTGGCAGCCGCATTGGCGTCCGGCTGCACGCTGGTGTTGAAAGGCCCTGAAGAATCTCCGAGCGCAATCGTGGCGCTTGCACATGCCTTCCACGACGCGGGGCTTCCCCATGGTTGCCTCAACATCGTTTGGGGCGATCCGTCCGAAGTTTCGACGCAGCTCATCGAATCCCCGATCGTGCGCAAGATTTCGTTCACCGGGTCGGTGCCTGTCGGGCGGCATCTGGCGGCGCTGGCGGCGGGCCAGATGAAACGCATGACGATGGAATTGGGCGGACACGCTCCGGTCATCGTCTGCGAAGACGCCGACGTGGCGCGCGCCGCAACCATGCTGGCGACC
This sequence comes from Pandoraea sp. SD6-2, assembly GCF_000389825.1. Taxonomy (NCBI): domain Bacteria; kingdom Pseudomonadati; phylum Pseudomonadota; class Betaproteobacteria; order Burkholderiales; family Burkholderiaceae; genus Pandoraea; species Pandoraea sp. SD6-2. The sequence continues at coordinate 748,014 of NZ_KB944454.1, read as the reverse complement.
TACAAGTTTCGCAATGCCGGACAGGTCTGCGTCTCGCCGACGCGTTTCTTCGTTCAGCGCGCCGTGTACGCGGACTTTGTCTCCCGGTATGTCGACGAGGTGCGCAAGATTCAACTCGGTCACGGGCTTTCGAACGGGGTCACCATGGGGCCGCTTGCCCACGGCCGACGAGTCACAGCGATGACCGAGTTCGTGGAGGACGCAAAAGCGCACGGCGCCGAGGTGGCCACCGGCGGACGTTCCCCCGAGGCCGTGGGGCACTTCTTCGAGCCGACGGTGGTTTTGGCGCCGCCGCCGGAAAGCCGCCTGATGAATGAAGAGCCGTTTGGTCCGGTGGTCGGCATTGTGCCGTTTCAGGATCTTGACGAAGCACTGGCCGAAGCCAACCGGCTGCCCTTCGGGCTTGCCTCGTATGCGTTCACCGATTCCGCGCGGTACGCGCACAAGATTAGCCGGGAGATGGAAGCCGGCATGGTGAATATCAACCATTTTGGTATGGGACCTGCGGAAATTCCCTTTGGCGGCATCAAAGCCAGTGGCTTTGGTAGTGAAGGGGGGGCCGAGACGTTCGATGGCTACCTGGTCACCAAATTCGTCACGCAAATGCATTCATGAGCGAAGCAATGAATATGAAGCTTAAGGACATCTCTCTACAGCAGTCGAAGTGTTTTATCGGAGGGCGATGGGTTGCCGCCGACGACGGGCAGACGCTCGACGTTACGAACCCCGCCGATGGCACGGTCCTGGGAAGCGTGCCGCGTGCGGGACAGAGTGAAACCCGCCGGGCGATTGACGCAGCGCACGCCGCATTCCAGACGTGGCGCGACGTGACGGCAGAAGTTCGCGCCCAGTTGCTGCGTCGCTGGTTCATGCTGGTAATGGAGAATCAGGACGACCTGGCGACACTGATGACGCTGGAGCAGGGAAAGCCCCTGGCCGAGGCTCGTGGCGAGATTGCTTACGCGGCGTCGTATATCGAGTGGTTTGCAGAAGAGGGGCGCCGCATCTACGGAGACGTGGTGCCGTCCCCTTGGGCAGACAAGCGGGTTGTCGTCCTGAAGGAGCCGGTTGGCGTTTGCGCTGCAATCACGCCGTGGAATTTCCCTGCGGCGATGATTACGCGGAAGGTCGCCCCCGCGTTGGCCGCCGGTTGCACGGTGGTTATCAAGCCGGCGTCCCAGACACCGCTGTCGGCTTTGGCGCTTGCGATCCTTGCCGAACGAGCCGGTATCCCGTCCGGCGTCATTAATGTTGTCACGGGAAGCGCAGCCAGGATTGGCGCAGAACTGACGTCCAATCCGCTCGTACACAAGCTGTCGTTCACAGGGTCGACGGAAGTCGGACGGGAGTTGGCCGCGCAGTGCGCGCCGACGCTCAAGAAGCTGTCCATGGAATTGGGCGGGAATGCGCCGTTCATCGTCTTTGACGACGCCGATATCGACGCGGCAGTCCAGGGCGCGATTGCCTCGAAGTACCGCAATACCGGGCAGACCTGCGTGTGTACGAACCGCTTCCTGGTTCAGCGTGGCGTCTACGACGAGTTCGCGCAGAAGTTGGCGAGTGCAGTCGCCGAGCTGCACGTCGGAAATGGCCTCGACGCCGGCGTGATGCAGGGGCCCTTGATCGATGCGGCGGCGATGGACAAGGTTCGGGCGCTGGTTGCCGATGCGGTGGAGCACGGTGCGTCGATTGCCGTTGGCGGGAAGCCGCACCGTCTGGGGGGAACCTATTACGAACCGACAGTGCTTCGGGACGTGACACCGGCAATGTCGATTGCCGGCGAAGAGATATTCGGACCGGTGGCCGCGCTTTACGCGTTCGATTCCGAGGCCGATGCCGTTGCGCTTGCCAACGACACCGAGTATGGATTGGCGGCGTATTTCTACGCCAACGACCTGCGCCGTGTCTGGCGAGTCGCCGAGCGAATGCAATACGGCATGGTCGGCATCAACACGGGGCTAATCAGTACCGCCGTTGCGCCGTTTGGCGGCGTGAAGCAGTCAGGGATGGGGCGGGAAGGGTCGAAGTACGGTATCGAGGACTACGTACAGACCAAGTATCTCTGCATTGGGGTCTGAGGGCGAAGGGGGCACGAGCGTGCCCTCCGCCGTCAGGTTGCTTCGCCAATACGGGCGGCGGCTTCACGAAGTATCTTCCCGACGGCATGTTCGTCGAAGAGGACAAAGTGCTCGGGGCGGAAGATGAGTGAGACGCTGCTCGTGACGTCCCCTCCGGATGCAGAGACGATGGGGGCGGCGATACCGACGTGCCCGGCGTCCAATTCTCCTCGGGATATGGCATAGCCGGTCTCGACGATGTGCTGACAATGGCGCCAGAACAACGTCCAGTCCTCGAAGTCGCCCATCGATTCCTTGTGCCGGTCGTGCAGGCGCTTCAGTCGCGGCCGCGACATGGCCGCGACGATCACCTTTGACGACGCCCCTTGAAAAAGGGGCATGATGCGTCCGCGGCCGAAACCGAGCTGGAGATCTTCCATGCCATTCTCGTGCATAACGTTGATGATTTCCTCGTCGTAGAGCGTGGAAATCAATCCCGTCCCACCGGTGACCTGAACCAGCTTTTGCACCACAGGCTCCGCCGCTTTGAGCATCGGGTCGGAGCGACGCATGTTGTAGTCGAGATGAATGATGCGAGGCCCGAGCGTGTATTCACCGTTGTGGCTGACCAGCAGGCCCACCGATGCCAGTTCCTTCACGTACCGGTAGCAGGTCGTTCGGGAAAAGCCTAGCTGTTCGGCGAGGGCTTCAGCGGTCATCGACCTTTCCGATGACGAGAAGACGTCCAGAACCGACAGCATCTTGGTGAGGCTCGACATGGCGAAATCCGTGATTGAACGGTGGGTGGAAAATGCTCTGTGGGTATTTTCCTGATAGCCGGGACAAATGCAAGTCCGCAGCCCACGCGAGGTGAACCTTGCAAGAGACCCCAGCCCAGTTTTTTACCAAATTGACGGCGGTAATTCTCGTTCTTAAAATTGGTCTCAAGACCAAATTAAGGGTGAAATGACTCCAGTGTGAGGTGGTATGGAACACAGTGTTGCGTCTTACAACGATGTTCTGGAGCACAGTGCGGCCGTGAGCGGGTGGAGTCAGGTGTACGACCAGCTTGAAGGGGGACGGCCTCAGAGTCAGCTCTTGCAGATTCACGGCAATGATTACCAGATGTTCGTCGAGCACATCGACAAGCGAGTCGCCCAACGCGGGACCGCGCCAAGCGGTCGCCTATGTCTGGGGATCTCGTTGCCCACCGAGGCGGACGACGCTTCGACCTGGTCTCGCTTCATTGGCGTCGGGAGAGTTGCGCTGCTACGCAACGCAGAGCCATTCAAACTCAACCTCCCTTCGGACGCCACGCTTCTGGCGGCCAATATCGACCACGAGCGCTTCCGCAGTTTTGCTCAATTTTCCCTCTCGCCCGCGCAGATGCGGCAAGTCGACGAGGCGAATGTCATTCAGCTTCCGGAAGGTATCGCCGCCGACATTGCCGTCAAGCTCTACGGGGCCATGTCACGGGCAGACGCGAACCTTGGGTGCAGCGATGACGATCTGACGGACCTTATCTGCCGTGCGTTTCTGGATGTGTTTGGCGGGGAGTCCGTGTCGGGTGGCGAACGATACCGGTCGTTGGCGATTAGCACGTGGATTGTGCGCCGGGCCGAGGAGATGACGTTCGAACGCCCGGAGACGCCACCGTCCGTGATCGAACTCTGCACGAAACTCAAAGTGAGCCGGCGGGGCTTGCAGAATAGTTTCCAGGCCGTGACGGGGTCGGCCCCTGCCGACTACCTGCGAAATGTTCGGCTGAACGCCGTACGGCGACGTCTCAGAGGGACGTCGGCCGATGCGGTGAGTGTTGGCGACGCCGCCGCTGAAATGGGCTTTTTTCACTTGAGCCATTTCGCGCGCCACTACCGGAATCTGTTCGGCGAGCTGCCGTCGGACACGTGTCGTGCCAGCGTCTTTTGCGGGCATAGGGGTATACGGCAGCACTGAATTTTTTGTGCCGATTTTGGCTAACGGAGCCTAGATGCTCCCCCTACCATCCAGTGAGCGCAAAACCAAGGCGCAAGGAGATTGGACACTGGAGCGCGACGCGGGCGATGGCTCGTGACTTCGCGAAAGTCGGACACTAAATTCAAGAGGGGGCAACATGCTCCATGATTCGCAGAACCCACAGAATTCCGGACTCAGGCAAGGCGCGCTGAGTATCGGCTTCATCATCTTCTTCGTTGTCTCGGCGGCGAGCCCGTTGAGTGTGATTGCCGGAGGGTTCCCGCTCGGAATCATGCTCGGCAATGGCGCCGGCACACCGGTGCTTTTGCTTGCCGCACTGGCCATTCTTCTGGTGTTCTCCGCCGGATACACCGCGATGGCTCGTCACGTGACGAATGCCGGCGGGTTCTATGCATTCTCGTGTCGAGGTCTCGGCGGGATGATGGGGGGCGGGGCGGGCATGCTGGCGATGTTCGCTTACAACATTCTGCAAATCGGGCTTTACGGCATGTTCGGTGCGGTGGTCGCGGACACCATGGCGGCAACCTTCCAACTGGTCTTGCCCTGGTGGGTCTATTCGTTCATCGCGATGGCTAGCGTAGGCATTCTCGGCTATCGGCAAATCGACCTGTCGGCAAAGTTGCTGTCCGTGCTCGTCATTGCCGAGTATCTGGCCATTCTGACGCTGGATATCTGCATTCTCGTCAAAGGGGGCGATTCTGGCGTCAACTTCGACGCGTTCAAACCGGCGAACGTCACCAGCGGCTCGCCCTCCATTGGTCTTCTGTTCTGCTTCGCCGCATTCATCGGATTCGAAGCCACCACCATCTATGGCGAAGAAGCGAAAGACCCGAAGCGCGCAATTCCCATCGCGACCTTCGCCGCAGTGCTGCTTATCGGCGCGTTCTATTCGGTATCCCTTTGGGCGATGGTCGTCGGGGCCGGCTCGGGAAAAATCGTCGGCATGCTCCAGGCAATGCAAGATCCGACGACCTTCATCTACGGGATGTCGGACCGTTTCGCAGGGGCAGGGCTTACGCACGTCATTCGTGTGCTGTTCATGGTGAGTGTCTATGCCGGTCTGCTCGCCTTTCATAATTCCGCAGCACGCTATTTCTACGCTGGCGGGCGAGATGGTTTGCTGCCCCGCGCGCTGGGTCGGACTCACGGTGCTCATCAAAGCCCTCATGCCGGTTCGCTGCTCCAGAGCGCCATTGCGGCTATCGCTGTAGCCATCTTCGCACTGTGCGGCGCGGACCCCGTGCTGCAGTTGTTCTCGTGGTTCTCCAATGTGGCCACGTTGTGCGTGATTCTGCTCATGGCAATCACTTCGCTCGCCGTGATCGGGTTCTTCCGCAAGTACACCGGCACGGGGGAGCGTTGGTGGCGTACCCAGTTGCTGCCGGCAGTGGCGTGCGCAGCGCTCGTCGGGGTTCTTGTCATGGCAATCGAGCACTTCGATGTGCTGACTGGCGCGAGCCGAACGCTTTCCTATGCGCTGTGTGCGCTTGTTCCCGGAGCACTGCTTCTCGGCATCGCGCTAGCCGCTCGTCTGCGCAGTGCGTCTGCCGAAAATTACCGGCGCCTCGGGGCGCACACGCTCTGAGCGGAAGGTACGTGACCTGGCGCGCCGGAGAAGGAGACGGTTGTCGCACTGGCAGCCGGGTCGGATTGGTGGTTTGCATTCACTTCGCGAGTAACACATGAATTTCCAGCAACGCAAGAAACGCTTCTGGCATCCGATGGGGTCGGCTGCTGAGTCCAACGTCCATACCGTGGTCATCGAGCGCGGTGACGGCAACTATGTGACGGACATCGACGGCAATCGCATGCTCGACGGTGTGGGCGGTCTTTGGAACGTGAACGTCGGGCACAATCGCACGGCGGTCAAAGAGGCCATCGCGCGGCAGCTCGATGAAATCGCTTATTACCAGACGTTCGATGGCGTCGCGCACCCGCGGGTGTATGACCTGGCTGACCGTCTTTGCAGCATGTTCACCCAAGAAGACATGCAACGCGTCCTTTTCAGCAGCGGTGGTTCCGATTCGGTCGAAACCGCTCTGAAGCTTGCCCGCCAGTATTGGATTGCTGCCGGCGAACCGTCCCGTATCAAATTTCTTTCCCTGCGCAACGGCTATCACGGTGTCCATATGGGCGGGACATCGGTGGGCGGTAATGGCGTCTACCACTACAACCACGGCCCTCTGCTGCCCAACTGTTACCAGCTCGACACGCCGTGGTTGTACCGCAATCCGTGGAAGTGCGAGGACCCGGCTCAACTGGTTGAATACTGTATCGCGCAGCTTGAAGAGTCCATTGCATTTCACGGCTCCCAGACAATCGCGGCGTTCATCGCCGAGCCGGTGCAGGGCGCTGGTGGACTGATTGTGCCGCCGTCGACCTATTGGCCACGCCTGCGCGAGGTTTGCGACCGGAACGGCATTCTGTTGATTGCCGATGAGGTGGTGACGGGATTTGGCCGGACAGGCTCGATTCTCGGCAGCCGAGGCTGGGGTGTGGCACCGGACATTCTCTGCCTGGCCAAGGGCATTTCAGCCGGCTACGTTCCCTTGGGCGCCACTGTCTTCAACGGCCGTGTCGCAAATGCGATTGAGAACGGCGCAGGCTTTTCTCACATGGTGATGCACGGCTACACGTACAGCGGTCATCCGGTGGCGTGTGCCGCGGCGCTGGCGGTGCTGGATATCGTCGAATCCGAGGACTTGCCGGGCAACGCCGGCCGCGTGGGCAAGCACCTGCTTGAGCAATTGCTGCCGTTGCGCGACGCCTATGAGACGGTCGGCGACGTGCGAGGAAAGGGGCTGATGCTCGCGCTCGATTTCGTCACCGACAAGGCTAGCCGGACGCCGCTGGACCCTCGCGAGGGTTTTGCCACACGCGTCGCGGAGGCAGCACGCAAGCGCGGCGTGCTGGTTCGTCCCGTGGCGAACAAAATCATTCTCTCTCCGCCACTCACGCTAACGGTCGAGGAGGCAAACACCGTCGCACGCACGATGGCGGATGCGCTGCACGAATGTAGCTGAGATGCCGGTGCCTCAGGCCTTAGGGCATTGGTAATTTGAACGGCGGGAGCACTGCGCTCTCGCCGATTTCTTTGAGATCAGGAAGTCGCTATCGTCAGAAGATAAGAGAGGAAGCGCTTTTCCGACGGGTCTTCATCTCCGTCGTCCGTGGATTGCGTGTTCAGCACGTACATGGTGCCTTCGAGCGCTGCCGTGATGAAATCAACTCTCCTGGCTCGCTCGGCGCGCGTCAGCTCTGGATTGACGGCCTCGATCAATGGATTGAGCCGGTCGCGATAAGGCTGATAGGCGTCGTGGAGTATGCGCTGGACCACCTCGTCCCGTTGAGCGAGTGCACCTAGCTCAAAGAACAAAATGCGGACATGCCGCTTGCGGTTCAGGCGAAGGTAGTAGCGGCAAGTATCGACGAAGAGCGTTTTGGGAGCACGCGAGGTCGGACCATCCAGTTGTTCGATGGCCGCCGTTTCGAAGTGCTTGATGGTCTGAACGATCGCGGCGCGAAGCAGCTCGGTTTGCGACGGGAAATAGTGCTGCAGGTTGAACAACCGAATACCCGCGGTACGTGCCACGTTGCGCAGCGTTAGCTGAGCAACTCCCTGCTCCAGCAGGATAGTGCGGCCAATTTCAAGCATGGAGGCAATGCGCTCATTGCCTTTGGCTGTCGCGGCAACGGGCCTGAAGTCATCCTGTGCCGTGGACGTCGTGCTCGACGGTAGCGATGAAGTGGGTTTGCGGGAAGAGGGCGTGCGAGCGTCCATGTTGGCTGGGCCGGCGAAAGAAGGCCGGTCGCGTAGTGTTCGCGACCGTAACGCGGCCCAGTATAACGCGATGGCGCTCGCCTTTACGGCGCCGTTTTTACAGCGAGATGGTGATGGATTTCTCCTGAAGATGTGCCATCACGGCATGCCGAGACAGGTCGAAGCCGGTCCCGCTGTCCCTGCGGCCGCCCCAGGCAAGCCGGGCATCGAGCGGGCTCCAGCAGTTGACTGCCACGGAGCCAACGTCGATCTCGCGAGCCAGGCGGTGTGCTTTGCCAACATCTTGTGTCCACAGGGAGGTGGAGAGTCCATAGCGGGTGCTATTCGCGATGCGAACCGCCTCCGACTCGTCTTCGAAAGGAATCACAACACCGACCGGGCCGAAGACTTCCTCTCGGGCCAACGTGCTGTTGGGGTCTTCGTGAACAAAGAGTGTCGGGCATACGAAAAATCCGCCATCGGGCACTTGGCGCCCTCCGGAAATCAGCCGTGCGCCGTCTTGATGGCCGCGCTCGATGTACTCGGCGACCCGCGCCCGATGCCGGGCGTTGATCAATGCTCCCATCCTGACGTGAGCCTCTTGAGGGCGACCCACAACGATGGAATCGGTCGCCGCCGCCAATTGCGCTGCGACCGCATTGGCAATCGATGCGTGGACGAGAATGCGTGAACCGGCGGCGCACGTTTGCCCTTGATTCGCGAAAAGACCGAGAAGAAGTCCGTCGATGGCGCGAGGAACATCGGCGTCGGCAAGCAGGATTTGTGCAGCTTTGCCACCCAGTTCAAGGGTCAATGGCTTGAACGACCCTGCCATGTCCCGGGCAATTGCGCGACCGACTTCGGTGCTGCCGGTAAAGCTGACCTTGGCCACGTCGGGGTGTGTACACAACGCGCGTCCCGTCGTTGGTCCAATCCCGTTGACGACGTTGACTACCCCTTCGGGGATGCCGGCTTCGGCAACCAGCCGCATCAGATGCGTCAAGGCGACGGGAGCGTCTTCCGAAGGTTTGATAACGACAGTACAGCCTGCGGCTAACGCCGGCGCCAGCTTCCAGATGCCAATCATCAGGGGCGCGTTCCACGGGATGATTTGAGCCACTACGCCGACGGGCTCCAACTCGGTGTAGTTCAACGTCGCACGTCCCATACTCCCGGCCGTGGGAATCGTCCTGCCTTCCAGTTTGTCGGCCCAGCCGGCGAAGTAGCGCAGAGTGTCCACCGACATGGGCAGGTCCATCATGCGCATTTCCATCTCGGGGCGTCCCTGTTCCCTGGACAGAACGGACACGAACGTCTCTGCATCCCGCGCGAGCAAGTCGGCAAGGTGCAGAAGCTTCAGCCCTCGCTGAGCAGCACTCGTTCGACGCCAGACCGTTTCAAATGCGACCTTTGCTGCCGCAACCGCCGAGTCCACATCGCTTTGCGACGAGGCGGCCACCGCGGCCAACGCCTCACCTGTGGCCGGCTCAAGCTTGACGAACGTATCGCCGGATTGCGCCGCACGGAAACGGCCGTTGATGAAGTTCTCCACCTGCATGCTCATCGCGCTACCTCGAGTTCTCATGTGCCTCGATCGACGAGGCCATTTTGATAAAAATTGGTCGTTCGACCAAATTTTGTGTTCAATCCCATTTCTCGTCAATGGGCCAAAAATGAGGGGAAACCCTTGAAATTGCGTGAGATCCAGTCGATGGCCTTTGTTTTCGGTGCCGTAGCTGTATTCCCCGCAGCGAGATTCGGGTTGCGTTTACGCGTCATCATTTTTGATTTTGTTTACCTGAAATCCCGTATTTGGGGATATTGCGATTCGCTGAGGCTGCGATGTTCACCGTGGGGGAGGGCATTGCAATGCTGAATCAGCGGCGCTGTGCAGGGCGCGAATGTGCGCGCCCTGCACATCCTTCTCGCGAACAAGCAGGGCGGACAAAATGAGAACTCGATATTTGGTAAGCGCAGTCGCAGTGTTGTGTGGTGTCAGCGCGTCCGTGTGGGCGCAGTCGACCGTGAGTCTCTACGGCATTCTCGATACCGGTGTGACATACACCAACAACCAGTCGGGCGGAAAAAACGTTGGTGTGCAATCCGGCGTTTCGATGCCGGAGCGGTGGGGTTTGTCGGGCCGAGAGGAGCTGGGGGATGGCAATTTCGCATTGTTCAAACTGGAGAACCAGTTTCAGACGTCCGACGGGAATTTGACAGCGTCGAACGGCGCGTTCAGCCTTCAGTCATACGCGGGGCTTGGTGGGAACTGGGGGACGCTGACATTTGGCCGTCAGTACGACTTCACCGGTGACATTCTTCCCGCCTATGCCATTGCGGCAAACACGCCGGCGGGTTTGCTCGCGTGGAGCCTTCCTGCCAACGCTTCGGCAGGCGGGGCGCTCGACAACCGCGTTTGGGGCATTCAGGTCAACAACGCCGTGAAGTACATGAGCCCGACATACGGCGGCTTTTCGTTCGGCGCCATGTGGGGCTTCGGCAACGTACCCGGCTCGGTCGTGCAAAGCAGCGCCTCGAGCTATCTGCTGTCCTACGATAACGGGACATTCAGCGCCTCGCTGGTCTATTACGGACAGCGAGACGTGGTTACCGGAGGCAACCTCCGTGAGTTCGCCGGCGGTGCTGCGTACAACTTGGGCAACGTCAGACTGTTCGGGTTGGTATCCGATGTGCGAATCAATGCCGGGTCGTCGCCGAGAGCGACGACATATGAGGCTGGCCTCACATGGAACGTCACGCCAGTGGTGCAGCTAGGTGGGGGATTGCAGCACCAGACGCGCAATAACGGTATCGGTTCTGCGTCGCAACTGACATTGAGCGCGGATTACATCTTCACCAAGCGCACGGACCTGTACCTGATTTTCGCTTTGGGGCACGACAAGGGCTACGGCGCGCAAGTCGAAACCGCCCTCGGTGCGAACGCCTCGGGAACGATGCAGAATGCGGTGCGCATCGGTGTACGACACACGTTCTGACATCCTGGAGTCATTCTGCCAGTTCGCCGTGAGATGGGCTCCGTTTCATTTGCACAAGCGCGTCTGCGCAAGAATGAGGCCGGCCTCGCTACTGAACTGCCCTCAAAAGGTTGGATGGGTGTCCAACATTTGGGGGGGGCAGTTCACTCGAAGCCGACCCCGACGAGTTGAATAATCTGGCGATGGACCGGAAGACTAACGGTGATCTGCTCATGGAGATGAATGCGCGTCTGAGCGGGCTGATCGACGCCGAGGTCGGTGAAGACAGTCCGAACGTTCTGCCGATTCGTGACGGTCGCGTTCAGTTTTGACTTCTGCCCTTGCCCTCACCCCTACTCCCACTCCAGCGCTTTCTTGCCCCATTCGTAGGCGAAGCCGACCGCGAGAAGGAACAGGAAGAACATCATGGCGATAAAGCCGGGCCAGCCCACGTCTCGAATCGCGACGGCCCACGGAATGGTGAACGCCAATTCGATATCGAACACGATGAAAAAGATAGCGACGCGGTAGTAGCGCACGTCGAACTGTTTGCGGGCGTCGCCGAAAGCGTTGAACCCGCACTCGTACGGGGAATTTTTCTCCGCGTCCGGACGATGTGGCCGAATCGGCTTTGCGACCACCAGAAGGCCCGCGCCGATGAGCAGAGCGACAACCAGAAACAGCAGGACGGGGAAGTATTCGGAGAGTTGCACCGGGGCTCCTTCATGAGACCAGCACCGAATCTCGTGCCGGGCGGAGCGCGTTAGTGCCTTCGACGCTGGCGAACGTTCCTCATTGACGACAGCTTTGGGGAGTGTCCCTGCCGGTGAGCCCTCACCCATCGTTGGCGCTCCTGTACTTGGCCGAGTCATGCCGCTGTTCATATGATTCGTCATGGAAATCGTCATTTCGACGAAAGAATACGTTTTTACGACGAATTGACGCTACATTTCATCGGGAACCCTCCCTAGAATTGATGTCGTGGTGCTTGCACGAATATGCCGGGAGAATGACGCCGGCGTGATGCGAGCCCTCTTGTTCGACGTCTTGATCCGGGGAAAAAACATGAAAAAGATCGCTTTACTTGGCGCAGGACATATCGGCCAGACCATTGCGCGCCTGCTGCATGACAGCGGCGACTACCGGGTGACGGTTTTCGACCGCAACCCGCTGGCGTCTGCGGTGGTCCATGAATATGCGGATGCGTTTGTCGAACTGACCGGCAGCGATACGGGCTCGTTACGGAAGGCCATATCGGGCCACGACGCCGTCGTCAATGCGCTGCCCTACACGATGGCGACGAGTGCTGCGACGGCCGCTGTGGCGGCTGGCTGTCACTACTTCGACCTGACCGAAGACGTAGCCGCGACCCATGCCATCCAGCAACTCGCCGAAGGGGCATCGACCGCACTGATGCCTCAGTGCGGTCTGGCGCCGGGTTTCATCGCTATCGCGGCGCATCACCTGGCGGCAGCGTTCGATCAGGTCGACTCCGTGAAGATGCGCGTCGGCGCGTTGCCGGCGTTTCCCACCAACTCGCTGAAATACAACCTGACGTGGAGCGTCGACGGGCTGATCAACGAGTATTGCCAGCCGTGCGAGGCGATTCGCGACGGCGTCAGGCTGACCGTACAGCCGCTGGAGGATCTGGAACACTTCTCGCTCGATGGCGTGGAGTACGAAGCGTTCAACACCTCGGGCGGGCTGGGCACGCTGTGCGAAACCCTCAGTGGGCACGTGCGCGATCTCGACTACAAGTCGGTGCGCTATCCGGGCCATGGGGCGTTGATGAAGGTGTTGTTGAACGAACTGCGTCTGAAAGACGATCAGGAGACGCTCAAGACGATGCTCAAGCGCGCCGTACCGAGCACCTTGCAGGACGTGGTGCTCATCTTCGTGGTTGTGAGCGGTCTGCGCAGCGGGGTGCTCACGCAGGAAGTCTTCGCGCGGAAGATCTTCGCGGAGCGCAATAACGGGCACAGCGCCAGCGCGATTCAGATCACCACGGCATCGGCGATCTGTGCGGCGGTCGATATGTTCTTCGCGGGACAATTACCGCAGCGCGGCTTCATACGGCAGGAGCAGATTGCCTTGCCGGACTTCCTGGCCAATCGATTCGGTCAGGCCTACGCCCATTCGACGCGTATCGAATCCCTCTCCTGAGGCAAGAAGCGCGCCGCCGCGTCGCTTGCCGACGCGACCGGCGGCGGGCGCGAAGTCACCGTGCGATTCCCGGCCGGTGAGGGTGTTTGATTACACATGGGAAAAATTTCCTGATTATTTCGAATATTGGGATGGATTTTTCATAAAACCTGCCATGGGTGGGTGATTCGGCAAGCCTTTTCTCACTTCTGCCGCGTAGGATCGACGCACTTATTTATCCGGGGCCGATCATGCGCGAGAGAGAAACACTCCATTACTTCGACTATGCAGCCACCACGCCCGCCGACGCCGCTGTGATTGCTGCGATGTCCGACTGTCTCGGCGTGGATGGCGTCTTTGGCAATCCCGCGTCGAGTTCGCATGCGGCGGGCGTGAGCGCGCGCCGTCTCGTGGAGCGCTCGCGCGCGCAGGTCGCGGCCCTCATCGGTGCCGACGCGGCGGAGATCGTGTGGACGTCCGGCGCCACTGAATCGAACAATCTGGCGCTCAAGGGCTATGCAGAGCTGGGGCAGGCGCGTGCGCACATGATGACGAGCGTGCTCGAGCACAAGGCGATTCTCGATACGATGGCGTATCTGGAAAAGCGCGGCGTGCCGGTCACGTATGTGACGCCCTCGGTCACCGGCGAGATCACGGCCAACGCGGTGGCGGCGGCCTTGCGTCCCGATACGGGACTGGTGTCGCTCATGCTGGTCAATAACGAACTCGGCACGCTGACCGACGTCGCGGCCATTTCCAGGGTCGTGCACGCGGCAGGGGCGCTGCTGCATGTCGATGCCGCACAGGCGCTGGGCAAGACGCCCGTTGACGTGAAGGCCATGGGCATCGATCTGCTTTCGATGTCGGCACACAAGGTGTACGGGCCGAAGGGGATCGGCGCGCTGTACGTGAGCAAGGACGTCATGCCGCGCATCGCGCCTCAAATGCACGGCGGCGGTCATGAACGCGGCTTGCGCTCCGGCACGCTGGCAACGCATCAGATCGTTGGCATGGGGACGGCATGTGAGTTGGCCATGCAGGTCATGACGACCGATAACGCCCGCATTGCCCAACTGAGCCGCCGCCTGCTCGACGGCGTGCTGGCACTCGACGGTGTGGTGCACAACGCGGCCGATGCGCAACGCGTTCCGCATACGCTGAGCCTGACCGTCCGGCATCCCGGTTTCTACACGTTCATGCTCAACGGAAATCTCGCCGTGTCGTCGACATCGGCTTGCAACTCGGCCTCGGGGCAGCCGTCGCATGTGCTGAGTGCCATCGGACTCGACGGTGAAGCGGCGAGCCGTACCGTGCGCTTGAGCCTCGGTCGCTTTACCGACGAGGCTTGCGTCGACTTCGCGATTGCCTGCTTCGAACGCGCTGTCTGTCAGTGCCGGGCATTAGCCGCCTGAGATCATGTTTGCCGCTTGCTTCGGCGCTTCAACGCGCCGAACGTCGAAGGGTGTGTGTCGCAGTCTTGTATTATGCTTTGATCGACTTGCGACATTACTGACTTGAATTCTCTCCCTCCCCCCCACCCACCTTCACATCGGAGGTAAGTATGAGCAAAGAGAAAGATAGTTCGGACACCGGATCAACGACAGGCGCCGGTGCGCCGGCGGCAAGCGACCGAAATACGTTATCGGTCGGGGCGGACGGCCCGCTGCTGCTTCACGACGTTCACTTCATCGAGCAAATGGCGCACTTCAATCGGGAGAAGGTGCCCGAGCGTCAGCCCCATGCGAAAGGCGCTGGCGCTTTCGGCGTATTCGAAACCACCGAAGATGTCAGCCGATATACCAAGGCCTCGCTATTCAGGAAGGGCGCCAAGGTGGAAATGCTCGCGCGCTTTTCCACGGTCGCGGGCGAATCCGGTAGCCCCGATACCTGGCGCGACGTGCGCGGCTTCTCCCTCAAGTTCTATACCGACGAAGGCAATTACGATCTCGTCGGCAACAACACACCGGTTTTCTTCGTGCGCGACCCGATGAAGTTTCCGCACTTCATCCGCAGTCAAAAACGTTTGCCGGACTCGGGGCTGCGCGACAACCACATGCAATGGGACTTCTGGACGAACAATCCGGAGTCGGCGCATCAGGTGACGTATCTGATGGGCGACCGTGGCTTGCCGCGTACCTGGCGTCATATGAACGGCTATGGTTCGCATACTTATCTGTGGATCAATGCGAGCGGCGAGAAATTCTGGGTGAAGTATCACTTCCATACCGAGCAGGGCATGGAGTTCTTCTCGAACGCCGAAGCGGCAACGATGTCCGGTCAGGACGCCGACTTCCATCGCCGGGATCTGTTCGACGCCATCGTGCGCGGTGAGCATCCTAGCTGGATTTTGCGGGTGCAGGTCATGCCGTATGCCGACGCGAAGCAGTACCGCTTCAATCCGTTCGACCTGACGAAGACGTGGTCGCACAAGGACTATCCGCTGATCAAGGTGGGCAAGATGACGCTCAACCGCAATCCGGAGAACTTCTTCGCGCAGATCGAGCAGGCAGCGTTCTCGCCGGGCAATACCGTGCCGGGCATCGGCCTGTCGCCCGACAAGATGCTGCTCGGACGCGCCTTCGCGTACAACGACGCGCAGCGCAATCGCATCGGGACAAACTTCCATCAACTGCCGGTCAATCGCCCGAAGGTGCCGGTGCAGTCGTATATGTTTGATGGTCACATGGCGTTCGAGCACAGCGGCAATGCACCGACTTACGTGCCGAACAGCGGCGGCCGTCCGTATGCCGATCAGACTGGCCCGGCGGAGGACGGCTGGGAGTCGGACGGCGCCATGGTGCGCAGTGCCTACACGCTGCACAAGGAGGACGACGACTTCTCGCAACCGGGAAATCTGGTACGTCACGTATTCGACGATGCGGCGCGCACGCGTCTGGTCGAGACCGTGTCGGGCGCGTTGCTGGCCGGGGTGCGTAGCCCGGTGCTCGAGCGGGCCTTCGACTACTGGAAGCAGATCGACAAGGACGTCGGTGCGCGCATCGAGCAGGCGGTGAAGCGCGCCAGGAAGTAGGCTTTTTTCGCCACGGTATCGACTGCGGCGGGTCGCGATGCATGGCATCGCGCCC
>NZ_KB944454.1:623525-731703 GCF_000389825.1 Pandoraea sp. SD6-2 | reverse complement strand
GGGTCGCGATGCATGGCATCGCGCCCGCCGTTTTTCGTACGGAGAGCGTTTGGTTTCGGGGTCGACGCCGAGTCTGGTGTTGCGCTTGACGACGCGCCGATCCGGTTCGGTATTCCGGCGTAAAAATGTCACGCATTGTGAGTGCGCGTGCTTCCTGATAGCATGAGGGCTGCTTCACGGAGATGGCATACCTCCGGCGTTCGTTTCGCAAACCGCCCCTCCCCGGGGCTGATGATGCCTGCAAGATCCTGGCGTGCCGGGAGGTTGCGGGCTATGCGTACGAGCATTTCTCTCGTTCCGTTCGAATCCCGATTCCCTTCCGGCAGTGTTCAGGCAATTTGTCGACGACGTCGCTCGTCCCGATGTTTGAGTCCATGAAGATGTTTCACGATTCCCCGTTGCGTGACCTGTTCGGTGTACTGCCGCGTGCCGCCCATGTCAGTGCGCTCGCCGCGCTCGTCGGTGTGATGGCCGGCAGCGCCTCGGCGCTATTTCTCGTTGCGCTCGATCTCGCGACCGATACCCGGCTGATTCACCCGTGGCTGCTGTGGCTACTCCCGGTGGCCGGCTTCGCGGTCGGCTGGATCTACCTGCGCCTCGGTGCCAGTGTGGAAGCCGGCAACAATCTGCTGATCGACGAGATTCACGATCCGCAACGCGTCGTGCCGTTACGCATGGCGCCGCTCGTGCTCGTTAGCACCGTCGTCACGCATCTGTTTGGCGGGTCCGCCGGGCGGGAAGGCACCGCCGTGCAGATGGGCGGCGCCCTGGCCGATCAACTCACCCACGTCTTCCGGCTGTCCGGCGAACAGCGTCGTGTGCTGCTGATGTCGGGTATCGCGGCAGGGTTCGCATCGGTGTTCGGCACGCCGCTCGCGGGGGCTGTCTTCGGTCTGGAAGTGCTCGCCATCGGGCGCTTGCGTTATGACGCCCTGTTGCCGTGTCTCGTTGCGGCGCTGGTTGGCGACGCCGTCACGCGTGCCTGGGGAGTGCATCACACCGCGTACATGATCGCACCTGGCTTATTTACCGCGTCGATGTCGCTCTCGGGCGCGTTCAGTGCCGCCGTCGCCGGGGTGCTTTGCGGCCTGACCGGCATGGCCTTCGCGCAGGCGACGCACGCGACGTCTGCCTTCATGAAACGGCGCATCGCCTATGCCCCGCTGCGGCCCGTAGCCGGGGGCGTGCTGGTTGCGGCCGCTGCCACGGCGTTGGGCACGCCGCAGTACCTCGGTCTCGGTATTCCGACCATCGTCGACGCGTTTCATACCACGCTGCCCTGGTACGACTTCCTCGGCAAGGCGCTCTTCACGGTGGTCACACTGGGCTCGGGGTTCAAGGGCGGGGAGGTGACGCCGTTGTTCTACATCGGCGCGACGCTGGGCAACGCACTCTCGCATGTGTTAACGTTGCCCGCAGCCGTGCTCGCGGGCATCGGCTTTGTCGCGGTATTCGCCGGGGCTGCCAACACGCCCATTGCGTCGACGTTGATGGCCATCGAGATCTTCGGCCCGCAGATCGGAGGCTATGCTGCGATCGCGTGCGTGCTGGCGTATCTGTGTTCCGGGCATACGGGGATCTATCGTGCACAGCGCGTCGGGCACGGCAAGCATGGCGCCGTGCCGGAAGGCATGCGGCTTGCCGACCTGCCGGCATGGCGCAAGTCGCTCGGGGCCGGTCGCCGTGCTGCGGAAGACGCGCAGGACACGCGCCGCCGCTAAACGGTGCCGCGCGCCAGATCCCTCAGCGTTCGCTGAAATGCCGCCGCGTTTTTCATGCCCTGATCCTCGTGATTCGTGTTGAAGAGGACATGTGTGTCGTCGGCCAGCGCCGCAATGCGTTGGACGCGAGCCGAAATGTCGATCAATTCGCTCGCGCTGTATTCGTAGACGAATCGCCCGGACGAGGCGACAACGCCCTGCCGGTTCCACGCGTCCGCATTCCGGCCATGCAAACGCACGACACACAGATCGTCGCGCGTCGTCGCCCATACGGCGGGCACCGTATTGTCGAATCCCCCCGGACTGTCGACGATGGTGTGCGCCGCGCCCGTCTCGCGCAACATGGCCAGCGTGGCGGCTTCGCGCGATGGCGTGTCGAACCAGCTGCGGTGCCGGAATTCGATGGCGTGCCGCTCGCCCTCCAGCCGCCGTGCCGTCTCGAAGACGAGCGCCCGGCCTGCCTTGTCGTTGCGCACGCGCGGCGAGAACTGGAAGTGAATCGCCGTCAGTTGTCCGCTCTGACGCAGCGGCTCGACGGCTTCGAGATAGCGTCGCCAGAGTTCGTCGCGCAGTTCGGTGGGGATGTCGTGCGGCGTGACGTCGCCTGCAAGCCCTGGTCTCGCCCCACCGCTCGCGCCAAGTGCGTCGGCGATGTCGGGGGGCAAGGCCGCGAGGGGTGTCGTATGGCCGGTGAACGCGCGAAACGCCTTGATGTGGAAGCGAAACGAGGGCGGCGTACGTTGCGTCCATCGCCATGCCACGGCGGCATCGGGCAAACGGTAATAGCTGCTGTCGACTTCCACCAGATCGAACTTCGACGCGTAGTGACGCAACCGTGCCTCGGGCGTAGCAACGCCCGGCGGGTAGAACCGTCCGCAAGCAATGAGTGTCGGATCGGTCCATGACGAGGTGCCGGTGCGAATCGTCATGAGGCAGGTCGGTGGGGCTTCAATAGGGCGCTGGCGGGGAGGCAGCCGCGAATTGTCTCGAATTGTCTCGAATTCGAAAGGGACTCGATGGGCATTGGCGACGCCGTTATAATGTACAAATATACAGTACTCTTTGAGCGTAACCCCGGGCAATCGTCCGCATTCCCGTGGTTTTCCCAGATCTCGCATGTCAGAACAGCCGACTGCCGCCGCCCGCAATCCGTGGGCCGAACTCAACGAACGCCAGCGCGAGGCCGTCGACCACGGTGTGGGTGACGGTGGCGAGCCCGGCGGCCCGTTGCTCGTCATTGCCGGGGCGGGTTCGGGCAAAACCAGCACCCTTGCCCATCGCGTGGCCAACCTGATCGTGCGCGGGGCGGATCCCAATCGCATCTTGCTGCTCACGTTTTCGCGCCGCGCGGCGGGCGAAATGGAGCGGCGTGTGGGGGCCGTGCTTCAGAAGGTGTTGGGGCTGGCGTCGTCGCAACCGCCGTCGCTGCCGTGGGCCGGAACGTTTCACGCCATCGGCGCGCGCCTGCTGCGTGACTTTGCTTCGCGCATCGGTCTGTCGGAAGCGTTCACTATTCACGACCGCAGCGATGCCGAGGATCTGCTTGGCATCGCGCGTCACGAACTCGGTTTTTCCAACACGCAGTCGCGCTTTCCGCTCAAGGGCACCTGCCTGTCGATCTATTCGCGGGTGGTGAACAGTCAGGCACCGCTCGCGGAGGTACTCGCGAAGCATTTCCCGTGGTGCGCGCAATGGGAGGCGCAGCTCAAAACGCTCTTTGGCGCCTATGTCGACGCGAAGCAGGCACAGCACGTTCTCGACTACGACGACTTGCTGCTGTACTGGGCTGAAACGATGGGTGCACCGGAACTCGCACGCGAGTTGGGCGAGCGCTTCGATCATGTCCTCGTCGACGAGTATCAGGATACCAACCGCTTGCAGGCGCAGATTCTGCTCGCGATGAAGCCCGATGGGCGCGGCCTGACCGTTGTCGGGGACGATGCGCAGTCCATCTATGCTTTTCGCGCGGCCACGATCCGCAATATCCTCGATTTCCCGGCACAGTTCGCCGAGCCCGCGCATGTGGTCACGCTCGAGCGTAACTATCGGTCGACACAACCGATTCTGGATGCATCCAATGCCGTGATCGCCGAGTCGAGCGAGCGCTATGCGAAGGCGCTGTGGACCGATCGCCACTCGACGCATTTGCCGCAGCTCGTCAACGTGAGCGACGAATCGGGGCAGGCGCGCTGGGTCGCCGATCAGGTGCTGGCGCAGCGCGAGACCGGCACGCCATTGAAGCAGCAGGCGGTGTTGTTTCGTACCGGCAGCCATAGCGCCGCGCTGGAGTTGGAGCTGACACGCCGCAACATCCCATTCGTGAAGTTCGGGGGGCTGAAGTTTCTTGAGGCGGCGCATGTGAAGGACATGCTGTCGATCCTGCGCTGGGCGCACAACCCGGCCAGCCGCCTGTCGGGGTTTCGGGTGGCGCAACTCATCCCGGGCATCGGTCCGGTGAGCGCGACACGTCTGCTCGACGCCATGGCGCAATCGGCCACACCCGCTCAGGTGCTCGCGGACTTCAAACCGCCGTCGGCGGCAGCCGCCGATTGGCAGGCGTTCGTGGAAGTCTTCATGGCGTTGCACGACACACGTGTTGCCTGGCCCGCCGATGTCGATCTCGCGTTGCGCTGGTATGCGCCGATGCTCACGCAACGCTTCGACGATGCCGCCGTGCGTCAGGCCGATCTCGAACAGCTCGCCCGCATTGCGGGCACGTACGGCTCTCGCGAGACATTCCTGACCGAATTGACGCTCGACCCCCCGGACGCGACGAGCGCGCAGTCCGGCGTGCCGTTGCTCGATGAGGACTACCTGATTCTGTCGACCATCCACAGTGCGAAGGGGCAGGAGTGGCACTCGGTCTATGTGCTCAACGTGATCGACGGATGCATTCCGTCCGACATGAGTACGGGTGACGACGCGGACATCGAGGAAGAGCGGCGGCTGTTGTATGTGGCGATGACGCGGGCGAAAGCATCGCTGCAACTGGTGGTGCCGCAGCGGTTTTACGTGCATCAGCAAACCGGTCTGGGAGATCGTCACGTGTATGGCACGCGCAGCCGCTTCGTCTCCGACAAGATGCTGCCGCTGTACGAAATGTTGCCGAAGCCGCGCGAAGGCGATGTGCCGCGTGGGCCGGTGGGCGACGTGACCGTCCACATCGATGTCGCAAGGAAGCTCCGCAGTGCGTGGTCCTGACATCGTTCTACGCCAGATGCGGTTACGCCGAGGTCGCGATGTATCCCGGCGAGGAATGGGGTAGCGGCTTCACGACCGTGTTTGCCGGCCAAGGCCCTCTGAGCCGCGAAAACGCTCGCCACGTTTTTCGTTGTCAGATACGGAAATTTTCCGAAGTTGCCCTCTTTTGCGCATCAGGTATAGTCGCCGCATCGGCGGCGGGGCGTTGCGCATCGCCGCCATGCCGTTTCCATAGAAACTTCAAAAGACGCATGCGAGGGGATGCAAATGCAATGGCTGGTTGACCAATTGACGTTGCTGCCGACGGGAGTGTTGCTTGTCTGTATGGCGCTCGGCACGGCGGTGGTTGCCGTCGTCGTCGCCTGGCTTGCGCGTATCTGGTTGTTCGATCGGCTGGCCGACCCGTCCGAAGTGCGCGGCACGGTGGCCGACGTGGTCCATGGCAGCCTGCTGGCGTTCATCGTCTTCGTGCTTGCTCATGTGTTGACCGACGTGCGTGGCAACCTTGGCCGCGCCGACGATCAGGCGTTGCACGAGGCGTCAGTGGTGAGGCGTCTGGATCGGGAACTCAAGGCGGTAGGAGATGCCGATGCGCAGGCCGCGCGCGTGCTGCTGCGCAGTTACGTGAAGTCTGCGGTCACCGACGAATGGGCGACGTTGGGCGCGGCCGATCCCGACCTGTCGCCGGTGACGGAGCAAGCGCTGACGGCGTTCGTCGGTGTCACGCGCCGAGTGATCGCGAAGCACGAAGACAGCGCCAGTTCGATCCGCACGCTGCTCGACCGGCTGGAGGAGTCGCGGCAGGGACGCTTCGAGAACTCGACGAAGACAGTACCCGGCGTGTTCTGGTGGGTCATTTCGCTCTTCATGCTGGCGGGAATGGCGATGAATGGGCGGTATCCCGGCTCGTGGAAAGGAAATTTCATCATTGCGATCCATATGGGTGCCATCGGGATGGTGGTTGCCCTGATCATCAATCTGGATGAGCCGTTCCGTGGTGTGTCGGCCATCTCGCCTGCGCCACTGGCGAAATCGGTGGGTATCGCGGTGACCCGCTGACGTGGGCGTTTCGCGAGCGTTTCTTGTCCCGGATTGGTTCCGGTTGTCGTAAGCAGGAGAGGAGAACGATGTATTCGAATATGCCAGCGCCGTCGGCGGAATCGACACCGGAAATCGAGGCGTTCCGCCCAGGTGTCTACCGTCACTACAAAGGCAATTGCTACCTCGCGCTGGGCATCGCCCGCGCCGACGAGACCAATGAACCGGTAGTCGTCTATACGCGACTCTATCCACGTGAAGGGTTGCCCATGAGCACCCGCCTGCTGCGCATTTGGAACGAGCCGGTGATGACCCAGAGCGGGCCGGTGCCGCGCTTCACGTACATCGGCCACACCACCCCCGCCGCGTGAGCCATCGTGTTTGCGCGCCTGCGCGCTCGGTATCGGCGCCGCCCGAACTGCACGATTCACCTCACCTCGCCATTTTCAGGATCTCGCTCCCGTGACCTCACTCCTCCCGATGCGCCATCAGGCCATTGCCGCTTCCCGCGCGTACCCCGTAGCGGCCGACGAGCACGATCCCCGCATCGCCGAGACGAATGACGCGACATCGGCGTCGAAGCCCGCACCGCGCAACCTGCGCCGTTGGTGGGCCTTGTTCGCGATTCTTCCGTTTGTGACTTCGGTGTCGGGGTGTGGATTGATGGCCGCGCCATGCCGGGTGACGTCAGCGGGGCTGAAGATCATTCCGGGCGTCGGGGGCGTGCTGGCCGCGCCGACGGACGCTTGCGCAGCGGCCATCGACTGATCGTCCCGCGTGACAAGCGGCCGGACGGCAGCCAGTTTCCGGACGTAGAAAAAAAGAAAGCCCGCAAGCTGCGGGCTAAATCCATATCAGGAGGAGACATGGAGGAGACGAGTTCAGTATAGGACGACGTGCTGCAACGCACCATATGTATTTTTACGTAAGTCCCCACATGTTGCGTACTTGCAACGACAAATAAATCTCATGAAATCAATGATTTATTTCCATTGCAACGTATGTCCCGGTCTGTCCGGTTTCTTGAATTTCGATTTCTTCCTCTAGTTATTGTGCGTGCGCACGTCTTTTCGTCGACATTTGCTCGAGGATGAACGGCACCGAATCGCGCAGGGACGGATTGAGCGTCGCGTCGTGGTCGAGTCCATCGTATAGGTACACGCGCGTCGTGGTGCCCGCTTTGGCGACGTCGTGCGCAAATGCTTGCTGCATGATGACCGGCACGTCGATGTCTTTGCTGCCAATACCGATGAACACCGGGTGCTTGATGTGAAGTGTCGGGTAGCGCAGCGACGGCGTTTGGTGGTTCAGCAGCGTCTGGATCATCGGCTGAAGGCTGTTGCCGGCGTTCAGGCCTGCGGCGGTGGAATGACTGGTCAACTCGTCAATGCAAAGCGTGCGGGCCTCGTCGAGCACAGGTAGCGCCTGCGGTGAGAAGTACCGCGCTGCCTGCAACGTCGGATCACGGTCGGCCGCCGACAGGAACAGGTACATCGCGTAGGGAATCTTCGGGTCCGGCGCGCCCGGATCGGGTTGACCCGCGAACAGCATGGCGGCGGACGTCTGGGCATTGAAGTACGGCGTGCCCGTGAGCACCGTCGCGATCACTTTGACGTCCGGCGCGTACAACGGTTGATAGCCTGCCGCCGAGAACGCCGCATGCGCCCCCTGCGACTGCCCGACGATGACCACGCGATTCTGCAACGGGAACACGCTGCGTGCGGCGAGCAGACTGTCGAGCACGCTATAGGCTTCCGCGCGCGCATTCAGGTAGTGATGCAGCCCTTGCGAGCCGAGGCCCGCGTAGTCGGGCGCCACAATCGCGAAGCCGAGCGAGAGCCAGGTGCCAAGGTACTGAATGTCGCGTTGGCTGCGCACGTTGAGCGACGGCGCACACGCGCTGGCGATACCCACGGTGCCATGCGCCCACACCACCACGGGCCAGCCGCCGCGCGGTGCCGGCCCCTTGGGCAGGAAGACTGCGCCCGTGTCCTCGCGGGCCTCGATGCCGCCAACGCCGTCGATGGAACTGTAACGAATGCGGAATTGTTCGCCGGCTTCGGGTAAGCCATGGTCCGCTTCGAGTGGCTGCCGGTCGACGATGGCACCGTGAGGAATGGTGGCGGGAGCGGCGTCGGGCGTGATCGCGTGGGCGGCGCGGCCGATGACCAGACTGGCGAACAGGGCGGCGCTCGCGAAGCGCCAAAGGCGGTTGAACATGTTGAGCTGTCCTCGTCTTGGGTTGTGCTTCTGAAGCTCTCACGGGCGGCGAATATGCGTTGTCCGCATGTCGGCAGCCATTGCCCTGGCCAGTACAGGTGACGTTACACCGTCCCCTGCCGAATGTCTCGACGGATCCCGTCTCAACCTGGCCTCAACCCGTCGTCAGCCGTGCGACGCCTGATTGCCCTGCGTTTGCGCGACGGCGGCTTGCTCTGCGGCCTCACGCCACGCGCGACGCGACCGGCGCATGCGACGCAGCGCGAGCGACGACATCGTGATCCAGCCGAACGGACGCGGATCGACGAGCATGCTCACCGCGCGGGCGTAATCGAGCACCAGACCCGGCGTCCAGGCCATGGTCTTGGCTCGCTTGCGCAGTTGGGCCGCGACCCATAGTTCTGGCGTGAGCCACAAGCGTACGAATGTCCACCAGCCGGCGTCCGCACCGTCCTGCAGTCGCCCGACCCGGCCTTCGATGGCGGCTTCGAGTGCCTTGGCGACGCTGCTCGAGCAGTTGCGGTGCGTGAGGTTATACGTGGCGTTCTGTTGGTACGTCTGCCAAAAGGCGCTCAGTTGCCGGGGGCTGTAGTTGCGAATGCGGACTTTGACCGTCGACGGACACCAAGCCTTCGATTCCGTCGCGTAGTCCGGCTGGAACACGCCCGGCACATCGTTTTCGCGCGTGGCGCGCAGCAATTGCCCGAACTGGTCCGGCGAGCGGTCGATTTCCTTGGCCGGGTAAAGACTCACGTATATACCCTCATGGCTTTCCAGCGCCGCGTGACCCGTCGAGATCACGCCGTTCTTGTCGACGGCGGCGATGTAGCGATCGATTACCGGGTGGCGGCGTGCCGGCGCCTTGGCCGAGCCCGAGGGTGTCCAGACATGGACGGTCAACGCCGGCTCGGAATCGGCCGGTGGGCCTTCCCAGCGCGGTGCACGCGGACGCTCTTCCCACAAGTGCCGCTTGTCCTCCGGGCTGCCGAGAATCTGCTCGACGCGGAAGTCGCGGCGCATGCGTCGCGCTCGCATCGCGAGCACCAACACGTTCCAGCCGGTGAACGCGAGTCCCAGCCCGATCGCATACGGCAGCGTGCCTTTGTAATGCGTCGGATACGGTTGGTAGAAGAAGATCGCGACGGCGATCTCAAGCAACCCACCCGCCATGGCCCACGCCCAGCGCGGATAGCGCACGACATACGCGGCCACGCATTGCAGCAGGCCGTCGGCGAGGAACAGGGTGCCGAACAGCATCGACAGCCAGAAGTTGCCGGATCGTTGGTCGAAGAACAGCACGAGCAACGCGGCCACCGTGAACGCGCCTCCTTTGAGCCCGCGCACGATGCGCTGGCCACCTACGCCAATGGTAACGATGGCGAGCGTTGCCAACCCTTCGAGCAGGAGCAGCCAGGCGAACACCTTGAGCGGGAAGTGCACCACACCGTCGAGTGCGTCGAAGATGAGCGCCAGCCCGAAGGCGAAGAAGATCGCACCGATCCAGATCAGTGCGCGCGCCCGGCGGCGCAGGTAATCAACGCCAAGCAACAGCAGTATCAGACGTACCAACGTTAGGTCTCCATCGCATGCGTCCACCCCGCCGATCACGGGGAAAGCGCGCGCCCCGAATGCGGGAGGAATTGGGAGTTAGCTTATTTGACGCTATCTTAGCGCGTGAACCGTGACAGGCCAAAAAACAAAGGCGGCGCGCTCCTTTCGGGGCGCGCCGCCTGTTGTGACAGACAACACAGACGCAGCGCCCCGTGGGGCGATGCGTTAGCCGGCTGACTTACTCCTTTTTGCCTTCGAGCTGCGGCAGGGCGTCGTCGCTCGATGCGGTGAGCAGACCGGCCTTGGCGTAGGTCATCAGCTTCTCGCGCGTGTCGACGATGTCGAGCGTGCGCATCGTGAGTTGACCGATGCGGTCGAGCGGCGTGAAGACCGAGTCGCCCTTTTCCATCGTCAGGCGCTCGGGCTTGTAGGTAAGGTTCGGCGAGGTCGTGTTGAGCAGCGAGTAATCGTTGCCGCGACGCAGTTCGATGGTCACTTCGCCGGTCACGGCGCGCGCCACCCAGCGTTGCGCCGTCTCGCGCAGCATGATGGCTTGCGGGTCGAACCAGCGGCCCTGGTATAGCAACCGGCCCAGACGGCGGCCGTTCTCGCGGTACTGCTCGATGGTGTCTTCGTTGTGAATGCCGGTCACGAGCCGCTCGTAAGCGATGAACAGCAGCGCGAGGCCCGGGGCTTCGTAGATGCCGCGGCTCTTCGCTTCGATGATGCGGTTCTCGATCTGATCGCTCATGCCCAGACCGTGACGGCCGCCGATGCGGTTGGCTTCTTCGAACAGTTCAACGGCGTTGGCGAACGTCTTGCCGTTCAGCGCCACCGGTTGACCCTCTTCGAAGCGCACGGTGACTTCTTCCGCCTTGATCGCGCAATCGTCGCGCCAGAACGGCACGCCCATGATCGGCTGCACGATCTTGATGCCCGAATTCAGGTGCTCGAGATCCTTGGCTTCGTGCGTCGCGCCCAGCATGTTCGAGTCCGTCGAATAGGCCTTCTCGACCGACATCTTGTAATCGAAGCCGTTGGCGATCAGGAATTCCGACATTTCCTTGCGGCCGCCGAGTTCGTCGATGAACGTCTGGTCCAGCCACGGCTTGTAGATTTGCAGGCCCGGGTTGGTCAAGAGACCGTAGCGGTAGAAGCGCTCGATGTCATTGCCCTTGTACGTGCTGCCATCGCCCCAGATATTGACGTCATCTTCCTTCATCGCGGCGACGAGCATCGTGCCCGTGACGGCGCGGCCGATCGGCGTGGTGTTGAAGTAGGTGACACCGGCGGTCGAGATGTGGAATGCGCCCGATTGCAGGGCGGCGATGCCTTCGGCCACGAGTTGCGTGCGGCAGTCGATCAGGCGGGCATTCTCGGCGCCGTACCCCATGGCGCGGCGCGGGATTTCGTCGTAGTCCGGTTCGTCCGGCTGACCCAGATTGGCCGTGTAGGCGTACGGAATCGCGCCTTTTTGGCGCATCCAAAGCAGCGCAGCGCTGGTGTCGAGACCGCCCGAAAAGGCGATGCCGACCCGTTGTCCCGTGGGAATGTGTTGCAGAATCGTGGTCATCGGCGTGAAAAAGCTGGGTTTTTAACCTGTCAAGTATCCCCGTCCGGGCTATGGATGGTCAAGTCTGACGGCCGATTCCCGTGTGCCAGGACGGCTGCGACCTCCCGAATTCTCACCATTGCGTACCCGCCACGCTGCACGCCGAGGCCAGAAAATCCGAAAACGCCCGGATCACGAGCGATGCCTGACGATGCTGCGGATAGACCACGTGAATTGCCGTCGGCGCGGGCGCGAAGTCGTCGAGTACCGTGACCAGCCGCCCGCTCAGCAGGGCCGGCGCGACGATGAACACCGGCAGCCATGTCAGGCCGAGCCCCGCCACGGCAGCGTCGCGCGCCAGTTCACCGTTGTTCACGCGCAAGCGTCCAACCACCGGTATGTCGACTGGATGCCCGTCCCGTGCGTAGGTCCAGCTCACGCGCTGGGTGTGGCCGTAGGGCAGCAAGGCGTGCTCGCGCAGGTCTTCCGGGGTTTGCGGCGCATCGCGGGCTTCGAGATAGCGAGGGCTGGCGCACGTGACCATCCGCATGGGGGCAACGGTTCGGGCGATCAGCGACGAATCGGCCAACTCGCCGATGCGGACCGCCACGTCGTAGCCTTCGGCAATGATGTCGACGGTGCGGTCGTTCAGTTCAAGCTCGATCGTGACGTCGGGATATGTCGTGAGGAACGACGGAATGACCGAGCCGAGGAACATCGTCCCGAACGACATGGGTGCCGAGACACGTAGATTGCCGCGCGGACGCTCGCCCTGACTGCTCACGGCGAGGTTGGCCGCCTCTACGTCATCGAGAATGCGCCGGGCGCGCTCGTAATAGATCCGGCCGAGGTCCGTGACCGCCAGCCGCCGCGTCGTGCGCAGCAATAGCCGCACGCCCAGCGCTTGCTCCAGCGACGAGATGCGGCGGCTCACGAATTGCTTCGAGAGCCCGAGCTTCGCCGCTGCCCCCGTAAAGCTCACCGCGTCCACGGCGGTGACGAAGATGCGCATATCGTCGAGCAAATCCATCGGCAAGATTCCAGTCGTAAGAGAATTCGGGTGACAACGACGGGATTTGTCCCGTGATTGTCACCCGGTAGCTGACAATCTTAGCCGACGCGGGCGTTGCCTCGCTTGTGCCTCGCTATCGAAGCGCCAACCGCAGTCCCAACAAGATCGCGGCGGTGCCCGCCACGGCGAGCGCGGTCGGGCGATGGCCGAAGATGCCCCAGTCGAGCAATGCCGTCACCACGGGTACCAGATAGAACAGACTGGTGACGGTGACGAGGTTGCCCGTTGCGATCATGCGGTAGAGCAGCAGCGTGGCGCCGACCGAAATCACGAGGCCCATATACAACAATGGCAGCCAGAAGCCCCACGACGCGTCGAGGTGCCACGGCTGCGTGGGCGCGACAAGCAACGCCAACGCGAGCCCAACCGCGTATTGCAGCGGCAGTACGTCGAGCGGCGTCTGGCGCGAGCCTTTCTGCGCGAGCGTGCCGAGTGTCATGCATGCGAGCGCGCCGAGCGCCCACACCGAGCCTGCCGCCGACAATCGCGCCGACATCAGACTCTGCGCGACGACGAGCGCCAGTCCTGCGAGAGCAACGGCAAGCCCGGCAAGACGCCGTGCGCTGTGCGTCCGCTCAAGCGCCACGAGCGTGAGAATCGGCTGCACGCCCAGCACCGTTGCGAGTGCGCCGGGCGTGATGCCGTTCGCGAGCGCCAGCAGATACGCCGCCTGATAACCGCCGATGAGTAATACCCCGGTGCCCGCGACTTGCCATCGGGTGCCCGCGGCCGGCCACCATTGACGGCGCGTGAACGCAATGAGTGTAAGCGCAGCGAGCGCCACGCCAAGCCGCACCACGAGAAACGCAAACGCCGACGCATGCGTCAGCCCCCATTTGGCGGCCAGTGCGCCGCCGCTCCACAACAGAACAAACAAGAGCGTGGCGCCATGCCGGCGCCACGCGAGACTTTCCACTTGCATCGATCTTCTCCTGAGCAGGATGTGCGGCCTGCCGGGCGTCGCGTCTATAAAAATGGCTGGAGAACGCCATGTCCCGTGACGCGACACAAGGCGCATACGCAGCGTGAAGACGTGTCGTCGCGTACGACGGACGACAGGCGACGCGCCGGCAGGCGGATCAGTACTGAAATTCGGATGAAAAGGTGTTGTGCCGGGTGTTGGGCACCCAGCGCGCCAGACGTGGCGTCAGGCCACGACGCTGACGTCGGCAACCACCACGGCGGGCGGTGCCACACCGGCCGGCGGCGCCGGCAGAGGCGCTACGACTGCTGTGAAGCGTGCGCGCAGACGCGAGCCGGCACCGCATTGCAGCGGTGCGACATCGGACTTGGCAAGTCGGAGAGACGCGCGAGCAGTCATGGATCAATGAGGAAACAAACGATGCCCGTCACTCGAAGGGCGTGGCCACAATGTACACGCCGCGGCTGCACGCGGCAAGCCCCAACGTCGACGAGGGATCAAGCCGCCGGCCACGCACCCGTGCGTTCGACGCTGGGCGACGTCTCGCCGTCACGCCACCGTGCGGGCAGCGCGCCGCGCACGCGACGGACTTCACGCACGCGTAAGCGCACGAGTCGTTGCGCGCCTTCGAAGCCGCTCTGTGCTTCGTCATGCCAAAGAATTTCGGCGTTGCCTGCCACGTGAAGAAAGTCGCCGGACGCGAAGTCGACGAACACCAATCCCGCGCGCGGATTGGCGTGCAAATTGCCGAGCGTGTTGTAGAACGCATTGCCACGAAAATCGGGCCACGTCAGCGTGTGTGCATCCTCGACACGCACGAAGCCCGGCTTGCCGCCACGGTGCGACACGTCGGCCCCGGCACTGTGTTGCGCCGCACCGTCGCCGGCGTAATGCGTGGCGACGAAGAACGTATCGGCACTGGCGATCTGCCATTGCGCGTCGTCGTCGAGCGACGTTTGCGCCGGTTCTGCCCGTGGCGCTTTGTCGTGACCGTCCGGCGAAATGTCTCGTTTGCGGATGTACTGCGGGCAGTTGCCGAAGCTCTGCGCGACGCGAATCGCGAAGCCCCGCGTATCGGCTTCGACGACCGGCCCGTTCACGCGATTCCTGCGACGCGTCGATGGCTCCAGCCCCAATATGCCGATCGGCGCGCCCAACGTCATTGCGCCATGCAGCGGATCGGTCGAGGGCGGCAACGTGTCGACACGCAGCCGCGTTGCGTCGGGGGAGTGCGCGAAGCCGGGCGTGCCGCTGAGCAGCGTTGCCCAGGGCTGCCCGCGCGCGTCCAGTGCGCCTACGACGAGAAACGGCAACTGGGCAAAGAACTGGCGATGCTGATCCGGCATTGCGGTACGAATGACGCGCGCCCCGATTGCCGCCATGGCTTCGCGGGAACCGGCGAGTGTCTGAACGGCGATCTCACCCGCATGGAACGGCGAGGCAGCGAACGAGGTTTCTACGGGCGCGGTCATGATTTCCTCCCGACGTTCAGGCGGCGTTCAGGCCGCATGCCGTCGATACCATCGGCACGAAGCGCGGTAGCGCGGCCACACGAGCCAGCCATGCACGCACGGCGGGATAGGGGGCGAGCGAGACGTTGCCCTCGGGGGCATGGGCGAGATAGGCGTAGCAGGCAACGTCGGCAATCGTCGGCGTGTCGCCAGCGAGGAACGGCGTGGCTTGCGGTGCGGTGAGATAGGCCTCGGTGCGCGAGAGCAAAAGCGTAGCGCGCTCGATCATCGCGCTCGCGTCGACGGGACGCTGGAACACCACGACGACACGTGCCGCCGCCGGCCCGAATGCCATATCGCCCGCTGCCACCGACAGCCAGCGTTGCACCTTCGCGGCGGCGACGGCATCGCGCGGCAACCATGTGCCACGGGTGTCGTAGCGCGTCGCCAGATACGTGAGGATGGCATTCGAATCGGCAATCACCCGCCCGTCGTCATCGATCACGGGGATCTGACCGAAGTGATTCATGGCGAGAAACGCGGGCTGCTTGTGTTCTCCAGCGAGGAGGTCGATATCGATGGTCTCGTAGGGCAGATCCAGCAAGTGCAGCATCAGTTCGACGCGATGGCAATGCCCCGAGAGCACGTGCCGATAAAGGCGGATCGGGCGGGCAGGGCGAGCGGGATGTTGCGCTTGAGCTTCGGCAGGATGAGTCATGAAACGTCTCCGGGTAATGACGGGCGGGTGCCGGCCCTGTTGCCGGAGCCGCCACACCATGAGCGCATTGTCCATCCTGCCGATTTCCGGATAAATGCTCCGAAGTTGATTTGACTACTCCGAAAATCGGAGTAATGATGCGCGGCATGGATAAACTTCGTGCCATGCAGACGTTCGTCGCCATCGTCGATCGGGGCAGCCTGAGCGCTGCGGCGCGCGCGCTCGATTCATCGCTTCCGGCAGTGGTGCGCACTCTGGCGGCGCTCGAGACTTCGCTCGACGTGCGCTTGCTCAACCGCACGACACGCCGCATCGCGCTGACCGAAGAGGGGCGGACGTATCTCGACACATGCCGCCAGATACTCAGCGCGCTACAAGAGGCCGAAGCACGGCTGGCGGCACGGCACGAAGCGCCCACGGGTACGCTCGTGGTCACGGCGCCGGTGCTCTTTGGCCAACTGCATGTCGCGCCTGCGCTGTATCGCTTTCTGCGCGCCTATCCGGCCGTCAAGTGCCGTCTGTTGCTCAACGACCGCGTGGTGAATCTCTGGGAGGAGGGCATCGACGTCGGCATTCGCATCTCGCCATTGGAGGACTCCAGCCTGGTCGCGCAGAGCATTGGGGCGATTCGTCGTGTCGTGGTGGCGAGTCCCGAATGTCTGGCCGAGCAGGGCGAGGTTGCGCATCCGCGCGAGCTTGCCGGCAAGAACTGCATCCGCTCGCATGGCGGCGGCTATGGACAGTGGCGGTTCTGGGAGGGTGGGCGGGAGTTCGTCGTGCCGGTCGACGGCAATCTCGAAATCAGTCACGGCTTCACTGCGGTGGAGGCGTGCATCGGCGGGATGGGCTACGGCTGCTTCCTCTCGTATCAGGTGGCCGCGCCGATGGCGGACGGACGCCTGGTGCGCGTACTCAAGGACTACGAGGGGCCGGCACGTCCCGTCAATATCGTGTATCCGCATGCCCGGCTGCTGCCGTCGCGTACGCGGGCATTTGTTGAGTGGATGAAGCGCGAGTTGCGCGACGTGCCGATGGTGTGAGCGCGGGCGTGCGACAGGGAAGACGCGAGCGTCAGATAAAAGAACGCGGAAAGCGGCAGTGCCGCTTCCCGCTTAAAAAGCCCGCCGACGCCAACCGGCGGGCCGCTTCGTACTTGATGGGGTCAGTCGTCGTCGCCGCGGCGCCAGCCATGGTGCCAGCCGCGATCGCGGCGCTCGTCCCAGCGGCGCTCGCGCCAATCGTGCCAGCGATCGCGGCCGTAGTAGACGACCGGCTGCGGGGCTTCGTACACCGGACCCGGCTGCACATAGACCGGCTGCGGTGCGACGTAGACGGGCGGGGCTGCGACGACCGGCCCGGGCATGCCCAGATATACGCCAACGTCTACGTGGGCCGATGCGGCGGTCGAAGCGACAGCGGCGGCGGCGCCAAGGGCAGCGATGACAAGCATGCGTTTCATGATGACCTCCAGGGGCGCTCGCAGGTTAACGCAAAGGGCGAGGATGCTGCGCGCGCGTAGGCAATGTAGCCAGTGAGTCGGATCGATTCGCGAAGGCGGGTGAAGCGTTGGGGGAGCGATGCCTGTCGTCGAACCGTTGAGGCAAGTGTAGCGACGAGGCTGCGTAGCAGGTGCTACGAGTTTGTCTGGGATGTGTCGTTTTGTAACGCGACTGGACGGGCTTCGCCAGCGTGCAGAGCCAGACGAGTCGACGAGAGAAGGCGGCCG
This sequence comes from Pandoraea sp. SD6-2, assembly GCF_000389825.1. NCBI lineage: Bacteria > Pseudomonadati > Pseudomonadota > Betaproteobacteria > Burkholderiales > Burkholderiaceae > Pandoraea > Pandoraea sp. SD6-2. The sequence goes on along the minus strand of NZ_KB944454.1, from coordinate 714,531 downwards.
GAAAAATCGGTCGCGGAAAAAACAAAAGGCGTCACGCGAAAACGCGCAACGCCTTGTGCTTTGATTCGTTGGTAGGCTCGATTGGACTCGAACCAACGACCCCCACCATGTCAAGGTGGTGCTCTAACCAGCTGAGCTACGAGCCTAGAAAGACCGCGAGTATAGGGTCAATTTCTAAACCTGGCAAGTGTTTCGCGCGAAATAGCCGGAAAAAGTCGCCGGCGTGCTCATTCGCCGCGCTTCACCGGCCCGCGCTTCGGCTTGATGCGCACCCAGAGTCCTTTGTTGCCCCCGCTGCCTGCACGCTGCTCGACGTCGAACAGGCCGATAGTCGTCACGAGGTCGCTCAGCTTGCCGAAGCCATAGTTGCGCGCGTCGAAGTCGGGTGCCTGCTTGGCGATGTGACTGCCGATGGGGCCCAGGCTGGCCCAGCCGTCTTCGTCCGAGACACCGGTCACCGCATTGCGCAGCAGCCGCACGAGGCGTGTGTCGCGCTTCAGATCCGACGCGGTGCGGCGCTTGCGCGGCGCAGGCGCCTCGTCGCCGTCGGGCTCGTCGTCCTGGCGCAGCAATTCCGTGTAGATGAATTTGTCGCAGGCGGTTACGAACGGCTGCGGGGTCTTGCGCTCACCGAAGCCGTACACGATCAGGCCTTGCTCACGGATGCGCGAGGCGAGGCGCGTGAAATCGCTGTCGCTGGAGACGAGGCAGAAGCCATCGAATCGCCCCGTGTAGAGCAGATCCATCGCGTCGATGATCATGGCGCTGTCGGTGGCGTTCTTGCCGACGGTGTAGCGGAATTGCTGGATTGGCTGGATCGAGTATTCGAGCAGGCACTTCTTCCAGCCGTCGAGATTCGGCTTCGTCCAGTCGCCGTAGATGCGCTTCACGCTCGCCACGCCGTACTTGGCCACTTCGGTGAGCAGGCCTTCGACGATAGCGGGGGCGGCGTTATCGGCATCGATGAGAACGACGAGCGTGGGGCCCTGGGCGGCCACCGGTGTTTTTTCAGGCATGGCGAGATTCCTTGATCGCGAAGACGTTTCGCATTATGGCCCGGAACCGTGTCCGCCATGCTTCGATGCGAGTCAGTATGCGCCGCGATGCCGACCTTGCCGCGCCCGCTGCCCCAATGGCGCGAACCACAGCACCGCAATGCCGACGAGCAGGCTCGCCGCCGCGAACATCAGGCCAGAGGTGAAGGCGTGCGTCCAGTCCTTGAGCACGCCGACGACGATCGGGCTCAGCGCCGACCCGAGATTGCCGACAGCATTGATGACCGCCAATCCGAGTGCGCGCGTGTGCGGCGCCAGACTGCGATCGGGCACCGTCCAGAAGATCGCCATCGCGGTATAGGCGCCGGTCGAGGCCATGGCCACCCCCGCCAGTCGCAGCGATGGGTCGGGTGCGAAACACGTCACGACCCAGCCTGCGGCGGAGAAGAGCATCGGCAGCACCAGATGCCAGCGGCGCTCCTGCAACCGGTCGGAGCGGCGTCCCCACCAGATCATGCCGGCAATCGTGCACACCGACGGAATGGCCGCGAGCAGGCCGATGGTGACGTTGCTGCTCGTTGTGCCGAAGCTCTTCACGATCTGCGGAATCCACAGCGATGCGAGCGAGAGCGTGTTGACGAGGCAGAAGTACCCGAGCGCGAACTTCGCCACGCTCGGCGTGAGGATGGCGCGCCACACGCTGCCGCCCTCGCTCGACGCCGTACCTGCTTGCTGCGCGCTGGCCGCAGCGCGGTCGCGGGCGATCATCGTGTCGAGCGTCTGCTTCTCGGCGGGGCTCAACCAGCGCGCGTCGGCCGGCTTGTCGTCGAGATACCACCACGTGACGAGACCGAGCAGCACCGTGGGCAGTCCCTCCAGCACGAACAGCCATTGCCAGCCCGCGAGCCCGGCGACACCGTCGAGCCGCAGAAGATAACCCGATGCAGCGGCACCCAGCGCTGACGTGACCGGCATCGCGATCATGAACCAGGCGTTAGCTCGGGCACGGGCGGCCGACGGAAACCAGTCGCCCATGTAGAGCAGCATGCCCGGCAGGAAGCCCGCTTCGGTGACACCGACGATGGCACGAATCAGGTAGAGGCTCGTGGCGTCGTGCGCGAACATGGTGGCGCTCGAGGCGAGTCCCCATGCCATCAGAATCGTGCCGATCCAGCGGCGCGCGCCGAACTTCACGAGCATTAGATTGCTCGGCACGCCGCACAGCACATAGGTCAGGTAGAACACGGTCGAGGCCATGCCGAACATCGTGCTCGTGAGCCCCAGGTCCTGGCTCATCGTGAGCGCGGCGAAGCCGACGTTGATGCGGTCGAGAAACGAGAACAGGAACAGCACGAACAGGAAGCCGAGCAAACGGCGGGAAACCTTGCGGACGACGGCGCGCGCCATCGCGTCGTTCGGAGCCTCCTGTTTCGTGTGTGCGTCATCCAAGGCGGATGCGGATGCGGCAACGCCACCGGCGAGGCCGGCGGCAGACGTGATGCGACTCATGATGGGTGTCTTCTCCAACGCTCCCCGCCTTGGTTTGTACGTGGCGGTGTAATGAAATCGGCGCCGCCATCGAGGGCGGACGCCAAAAGGAAGGGTGTTGAACGGCGAGTCAGTTCGCTTGGGTCAATGCGTTCTGCGTGCTGCTCGCCGCACGTCCGATGAGATCGATCACCCGTTGCGGATCGCGGATCTCATGGGCCAGCAGCAGGGCGACCTTGGCGAGCAGCAACTCGCGTTTGTCTTCCGGTGCGGCGTCGATGGCCAGTGCGAGGGTGTCGTAAATTTCCTCGAGTCCGGCGATGGCGGTTTGTTCGGTAGTCATGACAGTGTTTCCTTGAGGGGCGCGACGACTCAGGCGCGAGCCGTTGCCTGCGCGAGCGCGCTGGCAAGACGCGTTGCGTCAAGCTGCTGCCAACGTGCGCAGACATGATGGTCGGGACGCACGAGATACGCCGTGCCGCCGGCCGCACCATATTTCGCGGCGGCGCGGCCATTCGGATCAGGCAGCGTGATGTCAGCGCCTGCGACGGTGCGTTGCGACGCCGCAAACGCGATCACCTTCACCGGCACACCGTTTTCACGCCACGTCGCGATTTCGTGACGCAAGCCCTCGCCGAGCGGTGCATCGCCAAACGTCACCAAATGAAATGCAGCGCCGAGATGGTCGTAGAGATAGTGGTTATCGCCGAGCTTCACGTTCGGTGCCGGGGCACCGACGGCGGGGCCTGTCGTCATCTGCGCGTTGTCGTCGTTGGGGCAGTTCAGCGGCGAGTCGCGGTAATCGTGCGCCCGCGACGTGCGCCAGTGAAACAGCGGCCGCACGAATTCGTGATCGAGCGAGAGATCCAGCACGGCGTCGCGCAATACACGAAAGCCGTGCGATGGCGGCGTCATGAAGCGCGTGCTCTTGCCGGCTTCGGCAATGATCTCGCGTGCGGCGCCCACGCGGTCGTGCGTGTACGAGGCAAGCAGTGGCGCGGGCGCTGCGCCTTTCGCGACGGCCGCGAGTTTCCACGACAGATCGATGGCGTCCTGAAAGCCGGTGTTGGCGCCGCGCACACCGAAGATCGGCAGCAGATGCGCGGCGTCTCCTGCGAAGAGCACGCGGCCCTGCACGTAGTCGGGCAGCGTGAGCGCGCGTGCCGAATACACCGAGCACCAGTCGAGTTCCCACGGCTTGCCGCCGAGGCCCATCATGTCGAGTTGCGCGTCGATGCGCTCGCGAATCGTCTCGGGTTGGAGCGCGTGCTCGGAGGTCTCGGATGCAGGCAATTGATAATCCACGCGCCAGATGCCGTCCGGCTCACGGTGCATGAGCACGGTGTTGCCCGGATTCCAGTCGGGGGCGAAGTAGGCCAGACGCTCGGTCGGCAGATCGAGATCGATACGAATGTCGGCGATGACGAAGCGGCCCTCGTAGCTCGCGCCTTCGAAGCGCAGGCCCAGCGCGGTGCGCACGGTCGAGCGCGCCCCATCGGCGGCGACGAGCCAGCCGGTACGTTGGGTGTACTCGCCGTCGGGTGTGTCGATTTGCAGGGCAACGCCATGCGCATCCTGTGCGAGTGCGACGAGTTTGTTGCCCCAGCGCATGTCGATGAGCGGCTCACGCTCGACGGCGTCCACCAGATAACTCTCGAGCACGTTCTGTTGCAGGTTGATGAGCGGCGCGAAGCGGTCGTCCTCGTCCACCGGCGATTCCATGCGGAAGACGCGCTGGCCGCGATAGTAGGAATTTCCGCTGGTCCAGGGCAGGCCTTTGGCGACGACGGCGCCGGCCACGCCCACGGCTTGCAGAATCTCCTGCGAGCGACGCGTGAAGACGATGGCACGGCTGCCTTCCGAGACTTGTTGTTCGGCTTGCAGCACGACGCAACGCACACCGTGGCGCGCCAGCGCGAGCGCCGTGACCATGCCGATGGGGCCGCCGCCGACGACGGTGACGGGCACCTCCGGGGTGTCGCCCTGCGGCGCAAAGTGAGGATGGACGCGATACGTGTGATAAAGCGATGCGCGCGGGGTGGTCTCTGGTCGATGCATGATGCGGCACTCAATAAGCCGCTCGGCACGTGCGCAACGGGTCTCGTGTCAGCGGCGAGACAACGGTTGCACATCGCGCGAATGACGAAAAACGCCACCGAGCATTTGGTTGCTAACGCAACAATTCTAGTGTGCTAAGGTTGCGTTCGCAACCAAATATCGACCCATTTCGTCTAGGGGAAAACACTGAAATGCGGCCAGCCCACAAATCGCTCGATCAGTTCCTGACGTACAAGATGCACCGTCTGATGAAGCAGCACGACAAGCGTGTTGCGCAGTCGTATGCCGACGCGGCGCAGTTGAGTCTGGCCGAGTCGCGCGTGCTCGCCGCCGTGGGCACGGCGGGGGCGTTGTCGAACTCCGAGCTGGCGCGTCGCGCGAATCTCGACAAGAGTCAGGCTAGCCGGGGGGCGGATGGTCTGGTCTCGCGCGGGCTGGTGCGTCGCGGGCCGGACGAACACGACGGTCGCGCGGTCAAGGTGGCGCTCACACCGGAAGGCGAGCGTGTGTGGCGCGTGGTGATCGACGCGGCGCGCGCGCACTACGACCGGTTGTTCGAAGCGCTGACGGACGACGAAATGCGCGTGTACGAGCGCTTGCTCGACAAACTGTTGTTGCGCTCGGACGAACTCGACGCGCTTGAGTGACGCTCACTTCACGCGTTGCGTCACCACAAAAAGCAAGGGCACCCGAAAGTGCCCTTTTTTATGCGTTCTCGCCTAAGCCGATCGCCTGCTCACGCGAACGTCAGCGTCTTCGTCAGATCGCCCGGCGGCATCGCGCCGCGTTCGGCGAAAGCCGCGTTGCGATGGGCGATGCCTTCGAGCGTCGGCAGATCGTGCAAGCGCGTGACAAAACGCAGGATCGACGTGGTGTCGTAGAACGTGTGATCGACATTGCCGCGCTTGGCGAACGGCGAGACCACGAGCGCCGGCACACGCGAGCCCGGACCCCAGCGATCTCCCTTCGGCGGCGCGACGTGATCCCACCAGCCGCCGTTCTCGTCGTACGTAATCACGACCAGCATGTTCTGCCACTGCGGTGCTTTCATCAGGTGCGCGAGCACGTTCGCCACGTGCTGGTCGCCCGACTCCACATCCGAATAACCGGCGTGCTGGTTCAGGTTGCCTTGCGGCTTGTAGAACGTGACGGCCGGCAGCTTGCCGGCGATGGCGTCGGCGATGAATTTGTTTGCGATCGGGCTATCGCCCTCGCCGCCATCGCGCAGATGCGCTTCGCGAGCGGCCGTGCCCGGCGCGAACTGTGCGAAGTAGTTGAACGGCTGATGGTGGTACTGGAAGTTCGGCCTGTCTGCACCGCCCTTGTGATCGAGCGCCGATTGCCATGCGCCCGCATACCATGCCCACGACACTCCCTTCGTCGAGAGCAGGTCGCCGATGGTGGCGAACGTTTGCGGCGGCAGCGTAGCGGGGTTCGACGGATCGGCCAGACGCTTGTCGCCCGACGCTGCCGGCTTGATCGGCGACGGCTGGTAAGCCGGCATCATCGTGTTCACCGCGAAGTTGTCGGGCGTGATGGCGCCGTCGCGCACGAACTTCGGCTTGCCGTCGGCGGCCGATGCGGGCGATTCCGGGGCCACTGCGAGACGCACACCTTGCGGCCCGTCGGCCAGCACGGCGATCTTGTCCTTGGCGGGGCTTTGGGCCGCGTTCGGATACACGGGCGGGCGGCCCGAAATCAGGAACTGGTGATTCAGGAACGAGCCGCCGAATGCCCCCATGAAGAAGTTGTCGCACATCGTGTACTGCTGCGCGATCTTGTACATGTCGAGCGTCTTGGCGGTCTCGCCGTAGTAACCCATGACAAGACCACCCGAATCGGCCCATGCGGCGAACTGGTTGTTCGCGCCGTCGTTGATCTGCATCTGGTTCTGCCAGAACAGGTGCCACAGGTCGCGCGTGATGACCGATGTCGGCAGCAACTGACCCTCGGCGTCCTTGAGCATGAACGGTGCGTTCGGCTGACGGGCGATGTCCTTCTCGGTGATGTGGTACTTCTTGCCGCCAAGGGTCTGCGCGCGCGGCACCACGCCGTCGAAGAACGGCGGCAGCATCGGCATCGGCGTCTTGCCGTCGCGATCGAGCTGCGTGTAGGCCGCTGCGGCGACCTTCGAGAGCGGCTTCTCCAGGCCGGGGAAATCGGCGAACAGATTGTTGAAGCTGCGGTTCTCGAGATAGATCACGACGACCGTCTTGATGTTGGCCTTGAGCTGCGCGTCGAATGTGCCGCCTGCGGCCACCGCCGTCGGCGCACCGGCGCCGCCTTCGGCGGCACAGCCGGTCAATGCCGTGGTAGCGCCTGCCGCACCGGCGGCACCGATGGCGGCCAGGCCCTGAAGCAGGCGGCGACGCGACGGGTCCGACGGATTGTCGTCGTGCGCGAGATCGGCATCCAGAGCGGGGTCGTGGGGGTGGGGCGTGGCGTCGTTCGTCATGATGTCCTTGATTGGCGTATCGGGCAGCGGCGCTCGGCCAGGCGCGCGCGAACATCCGCAACCGGTTGGCAGGGGCAGACGTCGACGTACGGGAACGGCGTCGCCGGCTGACCCGGGCGGGCGAGGCAGACGACGTTTTTACGCGGGGATTGTGTCAATTCGGTGACGCCGCCATGGCGTCACGACAGGCGAAACGCAGCGGGGCGCTTCAGGCGGATGGCGTGGCTTGGTGTCCGGGGTAGCCGGTGTCTTCGAACAGCCCCGTGCGGAACTGTTCGACCAGATCGTCGAGCAACGCGCGCAGGGCGCTCGGCATCTGCTTGCGCGACATGTACACGCCGTAGACGGTCATCTCGCGCGGCACGTAGTCGGGCAGCAGGGCTCGCAGGGTGCCGTCGCGCAGATGCGGCAGCACCGCATAGACGGGCTGCATGGAGATGCCCGCGCCTGCCAGCGTGGCGGCGAAGACCACGTTCACTTCATTGGCCGACAGATTGCCGCCGACGGGCACGCCGAGCGGCGTGCCGTTGTGCGTGAACTGCCAGAGGCTCTTGCCGAAGTAGGTGTACGTCAGACAGTTGTGCAGCGCGAGGTCTTCGGCGCGCTCCGGCGTGCCATGGCGCTGGAGATACGACGGTGCGGCGCAGATCACGGAGTGGCATGTGGCGAGGCGCCGCGCGATGAGACCGGGCGAAGGTTCGTTGGTCACGCGAATCGCCAGATCGATGCGCTCGTCCACCAGATCGACGGTGCGGTCTGCCACCACGAGGTCGATGGCCACCCCTGGGTGCCGAACGATGAAGCGCGTGACGGCTGCGGCGAGAAACGCCTGACCGAGCGACGTGCTGCAAGCCACCCGCAGCAGGCCGCGCGGCGTGCTGTCGGTGTGCGAGGCGCCCGCCAGATCGTCGGCGATCCCGAGCATTTCCCGGCAGCGCGGCAGCGCGTCGTTACCGGCGTCGGTGAGGCTCACCGCGCGCGTGGTCCGGTGCAGCAGCCGCGTGCCGAGCCACGCTTCGAGTTCCGCCAGATACCGCGAGACCATCGCCCGCGACATGTCCAGCCGCTGCGCCGCTGCCGTGAGCGAGCCGCGTTCGGCCACTTCGGTAAAGACACGCATTGCCGTCAGACGGTCCATGATTTGCTCGATCGATGCAACAAAGTGATCGTCATTATGGGCTTTTTTTGAACGATTGACGCGACTACGATGGCATTCATGAGACGCCGTCGAGCGACGGCACTGCACGACACAGGACATACCGAAATGACTCAGGCAACGTTGCATTACATCGCCGATCCGCTGTGCGGCTGGTGCTACGCTGCCGCGCCGCTGGTGCGCGCGGCACGCGACGTGGCGGGCCTCGACGTCGTGTTTCACGGCGGCGGCATGATGGCCGGCCCGAACGCGCAACCCGTCACACCGCAGCTTCGCAACTACGTCATGCCGCACGACCATCGCATTGCGGCGCTCACCGGTCAGCCGTTTGGCGACGCCTATTTCGAAGGGTTGCTGCGCGACGGCGCCGCCGTGTTCGACTCCGCACCGCCCACGGCCGCCGTGTTGGCTGCCCAGGCGCTGGCCGGGCGCGGCCTCGACATGTTCGCCGCGTTGCAGCGCGCCCATTACGTCGACGGCAAACGTATTGCCGAGCGCGACGTGCTCGCCGGTATCGCGGCAGATCTCGGCCTTGACCGGGACGCCTTCGCCAACGCCTTCGACGCACAGGATGCGGCCGCGCTCATGCGGCATTTCCGCGAGAGCCGTGCGTGGCTCACCCGGGTGGGCGGCAGTGGCTTCCCGACCTTCGCGCTGGAGATCGGCGCTCAGATAGAACGGCTCGAACCGGGCCGCTATCTGGCGCAACCCGATGCCTGGCGCGATGCGCTGCGCGAGCGTTTGCTGGCGGCGCAGACGAAGGCATCTGCCGAGGGTGACGCTGGCGTGTTGCCGCAATGCGGTCCCGACGGCTGCGCGCACTGAGCATTCCCCCCCCTTATTCCGAATTCCCCCTCACCTCCAGGAGATTCCTGATGAAAGTCGCCTTGATTGGTATTACCGGCCGCGTGGGTACGCGCGTTGCCGCCGAGTTGCTGCAACGTGGTCACACCGTCACGGGGATCGCCCGGAATCCCGAGCGCGTCGAAGCCGAGGCGGGTCTCACCGTCGTCAAGGGTGATGCGGTGAACCCGGCGGCGCTCGCGCCGCTGCTCGCCGGTCACGACGCCGTGATCAGCGCCGGTCGTTTCGCGTCGATGGATGCGGGCAAGCTCCTCGACGCGGTGACGCGCGCGAGCGTGCCGCGTTTGCTCGTGGTGGGCGGTGCTGGCAGTCTGGAAATCGCGCCGGGCAAGGCGCTCATCGACACGCCGGAATTTCCGGACGCCTACAAGCCGGAGGCCAGTGCCGGGCGTGTCTTCCTGCAAGTGCTGCGCGCCGAGCCGAAAGACTCGCCGCTGAACTGGACGTTCCTGTCGCCGTCGGCGTTGTTCGAGCCGGGGGAGCGCACGGGCAAATTCCGCGTGGGTGGCGACGGCCTGCTGGTCGACGCCAACGGCAAGAGCTGGATTTCGATGGAAGACTACGCCATTGCGCTGGTCGACGAACTCGAGAAGAACCAGCACCCGCGCGCGCGTTTCACGGTCGGGTATTGAGCGCAGTACGACGGCGGTGCGCGCCGCTCGCAAGAACGATCAGCGCGCCAGCCGGAACGTGAGGTTGTAACGCACGGCCCGAGCGTCGAAGCTGCCTTCGACGCTCGCAATACCGTGATAGACGAGCCGCGACGGCCCGCCCCACACGACCACGTCGCCCGGCGCAAGACGCACGCGACGTGTGCGATCGCCGCGCTGGAGACCGCCCCACAGGAAGGTCGCGGGCAGTCCGAGCGAGACCGACACAATGGGCGCGTCCAATTCACGTTCGTCACGATCCTGATGCAGCGTGAGTCGCGCATCCAGCGCATAGCGATTGATGAGGCAGGCGTCGGGTCTGAAGTCGGGATAACCGGCTGCCTCGGCAGCGTGACGGGCGAGCGCAACGAACGAGGCGGGCATCGGTGGCCACGGTTGCTTCGAGAGCGGATCGTGCGTGCCGTAGCGATATCCCTGCCGGTCGCTGATCCATCACACTTCCCCGCAATTCGTCATGGCGACCGACATGCGCTTGCCACCCGGCGTCAGCCAGTGACGCAACGGCGCCCGGGCAACGACCGCATCGATGTCCGCCTGCAAGGTCGCCAGTTGCGACTGCGCAAACCCCCGCAGCACGAAGGCCCCCGGACCGAGTTCGTCGACCGGCGGGCTGTCGTGGCGGGCGTCGTCGTTTGCGCTGCCGAAGAGATCGAGCGTCATGTGGCGTCGTGCAGGATCACGCCGAGCGTATGCCGATGGCCGCTGTGCACGCGGCTCACGCCGTGCCGCATGTTCACGCGATACACCCCGCGCGTGCCGTTCGCCGGACGGTGGTGCACGGCGAACACGACGGCGTCGCCGCGCGTGAGCGGCACCACTTCGGCACGCGACTGCATGCGCGGGCGCTGCTCGGTGAGGACGAATTCGCCGCCCGTGAAATCCTCGCCGGGCTGCGACAGCAAAATGGCCACCTGCAACGGGAAGACGTGTTCCCCATAGAGGTCTTGATGCAGGCAATTGTAGTCGCCCGCCTCGTAGCGCAGCAGCAACGGCGTGGGGCGGCGCTGCCCGGCCGCATGGCATTGCGCGAGGTAGGCGCTGTGCGTGGGCGGGTAGCGGACATCGATGCCCATCGCCGCGTGCCAGCGGTGCGCGATCTCACGCAGCGGCGCGTAGAACGCTTCGCGCAGTTCGGCGACGAGCGGCGGCAGCGGGTAGGCGAAGTATTGATATTCCCCTTGTCCGAAACCATGACGCGCCATCACGACACGGCTGCGAAAGCAGGGCGATGTCGGCATGGTGCTCATTCTCCCGTTCGTCTCGCCGTACATCGCGCAGAGATCGTGGCATTCGTTGCCGTTCAGCAGATGGGGAATGCGCGCTGCACCGAAGCAATCGAGTTCGTCTTCCAGTGCGGCCCAATCGAGGGATTTGACTGACTTGGGGGGCGTGAGCGACGAAGGGCGAGCGTTCACAGTTCCCCCTTATCCGGATTCGACGCTTCGCTGCTTTCCCCGCGCTCGTGAGCGAGCAGTGCACGCTTGCGCTCGACCCCCCAGCGATAGCCCGACAGTGCGCCGTCGTTGCGCACGATCCGGTGACACGGAATCGCCACGGCCAGCTTGTTCGACGCGCACGCTTGCGCCACCGCACGCACCGCACGAGGTGAACCGATGCGCTCGGCGATTTGCGCGTAGCTGGCCGTCTCCCCTGCGGGGACTTCCCGAAGCGCCTGCCAGACACGTTGCTGAAATGCGGTGCCACGCACATCGAGCGGTAACGACAGACCGATGCGCGGTGACTCCACAAACCCCACGACTTGCGCGACCCAGCGCTCGAACTCCGCGTCCGCGCCCACCAGTTCCGCCTTCGGGAAACGGTCCTGCAAGTTCCGCACGAGCGGCTCGGGTTCGTCGCCCAAAGAGATGTCGCACAGGCCGCGCGAGGTGGCGGCAACCAGTAGCGCGCCGAGCGAGCACTGCGCCACGGCGAAGCGAATCGACTCGGCCTTGCCCCCTGCGCGGAACGCGGCCGGCTTCATGCCGAGCAGCGCATCGGCCTTCGCGTAGAAGCGGCCGTTGGAATTGAACCCGGCATCGTAGAACGCCGACGTGACGCTCTCGGCCGAAGGCAACGCGTCGCGCACACGTTCGGCACGGCGGGCGTTGGCATAGGCGCGAGGGGTCACACCCGTGACGGCGCGAAAGAGCCGGTGGAAATAATGCGGACTCAGGCCTGCTTCGGCGGCGAGGACTTCCAGACGTGGAGGCGCCTCGGCCGTGTCGATACGCCGGCACGCGGCGCTCACCAGTGCAGCGTGCCGCGCGTCGAGTGCGTCCTGATCCGGCTTGCAGCGCTTGCACGGACGAAAGCCCGCCCGTTCGGCCGCTGCCCTATCCGTATGGAACGCCACGTTCTCGCGCCGTGCGAGCCGCGCCCCGCACGATGGGCGGCAATACACGCCGGTTGTGCGCACGGAGTAGAAAAATTCCCCATCTGCCTGCTTGCTGCGGGCAACGACCGCTGCCCACTTGGCGTCGTCGGTCGCATAGCGCGGCGAGGCCGGGGCAGGCGTTGCCCGGGCCTGCGCATCGCGCGGGCCAGAGGTGGCGGTGCCGGGGCGAAGCGGACGTTTGGCGGTCATTTGGTCGGTACGCATCACGGTGTTCTCCCGATGACTGAAGTGTTGCCTTCAGTGTAGGGAGCGGGGCGCGACGCTGCGCTCCGTTTCTTGCTATCGAATTCGATCAGATGCCCGGGGGCATCGTGGTGCCAAGCTTCGCGGCCAGACTCATTACCATTACCAGCACGAGGGCTTCGATAGCGACGACGCGCGCGAAGGCCGTCGTATCGAGCGGCGTCTCACCCGTATCGAGCGCAAGGCGAGGCAGGAAATGCCAACGATTCCAGGCCCCGAGCAACGCGGCACAGGCCACAAGCACGAGCTTCGTCATCAGCCACGCCAGATACGGCGCATTCTGATCGGCGACCCACAGCGAGGGTGTCTCACCGAGCACGCGCCAGGCGTTGAACGCCCCCGTCACGAGTGCGACGAACATCGCCAGCGCGGCGACCGACGACAGCCGTTCACCGTAGGCGGCGCGCGCCCCGACGGGCCAATGACGCCAACTCGGGATCGCACATCCGGCCACGAGCAACGCGCCCGCCCACGACGCGGCGGCTCCGACATGCAGCGCACGAACGCCGATGGCGAGCCACGGCGTCGACGCATCGGCCGCGTGCCCCGTGCCAGCGCGAGCGAGCGCCAGCACGACAGCCCCGGCCGCGTAGATCGTGCGAGCGTAACGCTCCTGACGACGCTCGCGCCGATGATGCCGGTCGCGGGGATCGTCGGCGATAGGCAACACGGCGCGCAGACGGCGGCGAGCGTCGTACCAGGCCCATGCCCCCGCACACAGTAGCGCTACGCCGAGCGCCGCGACCCACTGCATTCGGCCGAAGTGCGATTGCGTGAGCACCCGCCACACGTCGCCGAGCATGGCAGACGTGTTTTCCCAGTCGCCGCCGGTCATCGTCTCGGTACTTGCGACGACGTAGGCAACCCACGCGAGCATGGCAAGCCCGGCGGCAAACGCGGGCAGCACGCGCACCGTGAGACTGCGCCGCACGGCGTGCGGACTGCGCAACAGCAATACGCCGAGCGCGAGCGCCAGCGCGAGGTTCAGCAGTCCCGCCGTGGCGGGTTGCCACGTCCCGGCGGCCAGATCGCTCGACATCACTTCACAGTGAACTTGAAGTGGCCCTGCGTGCGATGGCCGTCGCTCGCCACGGCGGTCCAGTTCGTCTGATAGATGCCGGCAGGCAGCGTGGGAAGCGATAGCGTGAGTGTTTTGCGCGCGGTGTCGAGTTCGGGCTTCGTCTGCGTGACCGGCTTGCCCTGGGCGTCGACGACACTCAGCTTCGAGAAGGCGCCTTCAAGCGCCGAGTCGAACGTGACACGCACCGACTTCGGCGCTTCGACGGTGGCCTGCGCGGCGGGTTCGCTCGATACGGCGTGCGCATGTGCCCATGCCCCCTGAGAGAGCCCGGCTAGCCCCAGAACTGTCGCAAGCGCGAGGCCCTGCGTCGCGCGACGCAACAAGGCGGTGGCGCGAGGCGCGCGGGAAGCGATCTTGGAAGGACGCATATCGAGTTCGGCAAAAAAGACGGAAAGATCGGGAAGGTCTGAAAAGCGGCGTTCGCGGGCGAACCGGCGACCTGTGAACAGCGCGTCGTGCACCCGATGCCGGGGTCGCCGGTGGCCGATCTGGCACGCATGGATACGCGACCCGCGCCGCTCGCGCAGTATCGCAGACCTTGCTGACCCGTGCAGCCGCCCGTGGGTTCCGGCGACAGGCTTCGTGCGGCGATGTGTTGCGTCAGCCGTTGTGTTGCCCGCCGGGAATGTGCAACTGAGTTGCAAAAATAGGATGGCCGCCGTATCATCGCGGCATATTGCAACTCTGTTGCATTAATTTGCCTGCGGACGGCGCGGCGACGGGCGATGACGCCGGTGCGGCGAGATATCCCGGGCGGGTGTCGCCGGCGCGCATCCTTCAGGGGATCGCGTGTGCTGAGCGCGCCTTGCCCGCCCCACAAGATCACAGGACTTTGTTGTCATGACCCTCCCTCTCGCGAAATCCGGCGGCGCCGATCGCCGCCTGCCTGTCACCGTGCTTTCCGGCTTTCTCGGCGCGGGCAAAACCACGCTGCTCAATCATGTGCTGCGCAATCGCGACGGCTTGCGAGTGGCCGTGCTCGTCAACGACATGAGCGAGGTGAACATCGACGCCTCTTTCGTGGAGCGCGGCGCGGCCAACGCGGGTGCGGCGCTGTCGCGCACGGAAGAGCGACTCGTCGAGATGAGCAACGGTTGCATCTGCTGCACGCTGCGCGAGGATTTACTCATCGCCGTGCGTGAGCTTGCGTTGGATGGCCGCTTCGATTACCTGCTCATCGAGTCGACGGGCATTGCCGAGCCGATGCCGGTGGCCGCGACGTTCGAGTTTCGCGACGAGGCCGGCCAGTCGCTCGCCGACATTGCGCGTCTGGATACGATGGTGACGGTCGTCGACGCCTTGCATGTGCTCGAAGACTTCCACAGCCTCGACACGCTTGCGCAGCGAGGCGAAGTGGCAGGGGAGGAAGACGAGCGGCGTCTTGCCGAACTGCTGACCGAGCAGATCGAGTTCGCGGACGTGGTGGTGGTGAGCAAGGTGGATTGCGTCGATGCAACGCGGCTCGACGCCGTCAAGGCGCTGATTACCGGTCTCAATCCGTCGGCCCGCATCGTGTTGGGCGGGCGCGGACAGGTGCCGTTGCCCGAAGTGCTGGGCACGGGGCTGTTCGATGCACAGCGCGCGCAACAGATGGCCGGATGGGCGCAAGCGCTCGCGGGCGAGCACGACTCGGAAGCCGACACTTACGGCGTGACGAGCTTCGTGCTGCGCCAGCGTGAGCCGCTGCATCCGGCGCGCTTCGCATCGTTCATGTCGATGCCGTTCGATGGGCTGATTCGTGCCAAGGGGTATGTTTGGGCCGCGAACCGGCCGGCGTGGGCGCTGGCCTACTCGCGCGCGGGCAACACTGCGACGCTGGAGCCCGTGGGTCATTGGTGGGCCGCCGCAGACGAGGATCAATGGCCGCCGGAAGGTGACCCGCAGCGTGCCGTCATCGAGGCGAATTGGGAAGCGCCGTGGGGCGATCGCATCAACGAAGTGGTCTTCATCGGACGTGACATGGATCGCGATGCCGTCGAACGGGCGTTCCACGCGTGTTGTCTGAGTGCTGTCGAGCTGTCGCAGGGCGATCGCGCATGGCGCGATGCCGAGCATGCGCTGCCGATCGAGATGGAAAGCGAGATGGCAAGCGAGAACGCATGAGCCGTGAGGGATCGCCCAAGTCGCGTGGCGAGCGCGAGCGTCCGCTGAAGCGAACGGTGGAACGCGGCCCCCGCAGTCTCGCCGTCACACAAAAGCGGGCGCAGTTCACACTCTCGCGCAGCTTCGTGTTCGAAGCGGCGCACACGCTGATTCGGCACGACATCGATTCGCCGAGCATCGACGCGAGCCGCCGCATCCACGGCCATAGCTACCGTGCGACGGTGGAAGTGACGGGCAGTCCGCAAGGCGAGAGCGGCATGGTGCTCGACCTCGCTTGCCTCGATGCGCAATTGCGCCGGGTGAGCGAGCGGCTCGATCACCGGCTGCTCGACGATGTCGCCGGTCTCGGCCCGGCGACACTGGAGAATCTCTGCGCGTTTATCTGGCGCGCGCTGGCGCCGCATCTGGCCGGGCTCTCGCGGGTCACGGTCAGCCGCGACGCACGTGGCGACGCCTGCTCGCTTACGATGCGCGACGCCTGAATTACCCGAGGAATCGCGGGCGCCGCCATAAGAAAACGCGGCCGGCACCGTGAGGTACCGGCCGCGCGGGCGCGTGGAGAGTCGCGTCCAAGACGCCACGTGCGTAGAGACGCAGACCGTACGCAGCGTCTACCTGCCTCGCCTTAGAAGTTGGGCGTTTCCTCCGGCCGCAGGTCGAACACGAGCACTTCGGCGTCGGTGCCGTTCGAGAGCGTGAGCGCGGTTTCGTCGCGCACCCGCACCCCATCCCCTTCACCCAACGCCACCCCATTGAGGCTCACGCTGCCGCGCGCCACATGCACATAGGCGTAGCGGTTCGGCGCGAGCGTCAGCGTGGCCGACTCATCACCGTCGAACAGGCCGGCATACACCCGCGCATCCTGATGGATACGCAGCGAGTCGTCGCTGCCGTCCGGCGAGATGATCATGCGCAGACGGCCGCGCTTTTCTTCGGGCGTGAAGCGTCGTTGCTGATACTCCGGTGCAATACCCGTCTGATTCGGCACGATCCAGATTTGCATGAAGTGCACCGGCGACGTGGGCGAGTGATTGAACTCGCTGTGCGCAACACCGCGCCCGGCGCTCATCAATTGCACGTCACCCGGTTCGATCACCGACCCCGTACCCATGGTGTCCTTGTGTTCGAGCGCGCCTTCGAGCACGTACGAAAAGATCTCCATGTCGCGGTGCGGGTGCTTGCCGAAGCCCTGTGCCGGGGCCACGCGGTCGTCGTTGATCACCAGCAGATCGGAAAAGCCGACTTGCTTCGGATCGTAATAATTGGCAAACGAGAACGTGTGGCGCGAACTGAGCCAGCCGTGATCGGCAACGCCTCGGTCTGCAGCTTTTCTGATGTCCAGCATGATGGGCTCCTGTGTCTTCATCGTTTCGTTAAGAGGCTTGATTGACCTCGATGAATGTCATTTTAGAGTCCTGACGGAGAACTACAATCCACTTGAATGGCGAATTATTGTCAACTGGTTGGTGACAATTGGCGGCGGTTGGCGAACGCTCGCCGTCCGGCGGGGAGACAGACGATTCCTATCGGCCAGGGTACAAAAGGCCGAAAGCGTCAGCATCGGTGCGCGTGCCGCCGCTCGATGTGCGAGACTACGAACCTTCTTTCGCAAGGCCAGCCGGCCGGCCACCGCAGCACAAACTGGCGCGGCCGGCAGATATCGGCACCTCCGGCTGACAAGGCCCGAGGGCCGTGCCGTTGTCCGCCGCCCCCAACTGGAGATTTGTCATGAGCCGCACCTATGCATTTCGTATCGTCAATGTGTTCGCCGAAACCACCTTCGGCGGCAATCCGCTGTGCGTGTTCGAAGACGGGCGCGGCCTGAGCGATGAGGAAATGCGATTGCTGGCACGGCAGTTCAATCTGTCGGAGACGACATTCATTTTTCCCTCGGAGACGGCCGACGCGCATGTGCGCATCTTCACGCCCGGCTACGAGATGCGTTTCGCCGGGCATCCGACGCTGGGTACGGCACACGTATTGCGCGCCATGCGTGAGCTGGGCGACGACGTGACGCTGCAATTCGCCGCCGGACTCGTGCCGGTCAAGGCCGACGGCGATCACTGGACGCTGACGGCGCCCTCGTCGGGTGAGCCGAAAATCAAGAAGGCAAGTGAAGCGGATGCCGACATCGCGGCGCTGGTGCAACTGAGCCGCGACGATCTCGCGCAATCGCCGCAATGGGTCGATACCGGTGCCGATCAACTGCTGATTCCGCTGCGCGACGCCAACGCCGTCGCGCGGGCGCAGCCCGACAGCGCGCGTATGGAGCGGTGGCCACTCTCGAGCCTTGAGCGCAAGACCGGTTACGTGTTTTCGATCGATGGCGAGAAGGACGGCGAGTTGCAGGTGAGCGCACGCTATTTCTTCACGACACAGGGTGGCGGGGTGAACGAAGATCCGGGCACCGGTTCGGCTTGCGCCAACCTCGGCGGCTGGTTCATCGGTCAGGGCTATCCGCTGCCGGTGCGCGCACGCGTGACGCAGGGCGATGCCATCGAGCGTCCGTGCCGACTGACGCTTGAAGTGACGGCAAATCGGGAGATTCGCGTCGGCGGCAACGTCATCGAACTTGCGCGCGGCGAGGTGCGCCTGTAAGGCGCGGGGGAAGAGTGTCGTATGTATGCATTGGCAGCACCGGTCGAGACCGAGCTGGACATCAGGAAAAGCCGGTTTATCGGCATCGTCATGCCCGTGACCTCGCGAGAGGCCGCGATGCGCGAACTCGACGCGCTGCGTGGGCGTTACCCCAACGCCACGCATTACTGCTGGGTGTTGTTGTGTGAAGGTGCGTCGGGTTTCGACGACGACGGTGAGCCGGGAGGCACGGCGGCCAAGCCGATGTACAACGTGCTCATGCACAAGGGGCTGGCGAATGTGCTGGCGGTTGTCGTGCGGTACTACGGCGGTATCAAGCTCGGCGCAGGCGGGTTGACCCGGGCTTACGGACAGGCGGTGAGCGAAGCGCTGAAGCTTGCGACGCTCACTGCCGTCGAACCGACGACGGAGCCGCGTTACCGCTGCACGTTTGCGCACGAAGCGACGCTGCGCCGGCTGGCGGAGCGTCACTCGGCCGAGGTGCTCGACGCCGCCTACGACGATGCCGTCACGCTCCGGTTACGGCTGAAGGTGCGTGACGTGGCGGCATTCGAAGCCGACGCGACCGAAGCGCTCAGCGGTGGTCTGGCGCGGTGCGACTGACCGCCTGAAAGGCGGCAGCCGCACCGGAGATGCACTGGACATGTACCGGCCTCGCGTGGGGACGGCGCCGAAGCAGACGCGTCCCCGGCGTGCCGGTTACGGCACCTCCGCGCTGCGATCAGCGTACGTTGACCACGCCGCGCATGCCGGCTTCGAAGTGCCCCGGTTCGAGGCAGGCGAATTCCACCGTCCCCGGTTGGGTGAAGTGCCACACGAGCGTCTTGCGCTCGCCGGGTTCCACCGTCATGGCATTGGGCTCGGCGTGAGTCATGCCGGGCATCTGCTGCATCATTTTGGCGTGCTCAGCGAGCGACGCTGCCGTGCCAAGCGTCATTTCGTGACGGATCTTGCCGTTATTGGTGACGACGAAGCGCACTGTGTCGCCACGGCGCACGGTGAGCGTGGCAGGCGAGAAGCGCATGGTGTCGCGCATGTCGACGTCCACGGTACGCGTGACCTGGGCGTCGTCACCGGGTTCCCCGATGGCCGCCGCCGCGCCGCCGTGACCGTGCTGCATGTGCATGGCGTGCGGATCTTCGGCCAATGCGGGAAGGGTGAACGCCAGCGAGGCGGCGCCGAACACGAAGGGAACCGCGAAAGCACGGGTGAAGCGCGACGAGACACGTGAACGAATCATGATTTGACTCCGGTTTTGCCCGCGTTGGCAGGCTGACGATGGGTAGAGGGTAACGCTGAAGTGCTGCCTTGCCACGGGCTCGCAACCGAGCCTCGCGGCGCGCGATACCAGCCGGGATCGCGATAACTGTCGCGCGGCAGGTCCTGCCGCACTTTCAATGTGGTGAACATGCCGCCCATTTCGATGGGGCCGTACGGGCCGGTGCCGGTCATCATCGGCAACGTGTTTTCCGGTAACGGCATTTCCATACCGTTCATCGAGGCGCCGGTTTCGCCCATCGCCATATAGTCGGGAATGATGCGGGCGATCTTGGTGGCGATCTCGCGCTGGTTCACGCCCAGCATGGTCGGCACGTCGTGACCCATCGGGTTCATCGTGTGGTGCGACTTGTGGCAATGGAAGGCCCAGTCGCCGGGCTCGGTGGCGTCGAACTCGATGGTGCGCATCTGGCCCACGGCAACGTCGGTTGTGACTTCCGGCCACTGCGCCGTGGGTGGTACCCAACCCCCGTCGGTGCCGGTCACCTTGAACTCGTGACCGTGCAGATGGATCGGGTGATTCGTCATCGTGAGGTTGCCGATACGAATGCGCACCCGGTCGCCCTGACGCGCCACCAGCGGATCGATGCCCGGAAACGCGCGGCTGTTCCACGTCCAGAGATTGAAGTCCGTCATCTCGTTCACGCGCGGCGTGCGGCTGCCAGGGTCGATGGCGTAGGCGTTGATGAGGAACACATAGTCGCGCTCGACCGGCATGAACGACGGGTCTTTCGGATGCGTGACCCAGAAGCCCATCAGGCCCATGGCCATTTGCATCATTTCGTCGGCGTGCGGGTGATACATGAAGGTGCCGGCACGCTTTGCTTCGAACTCGTAGACGTAGGTCTGTCCCGGTGCGATGGCACGCTGGTTCAGGCCCGCCACGCCATCCATGCCGTTCGGCAGACGCTGGCCGTGCCAGTGCACGCTCGTCGCCTCGGGCAGACGGTTCGTCACGTACAAGCGCACGCGATCGCCTTCGACGACTTCGATGGTCGGCCCGGGGCTCTGCCCGTTGTAGCCCCACAGGTTCGCCTGCATGCCCGGTGCGATTTCGCGCACGACGGGCTCGGCGATCAGGTGAAACTCCTTGACGCCATTGCGCATGCGCCACGGTAACGTCCAGCCGTTGAGCGTCACGACCGGACGATACGGGCGGCCGTTGGGCGGCGAGTGCGGTTTGGCAGTGCTGGCGTCGCTGCGCGTGGCGGCGTCGGGCAGGGCGGCCAGGGCGGTGCGTTCGACGGCGGTCGCGCCCATCACGGCGAGGCTCGCATTACGTAGGAATCGTCGGCGCGAAGTCATGCGCCACCTCCATGTTGGTGAGCGGAAGACGGTTGTGAGGGCGATACGGCACGGGTGGGCGGTGAGGCCGTGCCTTGTGGGGCCGCAGGCGCGGAAGCCGTACCGGCGGTGTCGTGGCTGCCGGCCTCACCGCCGCCCAGGCTCTCGCGAAACGACGCTTCGGCCAGCCAGAAGCCGGCCGTTGCGTCGATGTAGGCGAGCACCGTATCGCGCTGCTCGCGAGCGTCGGTCAACAGGTCGAAGACGCTGGCGAGCATGCCGTTGTAGCGCAGCAGCCATTCGTCGGAGACGCGCTGACGCATCGGCAGAATCGTGACGCGGTAGTGCTCGGCGATGTCCCACGCGGCGAGCGTCTGGGCGCGACGCGTGCGAACGTCGGCGCGTGCTGCGACCGCCGTGTCCGCGAGGCGATCGACGCTCTGGCGATAGCGGGCTTGCGCACCGGCCACGCGAGCGGTGCCCCAGTCGAAGAGCGGCACCTCCAGCGAGATTTCATAACCGCGCTCGCTGGGCGAGCCTGTTGCACTGTTGTTGCGATAGGCGGTATCGAGCACGTTCACGAAACGCGTAATGCGCGTGAGCCCCAGATCGCTCGCCGTGCTGTCGAGCGCGGCGCGAGCGGCCCGAATGTCGGCGCGATCGCGTAACGCCTGTGCTTCTGCGTCAGGCCACACCGGACGCGTGCGCGGAAGCGCGGGCAGACGCGCCGGTAGCGTGAATGGCAATTGCTGGCCCCACAGGCCCATTTGCCGGGCGAGTTGCTCTCGCGCCGTGCCCGCCTGCTCCCGGGCTCGCGCGAGACGCGCTGCCGTGTCGGCGTAGACGAGATTCTCCTGCGTGCGGCGCATTGCGCTGAAGTTGCCCGCACGGGCCATGCCGTCGGCGAGTTCGCTGGCAGCCTGCGTGGCGAGACTCGTCTGTTCGAGAATCTGCACACGCTCCTGCGCCGCAACGGCCTCGATCCAGGCGCGGCGTGTAAGCGTTGCCTGTTCGATGATCGCTTGCGCCACTTGCGCCTGCACCTGCGCAAAGCGGCGCGCCTCAATCCGCGAGGCGAGTGGCATCGTGAGCACGCGAACGAAGTCGAGCCCCCACGTGCGCTCGATGCTGATATCGCCGCCGCCTTGCAGCCGTTGAAACGAGAAGCGCGGATTCGGCAGCCGGCCCGCTTGCACGAGCGAGGCTTCGGCGATGCCGAGTTCCTCGTACGTGGCTTGCAAGCCACGATGATTGAACAAGGTCAGCCGTACGGCGGCGTCGATGTCGAGCGGACGAGAGAGCAGATCGTCGCGCGCCTTCGCAAGGTCTTGCGCCGCCGCATCGTCGCGTGCCCAGGTCACAGGTTGGCCGAGATGTTGCTGCGTCGCGTCGGCGACCGCACCGAAGCCGCCGTCGCTGCTGAACGTCGCGCAACCCGACAGGGCCAGCGTGGCAAGCACTGCGGCGGCCCATGGCGCCCGGCGGTGATGGGGGTGGCGCGGTCGCGATACGACCGGCGTGGCGCGTCTATCGACGCACGACAGCGGCAAGCCGGGGAAGGGATGTGAGACCGTCATCGCGAGTCTCCCTGCACGTTGTGTCCCGCATTTCCGGTATGTCCGGCATGTCCGGCATGTCCGTTCGATGGCGGCGTGTCCATGTTGCCGGTGGACCCTCCGGTCATGTCAGGGCTACCGCCGGGCATACCCGTCATGCCCGGCATCGCGGCGACGCTGGCATTCACTTTGCGCCAATCGCCCGTTGGAACGGACAACGCAGGCCGTGAGAAGTCATGGAGAACGCCGACCGGCGGCGGCCCGGCGGGGGCCTCCGGTGCCGCGGGATCATTGGCACCGGTCATGCCGGTATGGTCGTCGAGCGCCGGCGGTGCCGTGGCGCTCGACGCGTTGGCGGCCGGCGCAGACCATGCGCCCAACAGCGATAGCGCGACCGGCACGATCCACGCGTGCCGTCGTAGGGAAGGAAGCATCATTGATACGCTCGTCAAGCTGGCGATGCCGTGGCCGCGCCGTAAAGCGGCGGGGTAGTCCGGCGTCGCACGTTCGTCGGGCGGACGGACTCAGGGCACAAATGACGGGCGAACGCAGGCCAGTCACGAAATAGTGCGGAAAGTCAGTCCGACGGGGAACAGAGACGGCGGGCGGCAGGCCGGGGAGGGTACGGCATCAGGCGATGCCGCTGTGACCTTCGGCCCGACGCGCGACCGTCAGGCGGCGAGGTCTTTGGGAGGGCGCTCAAGCACGGCGACCACGGCGCTGGCGGCCGACGTGCGCAGGAAGGGAATGGCGGTGGACGGCTGTGCGTCCGGCATGCGAATGACGACACTTGGCGGCAGCGCCGTGCAGACAACGCAGGCGGCACACGCCGAGCAACTGGTGTAATGGCTGTGCGTATTGCTGTCTGACGATGCGTGGTCCCGCGATGTATCCTGGTGCGCCATCGGATGCGACGGCGCGTCGTCCGGGGCCGCACTGTCGTGGCGATGCATGCCCGGCATGGCGTCGCCCTGTGCGGACATCGTCATGGCGTGAAGCATGGCCATCGAGGCGGTGGCGTCATTCTCAGCCGCAGTGGTGGCGCTCTGCATTGCCGATGCCGAAGTTTCCGGCGTGCAATGCGTGCGCAGTGCGGCCATGGCCTGTAACGGCATGGTTACGCACAACAGCCACAACACGAGAAGTTTGCGCCAGCGATTCATGCCGCGCAGTCTAGCATCGCCCGCGCCATACTCGCAAATCGGCGCGAGGGTGGCGCGTTCGTCAATGTTCGAACAAATGAAATGCTTCGAAGTGCGTGCGCCGCCGCGAGAGCGCAACGAGATTGACAACACACACCACGGCGACCAGCACGAAGAGGGGTGCCGAGACTTCGATAGTGTCGCGGGCAAGAAACGAGATGAGTGTCAGCCCGATCATGAGTGTCAGCATCGCCCGGTGCAGCCACGCAGCCAGACGAAGATGCCGTTCGGATTGCGCAATCAGCACCACGAGCGAAACATAGAACGGCGCGGCTAGCAGCGCCAGCGCGCAAAGCGCGAGCAACACGCCGAGCACGCTTGCGAGTAACTCGTGCCCATCGGCAGCGCTCGATTGCACGCCGGCGACGATGGCTGCGGCGAGGTAGAGCAGCATCAGACCATCCAGAACGATCGCGAGTCGGCTCATGACTTCTCTCCACCTATTGATAACAGGCCCAGCCAGATTGCCGCCGCCTCAATGCTTGCGGGATCGGATGCCATCTGAATGCGGTAAATCGACACGTTGCCGTTGTCGTCGGCACAGAACAGGTCGCGCTCGAGATCGGCAACGATATCGAGCCGCTGCTGGAATCGGTAGAAGCCCAGTGGCGTGAGATCCTGCACGAGCGCGGCGAGCGTCTCGGGGTATAGATACAACCGTTGGGGCCAGTGACCATGGCGGAACCGGAACTTGCCGATGGCGCCGAGCACGTGGGCGAGCGTGCCGCCGTGGCCGCGAACGTGCCGCATCGCGTGCGCCGTATGGCGTGCCGCGCCAGCAACCGGTCTATGGGGGCGAAGACCGCCACGAAGGGCGAGGTGTCCCATGGTTCACCCCGCGTAACGCACAACGACGCGAGCGCATTGCATGCCATGCACCGCTGATGACGTCCACGTATCCACAAACACTCCGTTGACTTCCCGAAAGTGAGTGCCCCGGCGAATATTGATCTTGTGTGTTGATAGTTACAGAGCGATGCCACGCGCGAAATCCGCACTTTCGCTTAATCCGTCGGCATGAGGTGTGGCACAAGTCCGCCTGCGCGCGAGGGGATGCGTTTCAGTGCGAGCGATACCAATGAAAACCGGCGGACTGAGCCGCCGGTTGAGGCCCCATCGGGGCGTCGCCAGCCGCGTGTACCGGCGCGGCATGGTAAGGGCCAAGAAGACTTGGCACCTGAGGGTATTGCCGTCATGCACTGAACCACCATCGGTTCCCGGCCTTGCCCATGCAGTCTCACTGCAATTTAAGTATAGGTCGCCAACGGCGCTCGTGAATCGGTCTTTTGGATGAGAGCACGCAGTGCGCGAACTATCAGACCTGCTGGCACTCGAATTGGCGCACGATTTCCCCTGTGACCGTGGTTTCGTCCGCGCAGACTTTGCGTTCTAATGGCACCATTCATGGCGGATATCGCAAGTGGCGCAGCCCCATACGGCAGCCACGCCGCACGCCACCGCACCCCGTTACAACATTCCAACGATGGCAACGAACTCACGACAACGATGGGCCCTGCTGGCTTGCCTTTGCGCAGCACAGTCGACCTACGCCGCAGACCAGTGCGAGGGCATCCTCATGCTGGCCAAGAGCGCACAGAATGGTTTTGAAGATGTCACCGGCCCGCTCGCGGCCAAGAACGACCGCGGCGAGAGCTATCAGGCTACCTATTCGGTGCCCGGCGGCGACTGCAAGGTGTTCCGGGCCACGGGCCTCGCGCCGACCTACGAGTGCATCTGGGATTACCAGAAGATCACACCGATGGATCTGCGCAATCAGGCGCAAGCGTTCGCTACGCAGGTTTCGCGCTGCACCCGGGGTGTGACCACCCTGCGCACCACGACGACGAACCCGGCCGGCCTGCCCGCCGAATGGCAGAGCGCGAGCAAGAAGTACGCGCGTGTCGTCAACTTCACCGTTACGGCGCAGGATCTGGTGACGCAGCGCGGCGAGCGTCTGCGCGAAATCTCGCTGTCCGTCGAGAAACAAGTCGAGAAGTAAGGCGGGTGCCGGACTCGCAGCGGTCGATCGCCCCCTCGGCGCCCGCCTGTCACGCGGTTGCCAAGCGGTACCGGGCAACGCTTCCCGGGCTTTCTCGCGTGGCCGTGTTGCGGCAGTTACAAACGGTTGCAGACCCCGTCAGGCATTAACATTTTTTCGGTCGACGCTCGTTCGGCTGACCCGGTACAGTCATCCTTGAGGCGTATGGCGCACATGCAACCCGCAGGTGCCGATGCGTCCCGTGCCAACCGGCCCCACTCAGGGCCGGGTGCCGTGGTTGAACCCAAATGCGTGCCCGACTTCATTACTGTTTCCTGTTGCTGCTTGTGTGTGCCTACCCTGCCTGGGCCGGAGGCGGGCGAGGGCGCGATATGCTGGACGTGAACAAGGCGTCGCTTCGGGAAGATATCAGCCGTTTCAATGCCGATCGCGGCCGTGGACAGTCGGCCTATCCGAACTGGGCGGCACCGGCGGAACCGCGTGAGCGCCAGTACACGCCGCAAGGCGAACCGCGTGGCTCGCGCGACGGCGGGGGCAACCGTCGCAATCGCTAACAGCTAACGCTTCGCCGCCAACCGCTAGCCGCCGTCACAGCATCCCGACGTTCGCCGCTGCCGATGGGACTTCCCTCCCGGCATGCTGCGACGTCGCTCCCCCCTCATCCATGCTTCATGGCACCCGGCAACGCGCCCGGTCCGGACTCCTATTTTTTTCTACCCCGCGTTTCCGTATGCACCTGATGTTGCACATGCGCAACGTTGGATCTGGCTGACCCTTTCCAACGGCGTCTGCCGGTCGTGCTTGCCCACTCCCTATTGTTCCCGAACATCGTGGCGTATGTGAGTAATCGCCAACCTGCCGATGTAAGGAATATATCGATTTTGTTATACCGAGATTAATAGCGGCGCGGGTGGCCGTCCGATTTTTGTCTCCCCACCATTTCCTGGCCACTTCGTGTGGTGCATTTTTCGCACGGTTCCGGCCTATCTGCGCATGGTGGGGCTGTGCGAGAATCACGGCCGTTTAACAGGGAGGCGCTTCTTCAGCGGGCGCCAGCAGGTCCCGCGCAACGCGGGAACAGGCACACAAAATACATAAACCAAGGAGAAGTCAATGAAGCGAAGCATGGCCAAGGGCATCGGCGGGGCACTCGTTCTGGGGGCGTGTGTGAGCGCACCGGCATTCGCACAATCGAACGTCACGCTGTACGGTCAGGTCGACGCCTGGGTGGGTGCGGTCAAGAATCCGGGGGGCAATCGCGCCTGGACGCAGGGCGGCGGCGGCATGTCGACGTCTTACTGGGGCATGAAGGGTAGCGAAGATCTTGGCGGTGGCCTGAAGGCCGTGTTCGTGCTCGAAGACTTCTTCCGTCCGCAGAACGGTCAGTACGGCCGTTTCCAGGGTGACACGATGTTCTCGCGCAACGCGTACGTCGGTCTGTCGTCGGACACCGCAGGCACGGTCACGATGGGCCGTCTCACCACGTCGTACTTTGTCTCGACGATTCTGTTCAACCCGTTCGTCGATTCGTACACCTTCAGCCCGATGGTGTTCCACACGTATATCGGCCAGGCCGGTCAGGGCATTGTGGGCGACTCCGGCTGGAGCAACGCCGTGATGTACACGACGCCGAACTTCAAGGGGCTGTCGGGAAGCGCGTCGTACGCGTTCGGCAACAAGGCAGGCGAAACCGGGCAGAACAAGTGGAGCGCGTCGGCGCTGTACTTCAACGGTCCGTTTGCCGCGACCGTCGCCTATCAGCAGGTGAAGTTCGACTCGCAGCCCGACGACCTCGCCGGCATGGCAGGCTTTCGCAGCCAGCAGGCCGTGCAACTGGGCGCGACGTATGACTTCCAGGTCGTGAAGCTCTTCGGCCAGTATCAGTACATCCGCAACAACGTCACCGGCGGCGGTGTGTCGGAGAACGGCGGTCAGCTCGGCGTGTCCGTGCCGGTGGGCGGTGGCAGCGTGCTGGCTTCGTACGCATACATGAAGAGTTCGGGCGCGAGCAACGTCAATCGCAAGACGTGGGCGCTCGGCTACGACTACAACCTGTCGAAGCGCACCGACATTTACGCTGCCTACATGAACGATAAGGTGAGTTCGCTCTCGGGCGGCGACACCTTCGGCGGCGGCGTTCGCATGAAGTTCTGATGTTCCGGCGCACGCGTGAGCGAGACGCGTGCCGGGGAAGATCATCGAAGGGGGCTGACGCCGTTTGGGCGCGTCTGCCCCCTTCGTTCGTTGATCGATGCCGGTGCGCCCGGCATACCGCGCATCGGCGCCAGAGCGTTTCGCACAGCGGTTTCATGTGTCACCGATCCGACGCGCCCGCGCTATGATTTGTGCACCGCGCAAGACGGTATTCCCGCCACCTTTCAGCACAAACGGAGCAGAGACGACATGACGATTCAACACGTAGGCATCATTGGCGCAGGCACGATGGGTAACGGCATCGCACAGGCCTGTGCGGTGGCCGGCTTGCCGGTGACGATGGTCGACATCAGCGATGCGGCCGTGCAAAAGGGTGTGGCGACGATATCCGGCAGTCTCGACCGCCTCATCAAGAAAGACAAGCTCACTGCGGCCGACAAAGCGGCGGCGCTCGCAAGAGTTTCGACGGCAACCGACTACGCGGCGCTTGCCAACGCCGACATCGTGATCGAGGCGGCCACCGAGAACTTCGATCTGAAGATCAAGATCCTCAAGCAGCTCGAGGGCGTGACGAAGGCCGATGCGATTCTCGCGTCGAACACGTCGTCGATCTCGATTACCAAACTCGCGGCAGTGGTCGCCAAGCCGGACCAGTTCATCGGCATGCACTTCTTCAATCCGGTGCCGCTCATGGCGCTCGTGGAGATCATTCGTGGTTTGCAGACGAGCGACGAGACGCACGCCCGTGTCGACGCGCTCGCGCGCCAGCTCGGCAAGTCGCCGATTACGGTGAAGAACGCACCAGGCTTCGTCGTCAATCGCATTCTGGTGCCGATGATCAACGAGGCGTTCTTCGTGCTGGCAGAACATCTCGCGTCGCCCGAAGAGATCGACGAAGGCATGAAGCTCGGCTGCAACCATCCGATCGGACCGCTCGCGCTCGCCGACATGATCGGTCTGGACGTGTGCCTGTCCGTGATGAACGTCTACTACGAAGAATTCGCGGACTCGAAGTATCGTCCGTGTCCGTTGCTCAAGGAGATGGTCGCCGCCGGGTACCTCGGCCGCAAGACCGGGCGTGGCGTGTACACGTATTGACGACGGTGTGAAGGGGCGGGACGCACCGGCGCGGGCATCGCGCCGGCGACGGGCATTGGCCGAGTGTTAATCCGAAGGCTCGGCGTCTTCCAGGAGCGATGGCAATGCATCTCCGGGCGTCGGGCTGCCGCCCTGGCTTGTGGTGCTCGCCGCCGATTGACTCGACGCGCTGTCGGAGTTCAACGAATTTCCCCGGTCTCTCACCGTGACCCTGTGAATGCCCAGCGGACGCGTGACGGAAACCGTGTACGGATGCCCTGGTGTATGTCCGATGTCGATCAGTGCCTGGTTGATGAGGCGTCCTGCATCGATCGGACTCGTTGCGCTGGCGAACGAGATTGCCTTTGTGGTGCTCCACGGATCGAGAAGTACTGTCGATTGACGTGTCAGGTAGACAGCCTCCCGGAAAAGTTCGTGGCTGAGGCCATCCGGGTGCCTCACGTTCGGTGGCTGCGGTGTGGAACGGTCCATCAGTTCGATAAATTGTTTGGAGTCCGAGTAAATTACCATGACGTGGGGTGGTCGGTTTTTCGGCTTGATCGTGATCATACGAAGTTGACTTCTCGATAGGCCGTTCCGGCGCAGGTTAAAAAAGAGAATTTCAGAGTTCTCTTGACAAAATGCCTCGGCCGCAGGGTTCCACGAGTAATACATTGCCGTGATCTCGGACGCGATGCATTGCTGTTTTATCAAAGGCAAGTTCGGATCAATGTTCTCCCTCATGCTAGCGCGCAGGGCGGCACGGTGATTGATGATCGAATTGTCGCGAAGCGCTCGCAGATCGGCGCGATTCGATCGCCGCAGACTCAGTTCCCCCAAGGCGAAAAGTGCTTCTGGAATGGCTTGTCGCGTAGTTTGGTCGGGGATATGTTGAATAGTGCTGGCCACATCTTCAACGCTATCGACCACGCTGTCATACGGATGATCGACTTTGCTCGAAGCACACCCGCCACCGCACAGTCGCAGAGGCGCGTGCGCGTGCCACTCTCCAGTGCTTTCGTCATACGTTACCGGCACTTGCGCCCGCCTGTCGCTGCCCTTGGGCGCTTCGACAAGCCAATGATCGGCGCTGAGGCCGGGCTGTGCCTGGTAGTAGCCAGCTTCGCCCCTCAGGTAGTGGTGTCCATCCACCAGCACGACACGCGACGGCTCGGCAGCAGGAAGCCGATCCGCCGACAATATTTGTGCATAGCCTTGCAAATGTTCCTGCTCACCCACGATGCGCGGGGGGGGCGCCCACGCGGGGCCGCCTACGCGGCCGGAAGCCGGCGGTGGCACGTCTTGAGCGTTAGCCGCATCAATGCTCTCGTGTGCGCCGGATCGGACGCGACTCGGTTCAGGGCGTAACGGGTCGGAATGATGCGCCGTCTGAGTACTTTCCTCAGGCAGAGGCACTGGCGGCGAGTGAATCGGCACACGCGAGCCGGCGGGATGCAGGGGATCCGATCCCAGCGTGCGCGGATCGGCGAATTGCAGAATACCAACGAGCTTTTCAGAATCGAAGCCCTTGCCTTCCAGTTCATCGCTGACGATGCCTGCAAGATCGCCGGGCAGGCGCGCTAGACGGACCTGTGGCAGTAGTCCGGTCGCGACGTCCAGCGCATCTGCGCCATTTTGAACGCCGTCGCGCACGTCCGGGCCGACGGTCTGCCCGCTGAGTATTTCATAGGCATCACCCATCGCTTCCCCGAGGTGCTGGAATGGGGCGCTTGTCTTGGACACCGCCTTGAGGAACTCCTGAAAGGTGTACTCGGACTTGATCGGCGAAGCACGTTGCACGGGCCTGACGATCACGTCGTCGGGCATTGAGGATAAAGGCACCTCGACGGCGAGTTGCGGGCCGGGGTTGAACGCACGGGAGTGAGGCCCCGTCGCTTCGTTGTTGTCCTCCCCGTGAAATGCGCTTCGTGACACGTCGCTGGACGCAGAGGCGGCAAGATTGGAGACCAGCATGATGGCGAGCGCAGCGGGCCAGATCGTGTTGCGCGGCGCTCGGCCGGTGTCCATGTGCCGGGGATGCAGTAGCGTGCGCGACCCGATCTCGGAAGGCACACAGCGCGCGTTGCGGAAGGTGCGAGGAAACCCCGCCGTGGCATTGGTCGCGCTCTCTTGGTGCCGAAGGGGATGAGGGAGGCCGTAACACGGAGAATGACGCGTGACGTGGTGGTGCGAAGCAATGGGCATGAACCCCTCCAAATGGCTGAAGCGCCGAAGCGCTGACGTGCGGAAGGCCGGAGATGAGGCGAGTCGGAGATCGTCGGGCGGCGATACGGCGACGCCGCCATTCGTGCCGGATGCGGACGATGTGCGGCCCGAGCCGTCCGGGTCTGAATCTCCGGCGCTTCCCAGGCGCATCTCATTGCCGGGGCCGCCCGTGCTGTGTTGGTGAGGCGATGACAGGACAGATATGGCACGACCACATCTCCGTAGGGTGTGCGACACGGCGAGAGGGACGCCCCCCGGCGGCTCACGGACGGCATCGACGCCGCCCGTGCGCAAGTGCTCCGGGGGCGATGGTCAAGCCGGGGTCAAAGCGGCGTGCCGTAGTCGCCTTTCTGCGATGCGCCTGGCGGGTCCCGGTGAGATGGGCCGGAGCGTACCGAGTCGCCCGCCGAACTACTCCGGCTTCGCGTGCTGGTGGAACTTCCGCTTAAGGATACGGAGCGCTCCCGAGGCGCGGGGTATGGCCGGGTCAGAGATACCGTATAGGGGCTGCCGGGAATGCGCGCGGTATCTGCCAGTGCGATGTCGAGCACATGTCTCACTTCGTCGACGTCGTTGGTCCATGGAAACGACGATGCCTTGATTCGGCTCCAAGGGTCGAGCAGCACGGTGGAGTCGCGAGACAGGAAGAGGGCACTCGCAAACACGTCGCCCGAAACGCCGTCATCCTGGCCAAGGATGGGCGGCTGCGGCGTCGTCAGATCGAGCAGATCGATAAACGGGTCCGACTCCGTATAAAGCACCATGACGTGGGGCGGCCGGCCTTGCGACCTTACGGTAAGCATCCGGATGTTGTTGCCGGGAATCCCGCGCGCGAGCAGATAGTGAAAGAGGATTTCCGCGTTCTCCTGACAGAAGGCCTCGGGGCTGAGGTCAAGGAGACTGTTATCCACGTAGTTGTCATAGTGGATCGCGGTAATGAGAGCCGCCTCGCGTTGCTGTTCGAACAAGGTGGAATGCGGATCGATTCGCATCAACTGCGGCACCAGAATACGGCGGTGCTCGACAATCGAGTTGTCGCGCAATGACCGCAGGTCTTCTCGGTTGGTGCGCATCAGGTGCAAGTGCGCCAGATCGCCGTATGCCTGCAGTATCGCGTCGTGCACGTCGCGGTTGGCAAGATGGTGAATCGCCTCGGTGACGCTGTTCTTGCTTATGTCGACGCTGTCCGGTGAGGACGCCCGGCTCGGGCCGCATCCGCCGCCGCACAGACGCAACGGCGGGTCTGCGCGCCATGCATCCGTCTGCGTGTCGTATGTCACCGGTACTTGCGCGCGTGTGCCGCGCGGCGCGTTGATCAGCCACTGGTTGGCACTCTGCCCGGGTGTCACGTGGTAGTAACCGGATTCTCCGACGAGATAGTGACGGCCCTCAATCGCCACCAACTGCCGCCGCGATCCGGTGGAAACTTGCGCTGATTGAAGCGTTTGTTCGTACCCCTGAAGGTATTCGCGCTCGCCTTCGATGCGCAACGTGCTATCGGCGTCATCGGGAGCATCCGGCGCATCGATGCGATTGACGCCGGCAGTGTCAACGGCGGACACGCGCGAACTGAGGGAATCGACGTCGTTCGGCGAGGCCGCTTCCGGCGGTATCGCCGGCGGATTTCCGTCCACCGGCACCTGGCCGGCGTCGATGCCGTCAGCAGGGGCCGCCTCGGGTACAGGCACACGCCGGAGCAGCACGGGTTGACCTGGCGGCGCGTCCTGCGGCGCAGGCGCCTGGCCCCCGAACGATCGAGGGTCGCCAAACTGCAGGAGGTCGGTGATCTTCGACGATTGGGGCGGCTTGCCATCGAGGGCATCGGCGCCGGCATCGGCGACACGTCCGGGTAGCCGGGTGATCTGAACGTTCGGAATCAGCCCGGTCGCGGCATCGACAACGCTGCCGACACGCTGCGCCGTCGCGATCGCCGACGGGTCCGCTTCGTCGCCACTCATTGCCTCGTAAGCGTCACCCACCATTCTGCCAAGATTGCGGAACGGCGCACTGGCTGCGGCGACGGCTCTGAGAAACTCCTGAAAGGTGTAGTTGGATTTGATCCGTGGGTGATCGAGGGGATGTCTCTGGATTTCGTGCTGGGCTTGCGTCGGCTCCCCGGGCGGGAGTGTTGTGGTGAAGTCGTGAGGGCTATCTCCCTCCCGCCATCGATTTGGCTGACGCGGAAGCATAGGGGTTGCCAGGGCTGGGGGTGCCATGAGATTGGCGACCAGCATCACGGTAAACGCGATCGACCAGGGACCGGGCGATGCTGCACCGGCCCTTGCAGGGGAGGTGCAGTGCGATGGGGTGCTGCCGGGGAATTTCCGCGCATTGCGTGTGCGTTGCAACGCGTGAGGGAAGGCGGGTGTGGCGAACGCCTGTGTTTCACGAGACGGCGGGTGACGGTCGGCTTGGTAACAAGGGGGAGCATTGATCGCACGACAATGCGACGAATACCGCATGAAATGACCTCCCGAGGATAGGCTGAATGTGAGTGTGGCTGGACTGGCCCAATGCCGATCCTGCCATGGAGAAGACTGCCATCGGTTGACATGGCGTGTTTGCGCTTCGGCTGCGTGCGTTATCGATTCCGTCGCATCGCAGCAAGGTGGCGACGGAATCCACGCCATATCAGGTGGGAGGGGCGGCATCGCTGTTCGGCACCGAATCGGCTCTGTC
This sequence comes from Pandoraea sp. SD6-2, assembly GCF_000389825.1. NCBI lineage: Bacteria > Pseudomonadati > Pseudomonadota > Betaproteobacteria > Burkholderiales > Burkholderiaceae > Pandoraea > Pandoraea sp. SD6-2. The sequence continues at coordinate 680,969 of NZ_KB944454.1, read as the reverse complement.
GCTCGACTCGGATTCGGGGGGAGGCAACGGCTCGGGATGTGAGGGGGCCGAGCCCTCGCCGCCAAACGTATTTCCGAGCCTTGCCGGGCTGCCGTAAGTGCTTAGGCTGGATATGCTGCGCTGGCGAGCGCCGAAGATGCGAGAGCCGAATGGCCGGGTGACCGACACCGTGAAGGGCTGACCGCTTTGGTGCCCGATGTCCGCGAAGGCCTCGTCCAGCGTTCGCATGACGTCGCTTTCGTCGCGCGCACGGGAGAATTCGATGGCTTTAGTCGTACTCCATGGGTCGAGCAGAATCGTCGTTCCCCTGTTCATGTAGATGAAGCCGCTGAACGTCGCGCCGCTGATGCCGTCGCGGTGATTGAAGACGGGGGGCTGAGGCGTCGCAAGATCGAGCAGTGTGGTGAGATCGTGCGTCTCGCTATAGAGCACGAGCACGTGTGGCGAGCGGCGCTGCGGGGTGATGTTGATGATGCGAATCCGGTCTTCCGATACCCCATTCTGCAACAACTGATGGAAGAGGATTTCCGCGTTCTCGTGGCAAAAAGCCTCTGCGTGGTGGTTCCAGTAGTAGTACCCGGTCGTGACTTCTGCCGCTTGCCGTTGTTGCGTCACCAGCGGTGCGTAACGATCAATATGTTCCATCGCTTTGCGCAACGCCGCGCGGTGGGTCATGATCGAATTGTCCCCGGTACCCCTCGTGTCGGGACGGTTCGTTCGGAGTAGATGCATATGAGCCAGTTCCTCCATGCCATGCAGAATCGCCAACTGCATTTTCTCGTCGTGAAGGTGGCTGACTGCCGCTTCGATTTCCGAATATCGCCCGTCGATGCTATCCGTCGACAGGCCTTTGCTCTGGCCGCAACCTCCTCCGCACAGGCGAAGGGGGGCGTGCGCCTGCCATTGTCCGCTTGCCCTGTCGAATGTCACGGGAACCTGCGCCTTGTCGCGTCTCGGCGCGTCGATCAACCAATGATCGTCGCTGCGCCCGCGCACCGCGTGGTAGTAGCCGGCGTCGCCGCCGATGTAGCGTTCGCCTTTTATCAACAGCAGGCGCGGGCGCTCGCCTGAGGGCAATTGCTCATCGGTGAACACTTCCTCATAACCGCGCAGGTGCTCAGCCTCGCCCTCGATATGCAATGGCGTTGCGGGCGCAGGAGGGGCGTTGTCCGTTTGCTCGGAGGCAAGGAAAAAATGGTCGGCATCGATCGCATCGACCTCATCTCTGCTCGGTTCGGCCTCGTTCTCGGGGGAGAGCTTTCGTCGAGCGGCCATGTGTGCGCGAGGTATCGGATGAAGTCCGCGATTGAGGGGGCCAACTGGCTCGGCGGGTAATTCGCTTCGCATCGGGTGCTGTACCCGGCGTCTCGCGTGCGGGGGCATGTGCGAGCCGAATGCGCGTGGGTCCCCGTTTTGCATCAGGCCGGAAATCGTCTCACTGGTTGGCAACTTGCCGTCAAGGCCGTCCGCGACCACGCCGGCAAGTTCGCCGGGCAGTCGCGCGAGTTGCACTTCGGGGATGAACCCCGTAGCGATATCAACGACCTCGCCGCTTACCGTGAGTCCTTGACGGACACTCGTTGCCATCTCGTGCTCGCGAAGGATCTCGATGGCGTCGCCGACCGACTCGCCCAGACGGCGAAACGGCTCGCGTGCCGAACTCACTGAGCGCAGTATCTCGGGAAACGTGTATTCGGATTTGAATACCGAGTGTTCCATACGGCGTACCACAACGGAGGGGTCGATTGCGACGCCGCCGTCGGGCGCATGATCCGACGGATGGCGGGCGAGATGGCCATCGGCAGGGGGTTCGGTATCGGGCGGGGTGCCGCCGATGGGGCGATTCGGGAGCGCTGAGGCTGCAGGCGTTGCGAGATGGGTTATCAGCATCATTGCAAGAGCCGCGCGCCAGACGGCGGCGGGTTGTTGCGGCGCATCGTCGCAACAACGTGATGTCGTTTCACGCAGACCTGCAGATGCCCGTGTGCATCGTGCCCCGAGAAACGTGGTGGTGAAATGCTCGCGAGCCGAAGGTGAATGACGGCGACGTGATGCTTCGAGACGGTCTGATGCGCAGTGACGAGTGCGCCGGGCCGCGGGGGGGAGGTCGTAGTGAGGCGTGATAAGGATAGCGCGTTGATTCGAAACCGATGACATGGCAACTCCTCTCCTGGAAGGGCTGCCGTAGTACGTGTCGTTAGCGACGCGTGCGCTATCGGCAGTCCGGGAGAGACGATGGCATATCGTGCGCCCGCCGGGCTTGTGCTTCGACGGAGCGCGTTGTCGGTTTTGTGGTGCCCGGCTGCCAGGCCGGCACCGCGCACGCTTGCGCGTGCGGGAGTGCGGTGAGGGGGACGCGTTCAGACGGCAAGCCGGCGGCGGGTGTCGTCGTATTCCTGCTTCAATTGCGCGACGATGCCGGCCACCGGGCGAACGTCGTCCATCAGGCCCACACCCTGACCGGCGCCCCAGATGTCCTTCCACGCCTTCGCCTTCGAGAAGTTCATGGCGGTCTTGTCGGCCGTGGGCAGGTCGTCCGGATCGAGACCGGCGTTCAGGATGCTTTGGCGGATGTAGTTGCCCGACACGCCGGTGAACAGGTTCGTATAGACGATGTCGTTGGCACTCGCGTCAACGATGGCCTGCTTGTAGTCGTCGCTCGCATTCGCTTCGGTGGAGGCGATGAAGCGCGTGCCGATATAGGCGAGGTCGGCGCCCATCGCCTGGGCTGCGAGAATCGAGCCGCCGTTGGCAATTGCGCCGGAGAGCACGAGGGGACCGTCGAAAATCTTGCGCACCTCGCCGACCAGCGCGAACGGCGAGAGCGTGCCCGCGTGTCCGCCTGCGCCGGCCGCGACGAGAATCAGTCCGTCCACCCCGGCTTCGAGCGCCTTGTTCGCGTGACGCAGATTGATCACGTCATGCAGCACGATGCCGCCGTAGCTGTGCACCGCGTCGAGTACTTCTTTGGGGGGTGCACGCAGGCTGGTGATGAAGATCGGCACGCGATGCTCCACGCACACGCGCACATCGTGTTCGAGCCGTTGATTCGACTGATGCACGATCTGATTGACGGCGAGCGGGCCGACGACCGCGTCCGGATTCGCCGCCTTGTACGACGCGAGTTCCTCGGTCATGCGAGAGAGCCAGTCCTCGAGAATCTTCGGCTCGCGCGCGTTGAGCGCGGGGAACGAGCCGACGATACCGGCCTTGCACTGCGCGAGTACCAGTTCCGGGTAGCTCACGATGAACATCGGCGACGCCACCACGGGCAGCGCCAGGTTTTGCAGAATCTTGGGAAGTGCCATGAAGTCTCCTTGAGCAGGACGTTCGGCGCCCGGCACGCATTGCGTCGGCGCGCAATTTATCGTGGTCCATTTTCGCGAACGATCGTTCGATTATAGGGGGATTCGCCCGTCGCCCGGTGAGCGGGCACTTGAAGAAGTCTTCGGTTCCGACGCACCGAATGTCCCCGTATCAGGGAAAGTCCCCTTGGGGGGCGTGCAGACGGCGTCTAGGATGAAAGCGCGTGCCAGGCGACGTCAGTTTCACGATGGCGCAGGACGAGCGCAGCGTTAGCGACCGCGGCGCTCGTCCGGCACGTCACGTCCTCACGCCGCTTGCCGTCACTGGCAAGTGGCGTTGTTTTTTGGGCGGCGCCGTGGCGCTCACGCGGCGTACAACGTATCCGTCGCGCTGTCGTGGCGCAGCGCGCCAGCCTTTGCCAGTTCCGCGACGAGCGTGTCGAGCAGACCGGGCCAGCCCGACGGCGGCGTGAGCATCGCTGCCGCACTGCGCCACGCGCGCGCGGTGTCGAGCGTGGCCTTGAGCGTAGCGCCTGCCATCTCAGTCTCGGCCATCAGACGAAAGACGATCAGCACCTTGAGCGCGTTGCGGGCGTTACGTGCGGGGTCGCTTTGCAGATAGTCGAGGCGCGCACGTGCGGCCGCCAGTGCGCTGTCGATATCGTCGAACGGCCTGCCGTGTCCGGGAATGACCCGCGAGACATCGAGTTGCCCGATGAGATCGAGCACGGCGGCTTGCTCGGCGAATCCCGATTCGCCGTCGAGTTCGGGGAAGATCACACCGAAGCCGCGTTCCCACAGCGCGTCGCCGGAGATCAGGATGCCGTCGGTGGCGTTATAGAGCATCAATGCGTGCGGGTCGTGTCCCGGGGCGCCGAGCACCAGCCATTCGTGCTCACCCAGCGTCATGGTATCGCCGGGCGAGAGCGTGTCGTCGAAGGAGAAGCGCGCGCATTGCTGCCCCGTCGCCTCGAACGACAGACGTCGCTCGTCCCAATGGCGGACCGGGTCGGCTTCTGCGGCCGGCACCCATGTACGGCAGCCGTAGCGCGCCTGTAGTGCGGCGTTGCCGCCGCAATGATCGGAGTGCAGATGCGTGTTGACGAGCCGCGCGAGCGGCCGACCGTCCGGCAGCGCTTGCGCGACGAGCGCCAGCGTCTGTTCCGAGTGCGAAACGTAGCCGCTGTCGATCAGTGTGGGTTCGTCGCCGAGGAACAGGACATTGTTCGATGAGAGCCAGCCGCGCTCGAACACGCGCAGCCCGGCAGGAAGGGCAAGCGAGGTCATGGGCGTATCTCGTGAAGGGGGGGCACGGGCAATGCGCGGCGTTTCAGGCCGGTTTGGCGCACACGAGGATCTTGGCCGTGGCCGCAATCACTGTCTCGCCGTGTTGGTTGACGGCCTCGCCGTCGAGCGAAACGATGTCGCCCGCGAGCTTCTCTTTCCACAGACTGTCCGTGACCGTCCAGCGCACGGTGATGTCGTCGCCCGCGTGCACGGCGCGGCGCAGCTTCATGTCGAATTCGAGCCCGAGCGGCTGGGCCGTCTTCGCGTAGTGCGTGGCGAGCAGCGCGGCCAGATACGACATCTGCTGCGTGCCGGACGAAATCAAGCCGCCGAAACGCGGATCGGCAGTGGCGTAGTCGGCGTCGTGGTGCAGCGGATTGAAGTCGTGCGCCAGCGTGGAGAATTCGCGGATCGAGTCAGGTGAGAAGTGATGGGTGGCGGCGAACGTCTCGCCGACTTCAACGATTTTTCCCATATGCGGTCACGAAAGAGTAGGGGGCGGAGGCACTTCAGGCGTTGCCCGTGTCAGGGTCGCGAATGACGATGCGGCGGTACTGTACCGGCGGCTCCTCGTGCTCGGCGCGCCGGGCGGGCAGCAACGACCAGATGCGGCGCTTGTCGTCGTCGGCCATGGTCGACCAGGCGGCGATTTCGCTGAGCGTGCGCCAGCAGCCCGAGCACCAGCCGGTCGCCGGATTCATGCGGCAGATGTTGGTGCAGGGAGACGGAACGGGGGACGCGTGTGTCGTCATGATAGCCATCGGGCGGCGCAGGGCGGCGTGTAGTTCAAATGGACAGGCCCAACTTGGCAGCCTTCTCTTGCAGCTTGCCGTGGAAACGTTCCTGATCGACGATGACGCGCTCGTGCGTGCCGGCGCTCACTTTGTCCAGACCGTCCCAGGCAACGACCTCGAAGCGCAGCGTGCGGCCCGAGACGTCCACGAGCTTGCCCTGAATGCGCAGCGTGTCGCCCGCCGGCGTGGCAGCCAGATGCGAGAAAGAAACGAGCGTGCCGAGCGACTGCTCGCGCGGCCAGTCCAGATAGGGGCGAATCGCTTGCAGACAGGCGCATTCGAGAATGCCCGCGAGATAGCCGGTGGCCAGCACGGCGGGCATATCGCGGCACAGTTCGACATCGTCGTACAGCTCGGGGACCACGGCCTTTTTCGGCACGCGATAAGTCCACTCGAACGTCAGGCCCGGCACAAGTTCGGGGCTCGGCATGGCACGCCTCCTTGAGGTTGTTCTTGGGTACGACGGTCAACCTTGCCGACGCAGTCACGCTGGCGGTGCTTCAGCCACGCAGCGCCACATCGACGACGGGCGCGCCCGTCATGGCAACGAGTTGCTGCGGTGTGAGGTTGAACACGGCATGCGGGTGCCCGGCAGCCGCCCACAGGCTCGCGAGCTTGAGCAGGTCTTCGTCGATCAGCGTGACCGGCGAGACGACATGCCCGATCGGGCTCACGCCCCCAATCGAATAGCCCGTCTTTTCCTTGACGAAGCGAGCATCGGCGCGGGCAAGTTCACCGACTTGCGCGGCAACCTTTTTCTCGTCGACGCGATTGACGCCGCTCGCAATGATGAGCACCGGTGCGTCGTCGGCCACACGGCGGAAGATGATCGATTTCGCAATTTGCGCCACTTCGCAACCGAGTCCGGCGGCGGCCTCGGCCGACGTTTTGCCGGTGGCCGGCAGCAACACGATCGGCTGATCGTGGCCCATGCCGGAGAGCAGCCGTGCAACGTGCCGTGCGCCTTCGGGAAGATCCTGCGCGTTCGCGGGTTCGGGTGTCTGGGGTGTCTCACTCATGGTCGGGCCGATGTCCTCGATTCACATGGGGGCGCAGGCGTTGTCCTGCGCGGTGTCAGGCGCAGGCGGGCGCGGCGTCTTGCAGCTTCGCGAGCATGGCGCGTCCCACGCGCGACGCGTTCGGGCGGCCGATGGCCTGCGAAATGAAGTCGCCGGTGCGCACCACGGCCTCGAGATCGACGCCGGTCTCGATACCGAGGCCCTGCAACAGGTACAGCACGTCTTCCGTCGCCACGTTGCCGGTCGCTCCCTTGGCGTATGGACAACCGCCCAGACCGGCGACAGACGAATGGAAAATCGTGATGCCCGAAAGCAACGCCGCGTAGATGTTGGCCGTCGCCTGTCCATAGGTATCGTGGAAGTGACCGGACAGGCGCTCGATCGGGAACACCTTTGCGCAGGCTTCCATGACGTCGCGGGTGCGCGAGGGCGTGCCCACTCCGATGGTGTCGGCGATGTCGATCTCGTCGCAACCGAGGGCGGCGAGCCGCTGCACGACGTCGACCACGCTGGCGACCGGGACGTCGCCCTGATACGGGCAACCGAGGGCGCACGAGATGCTGCCTCGCAGGCGCAGACCGGCGTCTTTCGCCGCGCGTGCCACGGGTTCGAAGCGCGTGATGCTCTCTTCGATGGAGCAGTTGATATTGCGCTGCGAGAACGCTTCGCTCGCGGCGCCGAAGATCACGACTTCATCCGCCTTGGCGGCCACTGCGGCCTCGAAGCCGCGCATGTTCGGTGTGAGCACCGAGTAGATCGTGCCGGGGCGGCGCGTAATGCCGGCCATGACCTCGGCGCCGTCGGCCATCTGCGGCACCCACTTGGGGGAGACGAACGACGCCGTCTCGACATTGGCGAAACCGGCGGCCGACAGACGATCGACCAGCGCAATCTTGATGTCGGTCGGTACCGGCTGCTTCTCATTCTGAAGGCCGTCGCGCGGGCCGACTTCGACGACTTTCACGTGTTGCGGCAGTTGGGGCGTCACCATGAGTTGTCTCCTCTTAGGGGTGCAGGCGCGGGATCTGACGGGCGGCGGTTCAGTATCCGCGCGCCAGATCGACGATGCCGGTAATGGCTTCGCCGCGCTCGAGGGCGGCGATCTTGCCCGCGATCTGCGCGACCGTCTCGTCGCGCAGCGTCAGGGCCGAAATATGCGGTGTGACGGTGACGCGCGGCGCACGCCAGAACGGGTGGTCGGCGGGCAGCGGTTCCGTGCGGAACACGTCGAGCGTGGCGCCCGCGATCTGACCGCTTTCGAGCGCGGCCAGCAGGTCGCCTTCAACCAGATGGGCGCCGCGTGCCACGTTGATCAGATACGCGCCCTGCGCCAGTTTCGCGAATAGATCCGCGTTAAGGACATCGACCGTTTCCGGTGTGAGCGGCAGCAAGTTCACGAGAATGCGCGCACCGGACACGCAGGCGTCGAAGCCGGCACTGCCGTGGTGCAACTCGACGCCGCTGCCAGATGCGTCCTCGCTGCGCTGGCCGCGGCTCCACGCGCGAACCGGAAAGCCGAACGCCTTCAACATCCTGGCGACGTGTGCGCCGAGCGTGCCGTAGCCGAGCACGGTGACGGGAAAGTCAGCGAGACGGTTCGGCTTCTGAAACTTCCATTGCCCTTGTGCCTGCTGATCGTCGAATACATCGAGGCGGCGGAAGTAGCGCAACGCGGCGGCGCTGACGTATTGCGCCATTTGGTCGGCCATGCCGGCGTCTTCCAGACGCACGAGCGGCACGCCCGCCGGCAGGCGTTGGGCGCCTTCGCCGCGCGTGCCGAGCACGCCGTCGACCCCGGCCCCCATGTTGAAGATGGCCTTCAGGCGTTCGCGAGGTTGCAGCACTTCCGCACTCGGCTTCCAGAGCACCAGATAGTCGGCCGGGGCCGTATCGCCGGGCTGCCAACCGCGGATGCGAGCCTGTGGTAAATGCTCGGCAAGGCCGGTTTCGTACGGGGCGGTCTTGCCGTCCGGGGAAAAGATCAGGATGTCCATGAGGTGCGAGGGCAGACGCTTATAAGGAATGAGGCATGGCGACAGGGGACAGCGAGCGTGCGACATGTGCGCGCCCCAAAGGTCGCCGGGGTGTGCGCTCGACACGATAAGCCGATCCTTCCGGTGCGCGCCAGCGGCGCGGTCGCGGTGACTCGATTGACGTTAACGTCAAGTGTAACGCAGCTTGTGGCGCGCCGCGTATTGGGGCGAGGCCGGAGGTGGGGGAAAGGCGGAAGAGGGCGCGGAGCGGCTGAGAGATCCGCGCCAGTGGATGGCTTGACCCGGAACCGGTCAGTAGGTGGCGGCGGCGCGTAGCGTGACGAGGTTGATCGGCAGGTTGTGGTGGTCGTCCGCGACCCAGACGTCGCCATCCTGAATCGTGCATTGCAGGCGCATCGTACGCGAGGCCAGTGCCGTCAGCGCCTCGGCGGACACCTCATCGAGCATGCGCACGGTGAGGTTCGACAGGCGGGTGATCTGCGATTCGGTGGCTTGCCACCAGATGGCGGCCGGCTTGCCGCCGTACGCCAGAACATCCACGTGCTCTGCGCGGCCGGCGGCCTTGACGAGGCGGCGCGCGTCGGGCTGACCGACGTCGATCCACCGGACGATGTCGCCGCCGAAGTCGTGTTCCCACAGGTCGGGCTCGTCGGCCGTCGAGATGCCCTTGCCGAACGAGAGGCGCTCGCTCGCGTACAACATGAAGGCAAGCAGGCGCACCATCATGCGTTCGTCGGTTTCCGACGGATGCCGGGCCAGCGTCAGGCTATGGGACGCGTAATAGTGGCGGTCGAGGTCGGTGATTTGCACCTCGGCCTTGTAGATCGTGGCTTTGAGTGCCATGCCGGGAAACCGCAGGAATGAAGAAAGTCGCAAGCATACACCAGGCCCCGACACCCGCTCATTTGTCCGGGCCGGCTTGCTGCGCCGATGACGCGCCGCAGCAAGGGGGCCGCAAGCTCGGTATACTGGCTGCCCGTCTTACCTGATGTGTCCCCATGCCGGTTCCTGCACCGCAAACGATCGACGTCAACGGCTATCCGATGGCGTACGTCGAAACTCCCGCACCTGCCGACGCCGCCGGCGCACCGCTCGTGCTGGTTCACGGCTCGCTTTGCGATTGTCGCTATTTCAAGCCGAACATGGCGCCGCTGGGGCAGCGGCGGCGAGTCATCGCGGTGAGCCTGCGCCACTACTGGCCGGAAGCCTGGAACGGCCGCGACGGCACGTTCTCCGGTGAACAGCACGCCGAGGATCTGGCCGCGTTCATTACGGCGCTCGGCGTGGGGCCGGTTCATGTGCTCGGCCATTCGCGCGGCGGTTATGTCGCGCTGCGCACGGCACTTCTGGCGCCGGACACGGTGCGCTCGCTCATCCTTGCCGATCCGGGCGTGGAAATCAGCGGTGGTCCCGTTCAGGTGTCGCTCGACAGCGAGCGGGGCAACTTCCGCCAGGCGGCGCTCGCTGCCATCGAGGCGGGCGATATCGACGGCGGTCTGGCGATCTTCATCGACGCGGTGAGCGGGCCGGACACCTGGCGTCGCATGGTGCCCTGGTTCAAGCGGATGGTGCGCGACAACGCGCTTACCTTGATCGGTCAGGTGGCAGAGCCGCGCACGCCGTTGCCGATAGATGCACTTGGCGCGTTGCATGCGCCGGTGTTGCTGATGGGCGGCGCGGAGAGCCCCGCGCCCTATCCGGAGGTGTTGAACGCGCTCGCGCACGCCATGCCGGAAGCCCGCCGCATGGTGATTCAGGACGCGTCGCATGGCATGAACCTCGCCAATCCGATTGCATTTCACCGCGCGGTGGACGCCTTCCTCGGGAACGACTAACGTCCGCAGACGCTAAACGCCCGGACAGAGGTGTCGCCCGACACCTGACGCGAGCCAGTCGTCTCGACTTCGCGTTTCACTCTCATTCGTCGCGCAACACGCCGTGACCCAGACGCAAGCTCAGCGTACGGACCAGATCGGCCATCCATGCCTGATCGCGGTCCGACAATTTCTGCATGGCGCGATTGAGCGACGGATAAGGATCGCAGGGCGCGGCCGCACTCGGCCCGGTATCCGTTGCCATGCCGTGTGACGAATCGAACGCCAGCAGCTCATGCGGGGGCAGCCCCAGCGTGTCCGCCAGAATGCAGATGTTGCGCAGCGAGATATTGCGTTTGCCACGCTCGACACCGCTCAGATAAGAGCGCGCCAGTCCGCTTTCCAGCGCCAGCTTGTCTTGCGCCCAGTTGTACTTCTTGCGCAAGCCGGCGAGGTGTCTGCCGAATCGAAATAAGTTGGTGTCCATAAGAATGTTTTCCTTGTTAGGGACGAGAAGATTGAAACAAAAATCCGGTATTGAGGGCGGTGCCTCGGGTATCCCCCGTTTGCGAGGCACGAACTACCTAGTCTGCGATGCGGAGTTTTTGTGAACTTTCGGAGAAGGCACAAAACGCGAGAGCTTTCCGAGGGTAGCGACGGCGCCAGTCTGCGTATCGCTGTGAAGGCATTGCCATACATCTTGTCGCACTCCCGTCAACACGAGCCGCGCAGTGTGACACCGGACATGCGAAACCACGCCATGAGGGGATTCTGAAAGGTTCCGCGTTGGGATGTCACTCGATGTCGACGCGGCGAGTGGTATGCCGCGGTGTTGCGCACGAGTTTGCGGCGGGCATCAACTTGCTGTCATGCTCGTGGTGACTGGCGTATGGGCGTTCGGCACGAAGCCGTGAGACGTTGTTCGGTGCAATGCCCGACGCTCGCTGAAGTGATCGCTTTCGATAGGGGTCTTGGTAACTCTTACTGGACGAACAATCGCGCAATGCCCCCCGCGATACTCGGGGGACTTTGCGCTATGTCCTAAGAATCCATTGCCCGGCTATCGCTCACTCTTCATCGCCGTTGGGGAAACGCCGCGAGTCCTCACGCGCGATGGCATCGGATCGGTGCGCGTCAGTGGATTCGCCTGAGGCCTCTGCGTCGCCGAACGACGCGCGCTCCGGCTCGCGGACGTGCGTGGCAGTATCGGCAGGCTCACCCTCGTCGTCGTCGACAAGGTAGCTGTCTTCGCTCGGTGCGGCGAAGTGATGATGTGCGGGAAAGCCGCGATCGATGACGGTGCGCTCGGAGACTCTGCTGAAGGCGGGGCGTCCCACGTCGGCATCGTCGGCATCGTCGGTATCGTCGGCATTGTCGAGGTCTTCGTCCTCGCCGGCCAGATCGTCGCGCGCGGCGGGCGATGCTGCGGGGGTGTTAGAACTGGCGCGCGCCCCACCGGGCGAGGCAGCATGGCTCAGACGGGCGCTGAGACTTCGGATGATTTCGGCGAGCCATACCTGATCGCGGTTTTCGAGCCGGCACAGAAAGCGGCTAATCTGAGGCACCGGTGTGTGATCGGACGGCGCGGTACCGTCCTCGGCGCCGGACGCTGCCTGAGCGAAGCGCAGCATCTCCGACGTTGGCACGCCTAGCGTATCGGCGAGCACACAGATGTTGACGAGGGCGACGTTGCGCCTGCCGCGCTCGATGCCGCTGACATACGAGCGTGCCAGACCGCTCTCGAGAGCAAGTTTCTCCTGCGACCAGCCGCGCGCCTTTCGCAGGCGGGCCAGATGGTCTCCGAACAGCGCGAGTGGATTCGTTTGCATGGCGGAACTCCGTTGACGAGTCACACAGCGTAATCAATCCCCCCGCGCCCTGCGACGTTATATCGCTCTCCTCCCCATGCGTTACAGCCGGGCCTCTATAAAGAGTCGGCGACGCTAATAGCGCAAAATTTATCGGACGCTTCCCAATTCATCGGACAACGCCGGAATCGGTTCACGCGCTTTACGGATCGGCAAATGCCAGTGCTCACCCAGTGTGACGCCCGCCAGAATCAGTGCGCCGCCCACGAGGTGATAGGCCGCGAGATGTTCGCCGAGCCCGAACGCCGCGATCAGCGCAGCGAAGATCGGTACCAGGTTGATGACGACCGTGGCGCGTCGCGGGCCGATACGTGCAACGCCGATCATCCAGATGAACGGCGCGGCGATCGAGACCAGAAGGGTGGCGAAGGCCAGTTGGGGCAGGTTGTCCATCGACACGCCCGCCTTCTGCGAGAACAGATAGAAGGGCAGCAGGACGACAACGGCACACAGGATCTGTGCGTAAAGCGATGGTAGTGGTGCGAGCGGCAATTGCCACTTGCGTAGCAGTACACAATAGATCGCATAGGCGAGCATGGCGGCAAACATCATCGCGTCGCCGATGCCGATGCCATGATCCGCCAGATGCAGCAAGGAACCGTGCCCGACCACCAACAGCACGCCGCCGATCGACAGCAAGCCACCGGCCAGCGCACCCGCAGTAAGCGCGTCGCCCAGCACAATGACGGCGAGTGTCAGCGTGGCAAGGGGCAGCAACGCGAGAATGATCCCCATGTTCGTGGCACTCGTATAGTGTGCCGCCGAGTAGGCGAGTCCTTGATAGATCGCCATGCCGAGTACACCGAGCGTTGCGTACTGCGGCAGATGCGGCAGAAACGCCCGGCGTTCGCGCCACAGTGCCGGCAAGGCGAACGGCGTGAGCAGCAGCCACGCGGCGAACCAGCGCAGGAAGGCGATCTCGGCGGGGAAGATGTGACCGACAGCGAGCTTGTTGACGATCACGTTGGCTGACCAGATCAGTACGGCAGCCAGCGGCAGGATGAAATTGACCATGTGTCTGAGTCAGGTGCCGGCGGGCCGGCCAATCGGAAAAAGCGGTGCGGGAATCCAGGCGCGGGGCCGGGCGATACCGCTCACGGGGCGTCGCGTCGACGCACACGACGTTGCGAATTGTCCGCCCGAAAGCGGCGAGTGACATAGTGAATTTAAGACAAACGATAAGGCATTTCGGACGCGACGTCGCTGCCTGGCGATGCTCGCTGGTTAGACCGGTTCGACCAATATTGGCTAGCTGTCCTAAGCCGCGGGTAGAATGAAGCCATTCCGGGGGGGGCGAGACGTAGGTCGCGTACGCGACACGCCGTGCCCGGCCCACGATGCGCAGGCATCGTGCGCGTTTCGTGATACGTGATCGGAGCTGCATGGTGAGAGTGAGTCAGCAAGACCGCTCGGCGCGCGCCGACGATTCGGAGCAACGGCGCACTGCGTCGTCCCTCTCCGCTAACGGCTCGGCCGTCGCGGGGAAGGGCAAGCGCTTCGTGCGACGTATCTATCGTCTGCGAACGATTGGCCTGGGCATCGGATTTTTCTGCGTTGCCGGCGTCTTCTATCGGCACGAGCCGTCCACCCCGCTCTGGCTATGGGCGTTGCTGATCTTCAACGGGTTTATCTGGCCGCATCTGGCTTGTGTGCTGGCGCTGTCGCGACCGGTTCCGTATCGCGCCGAGCGTGCCAATCTGTTGATCGATGCCGCATTCGGGGGCTTTTGGGTTGCCGCGATGCAATTCAATTTGTTACCGAGCGTGGTGATACTGACGATGATGTCGATGGACAACATCGGTGCCGGAGGCATCCGGCTGTTTCTTCAGGGGGTGCTCGCGAATGTGGCCGGGTTGCTGATCGGCATCGCCGCGCTCGGCTTCGTATGGGCCCCGGCGTCCGACACGTTCAATGTCGTCACCAGCTTGCCGATGTTGATTCTGTATCCCATTGCCTTGGGGAAGGTGACGTACGACCTCGCGCAGAAGCTGGCACAGCGCTCGCGCGAGATGGAGTACCTGTCACGGCACGACGGACTGACAGGGTTGCTTAACCGCCGCGCGTGGGAGCAACGGCTGGCCGAGATTCACGCCCACTGCGTGCTCACGGGAGAACCGGCATGTCTGGTGCTGATGGATCTGGACCACTTCAAGCGAATCAACGATACGTTGGGCCATGCCGCGGGCGACATGGCGTTGCGGCGCTTTGCCGGACTGCTGCGTCAACGTCTGCGTGAGATCGATGCCGTTGGCCGCTACGGCGGAGAGGAGTTCGGCGCGGTGTTAGTGAACACCGGTGACGTGTCGGGGCAGGATCTGATGTACCGCCTGCTTGCCGATCTGCGTGCCCGGGTCGCACAGGCCGAGGCGCAGATCCAGATGCAGACTACGCAGGCTTTATCGTTGGCCGAGTGCACGGTGAGTATTGGGCTGGTGCCGTTTTCCACGACCTTCGATACGCCGCAATCCTGGCTTCAGCACGCCGATCGCGCGCTGTATCGGGCGAAACGCGGGGGACGCGATGGCATGGTTGTCCTCGATGCGGAGGGCGCAGTCAGGACGGCGCGCGAAGTCGGGCGTGGCGATGACACCGGCACGGGCGCCACCGCCGACTCACGCTAATCAGCGCCTGCAAAGGCGGTTAAGCGCCCCGCGCAGGGCGGCGGGCAGCGCGGCGGCGAAGCCGAACGGACGTGCCAGCGTAGCCAGTCCCTCGCCGTTGAGCACGCGGGCGCCTTCCAGATGCGTGGACAGCAAGCAGAAATCTTCCCGATTCATCCCCACGCGTTGACACGCTTTATCAAGCTGTTTCAGATCGTTCGGGTGCAGGGTGATCGTCAGGGTGATGCGCTCTGGGTCGGTGTTCATGTCTGTCAATCTTCTCATTTTTAAAACATAGGGCATGTCGCGCGGATAGCGCGTATGCCGATCGCCCGCGCGATAGTGCGGGCGATCGCGATCCGACGATTTGTGATCGGGTCAATGTGACGAGCGCGTCAAACGGACGGAAAGACGCCATCGTGGCGCCGATGTCCGTTCTGGCGGTGTCTGCGATACCTGACCGGGGCGTCGGGTTGTCTTGTACAACGTCTGGGCAATACGAGGCTGTGGGCGAGCAACTCGCCGCCTGGAGCGCGGGCGGCGATAAGGCTCTGACGCGTGGGAGCGATGCCTCGTAACAGCAGGGAGGGATGACTCTCCATCCGGCCACGGCATAGGCGCCGGAAACAGCATGAGTACTGCGAACTGCAACTGCGGGTACGGCTTGAATTCACGACGAGCACTGCTGTTGCCGGATGTCGGCAACGGGTGGTGCGGTGATGCGAGACTTTCTGTACTGCAGGACTGCGGGCGACGCCGATTTACGCGGCGTCCTTGAACTGAATGCGTGGGCAGGGCGTATGGCGATGGCTACGGCGGAATCGCAACACGCGCTCGACGTGAGTCGCGGCTGCCGTGCGTGCCGCGCGACGATACAACTGCATCACACGCGCTGCCGAGACCGTCACGGCGAGGGTTGCAAACATCAACCAACTGACGAAAACCACGACACTTCTCCCTGGTGACTGCAGCCTCTGAAAAACCGGCGCGCGTCGAATTCAAAGGGAAATCCAAAGAGCGGGTTATCACTGGTTGCGATCGCAACGAACTTCAATGAGGACGAATTCTAAATAGTTTCCCGAATAGGGTAAACCCTTAAAATATAAATAATGTATTTTTTTAGACGAATAAGTCAAAAAAGTCCAAACAATCGTTTGAATTTGAGATCGCTGAATTCATTGGAAAGATCGGCCCAAACCCGCAGGCGTCAACGTGCTCGGGCCGATGGCGACGCGATGGATCAGAAGCTGTGCTTCAGGCCCATGCCGACCAGCAATTGCGTGCGTGCACCTGCGTCCAGGCCGTACGAACCGACCGAGGCGTTGGCTTCCACAACGCGGCCGTGATCCAGTGTCTTGCCGACGGCTTGCTGGTAGCCACCGATCACGTAGGTCGAGGTGCGTTTGGACAGCGCATATGTCACGCCGGCGTTGAACTGGTTGTAATGGGCGCCGACATTGCGACCGCCGCGCAAGCGGGTATAGCTGTAGCCGATACCCGTGTTGATCGCCGGCGTGAGCGCGTAAGTTGCGAAGGCGTTCACCGTGTCGAATTTCGCCGTGCCGGTGAAATTCGACAGCCCATCGCTCGCGTATTGTGCGTTCGAGAATGACAGTCCCAGAATCGCCGGGCCGATGGCGTATTTCGCGCCGACGCGTGCAATGCGCACTTTGCTCGCCGTACGGAAGCCGCTGTTGATCGGCGAGTTGAATAGCGAGCCTGCGCTGCTGGTCCAGTCGCGATAACCAAAGTCGGAACGCATGAAGTTGCTCACTTGCCGGCTTCCACCATCTGCGAAGAAGTAGCCTGCGCCGAGCGATAGCGGACCATTGCTGTAGGCACCCGCGAAGCCATACGTGCGACCCGCGCCTTCCTTGCCAGCCACGTTGCCCGTGGCGTACATGCCTTCGAATTGCAGGCCGCCGAAGTTCGGCGTGGCGTAGCGGATCGAATTGTTGACGCGTGCGCCGTTGTCGTAATTGTCGACGTCGCCAGGCGTGGCGAAGAAGCCGCCGAAGTAACCGTCGGCAGTCGTGCCCTGCACGAGGTTGACCACCGGGTCGTACTGGCGGCCGATGGTGACTTCACCCCATTGGGTGCTCGTCAGACCGACGATGGCCTTGCGTCCGAACGCGCGGCCGCCGTTGCCCATCTCGCCATTGACCGCGTTGAATCCACTCTCCAACTGGAACAGTGCGGAAAGCCCCTGACCCAGCGGCTCCGTGCCGCGCAACCCCCAGCGGCTGCCGGAGAGAATGTTGCTCGTGATCATCGAGCGGGATTGCGGACCGCTGACAGTGTTCGTGTGGTTCGCGTGCACGAAGCCAGAATCGATCGTGCCGTAGAGTGTGACGTTGCTCTGTGCGCTGACACTGGCGGGCAGCGACAGCAGCGTAAGGGTTGCAGCCAGCGCGAGGGCGCGCAGACCAGTGGGCGTATGTGGGTGTTGAGTCATGGTGTCGAGCGCCTTGCTGCGCATGGTTGAAATCGACACCGAGAATATTTCCTAACACCTGTTCGGATTCCTTATGAAAATTCCGAATGAACGAAAATCCCCATGGCAGCGACCGCTTCTCTGGGCCGCTGCCGAAGTTTCTAGGAACCCTCCTCAATATTTGCCGCTGAATAACGCAGTAAGCGGTAGCGCGAAGACCTCCCCGCTACGGGTATCAGGATTTGGCCTTCGGCAGGCCGGCGCGACGCAGCGCCACGCGCGACAGCGCGGCCCAATCGAGCTGGCCTTCGTCGTGGGCGAGACTGTCCAGATGGTTGTCGCGCAGCACGGTGCCGAACGGCATCGGCACGTTCGCAGCCTCGCCCGCAAGCAATGCAAGGCGAACATCCTTGGCACCGAGCGCGAGCTTGAAGCCGGCCGGCTCGAAGACCTCCTTCGCAATCGCTGCACCGTAACCCGTATAAGCCGGCGTGGCGAAGATCGTGGTGGTCACCATGTCGAGGAAGTCGGCACTGGTCACGCCGTGCCCTTGCGCGAGCGCAGCCGCTTCACTCATCGATTCGATGGCGCTGGCGATCATGAGATTCGCGGCGAGCTTCACGACGTTGGCCCGCTCGGGCGAATCGCCGAAGCG
The DNA here is from genome assembly GCF_000389825.1 of Pandoraea sp. SD6-2. Lineage (NCBI taxonomy): Bacteria > Pseudomonadati > Pseudomonadota > Betaproteobacteria > Burkholderiales > Burkholderiaceae > Pandoraea > Pandoraea sp. SD6-2. The sequence continues at coordinate 663,199 of NZ_KB944454.1, read as the reverse complement.
CCAGGTGCGTTGGCCGAGCACGTCGAAGACCGGTTGAACGGTGTCGATGACGCTCGTGTCGCCCGCCACCAGGATGTTGAGCTTGCCTGCCTCTGCGACCGTCACACGCCCCAGCACCGGGGCTGCGAGATAGCGCAGGCCGAGCGACTCGCATCGCGCCACCATCTCCCGGGCGAAAGCGAGCGAGACGGTCGCCATGTTCACGACGATGGCGCCATGCGGCAGCGCGGCAAGCGCACCGCCGTCGGCACCTTCGCACAGCACGGCGCGCGACGTGTCGTCGTCGGCCAGCATGGCGATGAGGACGTCCGCCCCGCGAGCGGCATCGGCCGGGGTGGTGCCAGGCGTGGCGCCGGCGGAGGTCAGTGCGTCGACGGGGCCGCGCGAGCGGTTCCACACACGGAGTGCGAATCCCGCCTTGAGTAGATTGCGGGCCATGGGCGCGCCCATCGTGCCGAGTCCGAGAAATCCGATATTCATGTGTTCTCCCGATGCCAGGAATGTAGGTACAGCGCGGAGGAAGCGGGCAAAGGACGAGGGCCGCCAGATAAGTGCGCCACGTGCCGGTGCCGACCGCGTTGTCCGAAAGCATGACACCGAACGCAAGTTGACGCATAGGAGACCTGCCGCCGAGCTGCCGCAGCAAATGCAGCAAACGCGTCCCGAGCGGCGCACGGATTGGCACAGGTAAGATGCACGTGATGCCATCCGTCGCCGGGCGCGCCCGTTCCCGCCATCGCCATGACCTTCCGCAACAACTGGCCGAGTTTCAAGAAGCTGCCATACCCGGTGTACTTCCGGTACGACGAGTTCGACGCGCAGACGGCGTGGGTGCCGCATCGTCACGACTGGGGCACGCTCAACTATGTGGCGAACGGCGTGATGCAGTTGGAGATCGAAGGCGCCCGGTTCTTGTCGCCGCCGCAATATGCCGTGTGGATTCCGCCGAAAGCCGCGCACGCGAGCTTCAACGCGAACGCCGTGATCTACCGGTCGGTGTATATCGACGCCTCACTCGCCGGAGGGCTTCCGTCGAGCGCAGCGACACTGCGTATCAGCGGCCTGCTACGGGCCATCCTGTCCGATTTCGCCGAGCGTGGTGTGGCGTGTCCGCGCACCGAGGCCGACCGCCGTCTCGCGCACGTGCTCATCGATCAGTTGGCGCTCGCTCCGGCCGAACCGCGTTTCCTGCCGCAGGCGAGGTCACTGTCGCTGGTCCGTGTACTGGACGCATTGCAACGCGAGCCCGGCGATAACCGCACGCTCGAAGCGTGGGCCGAGACCGTCTCCATGACGCCGCGCACGCTGGCGCGCCATTGCTGCGCGGAGTTGGGGATGACGCTGGGGCAGTGGCGGCAGCGCATGCGTTTTCTGCGCGCCATCGAGGGGTTGGAGGCGGGGCGTACCGTCAAGTCGATTGCGTTCGATCTGGGCTACGCCACGCCCTCCGCTTTTATCGAGATGTTCACGCGCCAGTCGGGTCTGACGCCGGAACAGTTCCGGCGTCAGACGATTCTGGGCGCGGCCGAGCAAGATCCGGCGTGATGCCGGCGCGCAGCCTCACTGGCCGTTACCGCTTCCGGCATCCGTGCAGTCAACCGGCCTGCGCCTGCGGATCGTGCCAACGCGGCGTTCCCCCGTGGTTTGGGCGCGCACCCTCGAACGGCGGTTCTCGTGCTATAGACTCCCCCACTTGCTTACCCTTTTTGGAGGAACCGCCATGATCCGCTACGCAACGCTCGGTACCAACAATCTGGAAAACGCGACGGCTTTCTACAACCGTGTGCTGGCCACCCTCGATTTGCATCCCACCCCGTTCTCGCACGAAACCTTCTACGGGCGTAAAGCTGCCCCCAGCGAAGAGGTGGTGTTGACGGTCACGTTGCCCTTCGACGGCGCACCGGCCACACGCGGCAACGGCAGCATGATCGCGCTGCATGCGGAATCGAAGCAGCAGGTCGACGCCGCGTATGACGCGGCAATCGCGCAAGGCGGCCAATGCGAAGGCGCTCCCGGGCCGCGTCCGGATTACCACCCGCGCATGTATGTCGCCTATTTCCGCGATCTCGATGGCAACAAGCTCGCGGTGGTGCATTTCGAACCCGTCAGCGACGCGCAATGAGGCGCCCTCAGGATGGCACTCCTTGACTGACAACCCTGACGCGCGAACACACACCATCGGCTTCGCGCCGATCGATGACTGACGTAGTGCGATGCGCGTGCGGTCTGCGGCTGAAGTCCACCAGCAGACCGCCTGCCGCCTACCGCTTGAACGCCAGCAACTGCGCGCCTTCCGGCACCTGATCGCCGACCACGTAAAGCACTTCTTCGATCTCCCCGTCCGCCGGCGCGCTGATGGTGTGTTCCATCTTCATCGCCTCCATCACGAGCAGCGGCGCCCCCTTCTCGACCTTGGTGCCGGCCTGCGCGAGCACCGCGATGACCTTGCCCGGCATCGGTGCCGTCAACCGGCCTTCGCCTCCTTCGTGGGCTCCGGCCTGCGCGAGCGGATCATGCCAACGCAGGGTCCATGACAGACCATCGGCGAAGACGTGCGCGGTTTGCTGCTCGAAGTCGACGTGACCCTGCACGCGCCGCTCGCCGAGCGTCACGCGGTACACGCCGCCGTCGTGGGTGTACCGATACGGATAGGTCTGCCCGTCGACCGTCAGGGTGCTGGCCTGCGGGCCGCTCGTGAGCACAACGTCGAGACGTGTCTCGCCGTGATCGAACGATAGCGTGCGCCGGTAGTCGGCGTTCAGACGCCAGCCCGTGGCGAGTTGCCACGGCGAGTGATGATCGATGCTGTCTTGATACTTGCGGCGTCCGATCACGGTTTCGCGGCTGAGCTGTGCGGCAACGGCCAACGCCAGCGTGGTTGCCGGCACCGGGGCGGCGGCCGGGAACAACGTGTCGCGGTGGCGCTCGATCAGCCCGGTGTCGAGATCGGCGCCGGCGAACGGCTCGCTGGCGACCAGGCGGGAGAGGAACGCGATGTTCGTCTGCACGCCGACGATGCGGTACTGCCCCAGCGCACGGCGCATGCGCGCGAGGGCTTCTTCGCGGTCTTGTCCCCACACGATCAGCTTGGCGATCATCGGATCGTAGAACGGCGAGATGGTGTCGCCTTCGCGCACGCCCGAGTCGATGCGCACGGCGGCCGGTGTCGCCGCCCCGCCGATCTCGAACTGGACCGCAGCGGGCGGACGCAGCGTGGACAGTGTGCCTGTCGACGGCAGGAAGTTGTTGTCCGGATTCTCGGCGTAGATGCGCGCTTCGAGCGCATGGCCGTGAATGCGCAACTCGTCCTGCTTGCGCGGCAACACTTCGCCTGCGGCGACGCGCAATTGCCATTCCACCAGATCGAGGCCGGTGATCATTTCCGTGACCGGGTGCTCGACTTGCAGACGCGTGTTCATCTCCATGAAGTAGAACGAGCCGTCCTGATTGGCGATGAACTCGACCGTGCCTGCGCCGACATAGCCCACGGCGCGCGCGGCGTTGCAAGCGGCTTCGCCCATCGAGCGGCGGCGCTCACCGGTCATGCCCGGTGCGGGCGCCTCCTCCAGCACTTTCTGATGACGGCGTTGCACCGAGCAGTCGCGCTCGAACAGATAGACGCAATTGCCGTGCGTGTCGGCGAACACCTGAATCTCGATGTGACGCGGACGCGTCAGATACTTCTCCACGAGCACGCGCTCGTCGCCGAAGCTGCTCGCCGCTTCGCGCTGGCACGACGCCAGTGCGGCGCGGAAATCCTCGCTGCGCTCTACGACACGCATGCCCTTGCCGCCGCCGCCCGCGCTGGCCTTGAGCAGCACGGGGTAGCCGATGTCGTCGGCGCGTGCGTGCAGGAAGGCGGCGTCCTGATTGTCGCCGTGATAGCCGGGCACCAGCGGCACGGCGGCGCCTTCCATGAGCGTCTTGGCGGCGCTCTTGCTGCCCATGGCGCGGATGGCGCCGACCGGCGGGCCGATGAAGACGATGCCGGCCTCGTGGCACGCGGCGGCGAACGCCTCGTTCTCCGACAGGAAGCCGTAGCCGGGGTGGATGGCCTGTGCGCCGGTGGCTTTGGCGGCGTCGATGATGGCGTCGATGCGCAGGTAGCTGTCGCGCGCGGCGGCCCCGCCGACGTGCACCGCTTCGTCGCACACGGCAACGTGCTTGGCGTGGGCGTCGGCGTCGGAATAGACGGCTACCGTGCGAATGCCCAGCCGTGCAGCCGTTGCCGCGACGCGACAGGCGATTTCGCCGCGGTTGGCGATGAGGATCTTGTCGAACATATTGCCTCCGGAAAACGATCGATTTGGGTGGCGCGTGGCGCATGGCACCTTCGCTTGTGACGACGGGCCACTGCACTTGCACCATTCTCTTTGCTATCCAACTTCGCCGCGACGGCGGATCGTCTCTTGCGATCTCTCAGCCGTCGCGTCGCTCAACGCGTCAACACATCCTTTCACGCCAGTCGTCAGTCTCGCCGCCTGCCGAACGGGCTCAGTGAGTCGCGCAGGCCGTAAGGCCATCGCACTCGCCCGCGTTCCCGGCGCCAAGCTTTTCCTCGGTCGACGTGCGCATGCCGAGGCGCGCGAGCAACGCACGGTCATGCTCGGCCTGCGGGTTCTGCGTCACGAGCAGTTTCTCGCCGTAGAACATCGAGTTGGCGCCGGCGAGGAAGCACAGCGATTGCAGTGCGTCGTCCATCATTTCGCGGCCAGCCGACAGACGCACCATCGCGCGCGGCATCGTGATGCGCGCCACGGCGATCATGCGCACGAAATCGAACGGATCGACATTCTCGTTGTGTTCGAGCGGCGTGCCCTCGACCTTCATCAGGTTGTTGATGGGCACTGACTCGGGATACGGCGACATGTTGGCCAGTTGCGCGATGAGACCGGCGCGCTCGCGGCGCGTTTCACCCAGACCGACGATGCCGCCGCAGCAGACTTTCAGCCCGGCGTCGCGTACGCGGGCGAGCGTGTCCAGACGATCCTGATAGGTGCGCGTGGTGATGATCTGACCGTAGAACTCGGGCGACGTATCGAGATTGTGGTTGTAGTAATCGAGACCGGCCTCGCGCAACTGTTCGGCCTGCCCGTCACGCAGCATGCCGAGCGTGACGCACGTCTCGAGACCCAGCGCCTTGACGCTGCGCACCATCTCGCCCACGGCGTCGACCTGATGCGGTTTCGGGCTGCGCCATGCGGCGCCCATGCAGAAGCGCGTCGCGCCCGCGTCCTTGGCGCGCTGCGCGGCGGCGACGACTTCCTCCACCGGCATGAGCTTCTCAGCCTCCACGCCCGTGTCGTAACGGGCCGATTGCGGGCAATAGGAGCAGTCTTCCGGGCAGCCGCCGGTCTTGATCGAGAGCAGCGTCGAGAGCTGCACGGCGTTGGCGTCGAAATGGTCGCGATGCACCTGCTGCGCACGGAAGATCAGATCGTTGAATGGCAGCGCGAAGAGCGCTTCGATCTCGGCGACGGTCCAGGGCTTGTCGTTGCGGCGCAGTGCTTCGTCGTGTCCGTGAGCGGCGGTGTGGGCGTGAACTTGCATAGTGTGATTCCTTGAATTCTGTGTGAGGGGTGTCGCGCGATGGGTGGCCGCGCGCTCAGGGGGCCGTGTGCGGGCGCGTCGTTAGTGACGCCTCAACCGCACGCGGCAATGTCGAGTCGACCAGCGGGGCAATGTCCAGATAGCCGGACGCCGTCGCGGCATCGGGGTGTGGCAGATGCGGCACGCGTCCGAGCAGCGGCGCGCTCAGGCGCGTGGCAATCGCATCGACGTTCGCCTCCGCATGGCGCATATTGGGATCGACGTGATTGGCGACCCAGCCCGCGAGCGTCAGACCGCGCGAGGCAATGGCTTCGGCGGTGAGCAGCGCGTGGCTGATACAGCCCAGCCGCAGGCCGACGACGAGGATCACCGGCAGGCCGAGTTGCCGCGCCAGATCGGCCGTGTCCGGTGCACTGGCGTCGGGGCCGAGCGGCACGCGAAAACCGCCCACACCCTCGACGATCACCAGATCGGCGCGCGCGGCCACACGCGCGTAGCCTGCCCGGATCACACTGCAATCGAGCGCAATACCTTCGGCGGCGGCCGCGATGTGAGGCGCAGTGGCGTCCTTGAGAACGTACGGGCAGTACCAGTCGTCCGGCAGCTTCAGCGTGCTTGCCCGATGCAACTGCTCGACGTCGTCGTTGACGAAGCGCCCGTTGTGCTCGAAGGCGCCCGCCGCCACCGACTTCAGTCCGGCGCACACCAGTCCGCGACGCGCCGCTGCGTGCAGCAGTGCCGACGAAACGAGCGTCTTGCCGATTTCGGTGTCGGTGCCGGTGACGAAAAACGCATGGCGGGCAGGCGTCGCTCGTTCGGCCGGCGTCTCGACGCAAGCATTACAAGCACTAGGGGTTCGATCATCCATGCGCGTGCTCCGTCCAGTCTCGGTCGAGTTGGTTGATGGCGGTGGCCAGCCGTGCGACGTCGTGCGCGGTGTGCGCGGCGCTGAGCGTCACACGCAGGCGCGACGTGCCCGGCGCCACCGTCGGCGGACGAATGGCAGGCACCCACAACCCGGCCTCGGCAAGGCCCGCCTGCGCGTGCAGCGCTGCGGCGTTTTCACCGAGGATGATTGGCTGCACGGCCGTCGGCGAGACGATATGCCGCCAATGCCGCAGCGTGAGCGAATCGCGCAGTTGGGCAATACGGGCCTGCAACGCGGCGCGGCGCTCGCGGCCTTCCTCGCCCGCAATCAGGGCAACGCTCGTGAGCAGTGCGTGCGCTTGCGAGGGGGCGGCTGCCGTCGTGAAGATGTACGGCCGCGCACGATTGATAAGCCAGTCGATGACACGATGGTTTGCCGCGACAAACGCCCCGCCGACACCTGCGGCTTTGCCGAGCGTGCCGATGATGACGAGGTTGGGCGAGCGCAGATCGAAATGCTCGAACACGCCACGGCCGTTTTCCCCCACGACGCCGAAGCCGTGCGCGTCGTCCACAACGAGCCACGCGTTGTGCTGTTCGGCAAGCGCGAGCAGTTGCGGCAGCGGCGCGATGTCGCCGTCCATCGAGAACACGCCGTCGGTGACGATCACCTTCGTCCCGGCCGTGCTGGCGGCGAGCAGCGCAGCCAGCGCATCGACGTCACCGTGCGGATAGACATGCGTGCGTGCGCGGGACAGACGGGCGCCATCGATCAGCGACGCGTGGTTCAGGGCCTCGGAGAAGATTTCGGCATCTTTACCGGCGAGCGCCGAGATCGCCGCCAGATTGGCCATGTAGCCGGTGCAGAAGTACAGCGCGCGGCCGTCGACCAGATGCGGCGACATGAACTCGGTGAGCGCGTCTTCGAGTTCGGCGTGGGCCTGCGAATGACCGCTGATGAGGTGCGAGGCGCCGCTGCCAGCCCCATAGCGGCGAGCGCCTTCGATGAGCGCCTCCACAACCTTCGGGTGGGCAGCCAGACCGAGATAGTCGTTGCTGGCGAACGCGAGGACATCGCGGCCATCGGCCCGCACGTGCGGCTGGCATGGCGTGGAGACCACGCGGTGACGGCGGCGCAAGTGCGCGCGGTCGATCTCCGCGAGTTCGGCGTCGAGGCGGGCGAGCAAGGGATGGGACGTCATGCCGACACCTCCACGCTGTGCGTCATCGTGGCGTCGAACGCCGCGAGCGTTTGTTGCGCGAGCCAGTCGACGATGCCGTCGTCTAGCACATACGGGGGCATCAGATAGACCGTGGCGCCGATGGGGCGCAGCAGCACACCGCGTGCGCGGGCTTCGGTGTAGAAGCGCTTAGCGAAGGCGCCAGCGGCGTCAGATGCCTTCGGCAACACCGCGTCGAACGCCCAGATCATGCCGCGATGGCGGAAATGCCGCGCGCGCGGATCGTCCGCCAATGGCGCGAGCGCCTTCGTGAGACGGGCGGCGCGAGCGGCGTTGCGCGCGAGGACGTCGTCGTCGGCAAAGATGTCGAGCGTAGCGAGCGCGGCGCGGCACGCCAGCGGATTGCCGGTGTACGAGTGCGAGTGCAGGAAGCCGCGCGCGGTGTCGTCGTCGTAGAAGGCGTTGTAGATCTCATCGCGCGAGAGCACGAGCGAGAGGGGCAGATAGCCGCCGCTGATCCCTTTGGACAGCGTAAGCAGGTCGGGCCAGACACCTGCCTGCTCGCTCGCGAAGAAGGTGCCGGTGCGTCCGCATCCGACGGCGATTTCGTCGGCGATCAGATGCGTGCCATGCCGGTCGCACAGCGCACGCACGAGCCGCAGGTACTCGGGATCGTGCATCGCCATGCCGGCCGCGCATTGCACGAGCGGCTCGACGATGACGGCGGCGACGCGCCCCTCGCGCTGGGTGAGCAACGTGTCGAGTTCGGCCGCAGCACGGCGTGCTACGTCGACCGGCGTTTCGCCATCGCGCGCGAGACGCGCATCGGGCGAGGCCACCACATGGGCGTGACGCAGCAGCGGGTCGTAGGCATCGCGGAACAGCGCGACGTCGGTGACGGCGAGCGCACCCAGCGTTTCGCCGTGATAGCCGTTGCGCACGCACACGAATTCGCGCTTGTCGCTGTGGCCTTGATTGCGCCACGCGTGAAAGCTCATCTTGAGGGCGATCTCGACGGCAGACGCGCCATCGGAGGCGAAGAAGGCATGGCCCAGCACGCCGCCCGTGAGCGCAGACAGGCGTTCGGCCAGCGCGACGACCGGCTCGTGCGTGAAGCCTGCGAGCATGGCGTGCTCGAGGCGGCCGAGCTGATCGACGAGCGCCGCGTTGATGCGTGGATTCGCGTGACCGAAGAGGTTGACCCACCAGGAACTGATGGCGTCGAGATAGCGCTCGCCGTCGGTATCGACGAGCCAGGGGCCTGCGCCGTGAGACAGTGCGACGAGGGGCAGCTTTGCCTGTTGCTTCATCTGCGTGCAGGGGTGCCAGACCTGCCGCAGACTGCGCGCGGCGAGATCGCTGGGACCGGCGGGGGGGCGCGTGAAGGCGTCCATCATTGACTCCTTGGTTGGCCGCGACGAACGACACTCGCACGGCGGCGTGCGTCGTTCGTCCGGCTGGCCGGTGGCGGGCGTCGCACTGGGCGCTTCCGCACGGGGCCGGAGGTGGGGGATGGGCGCATGGTAGGCAAAGCGTTTTGGCAGGGCAATAGGCGGAATTGGCGCAAAAAATCGCTGGTTTGCGTACTGTAGCAAGACGTTATCGATAAATTCGTAAAACCCGCCGATAACGTTGCGGCATCTCCGCCGTCAGCCCTCCTCAAAAAAATTTGTAACCGATGATGCGTGTTGGCGCGTGCGCAGGGCTCAGGACACCTCGCGCCACGACGGCGAACGCTTTTCAAGGAATGACCGCACCCCTTCGCGGCCTTCGTCCGATGCGCGGATCGTCGCGATACGGTCTGCCGTCTCGGCGATGGCGTGGTCGTCGATGGCGCGGCCCGCGAAGTCCTGCACCAGGCGTTTGCACTCCTTCACGGCGTTCGGGCTGTTATCGGCCAGCGCCTTGGCGAGTGCCTGCACGGTGCTGTCGAGCGCGTCTGCGGTAACGACTTCGTGCACGAGGCCGTGCCGTTGCGCCGTGGACGCAGTGAAGCGCTCGGCGGTGAGGAAGTAGCGGCGCGAGGCAGCCTCGCCGAGCGCGCGAATGACATAGGGGCCGATCGTGGCCGGCATCAAACCCAGCTTCGCTTCCGACAGGCAGAAGTGCGCGGTGTCGACGGCGACGACGATATCGGCCACGGCCGCGAGACCCACGCCACCGGCGTAAGTGTCGCCCTGCACGCGGGCGATCACCGGCTTCGGGCAGTGGTAGATGGTGTTCAGCATGACGGCGAGCGTCATCGCGTCGGCGCGGTTCTCGGCGTCCGAGTAACCGGCCATCTTCTTCATCCAGTTCAGGTCGGCGCCAGCGCAGAACGCGACACCTTCCGCCGCGAGCACGACGACGCGCACATCGTCGTTCGTGGCGAGCGCGCGAAACGCACCCGTCAATTCCTCGATGACCGTTTCGTTGAAGGCGTTACGCACGTCCGGTCGATTGAGCGTGATCGTGGCGACGTGGGCATCGACGCTGAGTTTTAGCGTGGCGAGATTCATGATTGGGAATTCCTCGAAGGACCGGTGCGGGCGGTTACATGCGGAACAGGCCGAAGCGTGTTTCGGGAATCGGTGCATTCAATGCCGCCGACAGTCCCAGTCCGAGCACGGTGCGCGTATCCGCCGGATCGATCACGCCGTCGTCCCACAGGCGAGCGCTCGCGTAGTACGGATGTCCCTGACGTTCGTACTGATCGCGGATTGGTTGCTTGAAGGCATCTTCTTCCTCCGCGCTCCACTGACCGCCCTTGGCTTCGATGCCGTCGCGCTTGACCGTGGCCAGCACCGACGCGGCTTGCTCGCCGCCCATCACCGAGATGCGGGCGTTGGGCCACATCCACAGGAAACGCGGCGAGTACGCGCGACCGCACATGCCGTAGTTACCGGCGCCGAACGAGCCGCCGATGATGACGGTGAACTTCGGCACGTTCGCGGTGGCGACAGCCGTCACCATCTTGGTGCCGTGCTTCGCAATGCCTTCGTTTTCGTACTTGCGGCCGACCATGAAGCCCGTGATGTTCTGCAGGAAGATCAGCGGGATCTTGCGCTGGCAGCACAACTCGATGAAGTGCGCCCCCTTTTGCGCCGACTCCGAGAACAGAATGCCGTTGTTCGCCACGATGCCGACCGGATAGCCCCACAGATGCGCGAAGCCGCACACGAGGGTGGTGCCGTAACGCGCCTTGAACTCGTCGAATTCGGAGCCGTCGACCATACGTGCGATCACTTCGCGCACGTCGAACGGCTTCTTCGTGTCGGACGGAATCACGCCATACAGTTCGCGGGCGTCGTACTTCGGCTCGACAGGCGGCTTGACCGTGACCGTGGCCGGCTTCTGACGATTGAGGTTGGCGGCGATGCTGCGGGCGATGGCGAGCGCGTGCGCGTCGTTCTGCGCGAAGTGATCCACCACGCCCGACAGCCGGGTATGGACGTCGGCCCCGCCGAGGTCTTCGGCGCTGACGACCTCGCCCGTCGCCGCTTTGACCAGGGGAGGACCACCGAGAAAGATCGTGCCCTGTTCCTTGACGATGATCGATTCGTCGCTCATCGCGGGCACGTAGGCGCCACCGGCCGTGCACGAGCCCATCACCACGGCGATCTGCGGAATGCCCTGCGCGGACATCTGCGCCTGGTTGTAGAAGATGCGGCCGAAGTGATCGCGGTCGGGGAAGACGTCGTCCTGATTCGGCAGATTGGCGCCGCCCGAGTCGACGAGGTAGATGCACGGCAGATGGTTCTGCTCGGCGATCTCTTGCGCGCGCAGATGCTTCTTGACCGTCATCGGGTAGTAGGTGCCGCCTTTGACCGTGGCGTCGTTGCAGACGATGACGCATTCCTGACCCGAGACGCGTCCGATACCGGTGATGATGCCCGCACCCGGCGCATCGTCGTGATACATACCGATGGCGGCGAGTTGCGAGAGTTCGAGAAACGGCGAGCCCGGATCGAGCAACTGCTGCACACGCTCGCGCGGCAGCAGCTTGCCGCGCCCTACGTGCTTCTTACGTGCGGCCTCACCGCCGCCACCGGCCAGTTGCGCTACCCGTTCGCGCAGGTCGTCGACCAGGGTCTGCATCGTGGCCGCGTTGCGTGCAAAATCTTCGCCGCGCGGGTTGAGTTTGCTTTCGAGAATCGGCATGTGACGAAATCCGGTGGAGAGTGAGTTGTCGTTGAATTCGTTTTCTGTACGTGCGCTGGCGCGAGTTCAGTCGAACAGGTCGCCGTCGATATAGCGCCAGCGGCCGTCGCCGGAGCGCTCGAAGCGGCTGCGCTCGTGCAAGCGGTGGGCGCGTCCGCCGACCTTGTAGCGGGCGACGAATTCGACTTCGGCGTGGGTGTCGTCGCTTTGCCGATGCGTCTTGACCTGAAGGTCGAGCCACTGCGGTGCGTCGTCGAAGTCGAGCGTGGCGGGACGTGTGCGTGCCGCCCACGTGTCGAGCAGGTACGGCGCGTTGTGACGCACGAACGCCGTGTAGCGCGAGCGCATCAGCGCTTCGGCCGTGGGGGGAATGTCACCGCGCTCCAGATAGCGCCCGCAGCAGTCGTCGAACGCGAGTCCGCCGCAAGGGCAGGCTTCGCGATCGGGGGCCGGCGTCGGGGTGCTGCGCGACGGTTGGGGTCTTGCCATCGTGTGTCTTGCCTTGTTGTCAGATTTTGCCTTGCTTCAGACAGGCCTCGACCTGCGAGAAGCGATCGAAGCCCCAGAACGGTTCGCCGTCCACGATCACAAAGGGCGAGCCGAAGACGCCCCGCGCCATGGCCAGATCGATTTCGGCCTTGAGGTGATCCTTGGCGGCGGGGGAGTGCATACCGGCATCGAGCGCCGCACCATCGATGCCCAGCGCCTCGCCCAGACGCACGAGTTCGCCCGGGTCGCCGATGTTCACGTCGTCGACGTAGAGCGCCTGGAAGATCGATTTCGCGAACTCCGCAGACAGGTCGCCGCCGCGATGATCCTGTACCCACAGCACGGCGCGCTCGGCGGCTTGCGTTGGGATCGGGAAGTGCGTCGGGCGCTTGTATGCAATGCCGTGAAAGCGCGCGGTGCGCTCCACGTCGTGTCGCAGGTACTCGGTCTTGATGGGATGCTGCACCGGCGCTCCCGTGCCGTTCACCTTGTAGACGATGTCGAGCAGGATCGGGTGCCACGCGACACCGCGTCCGTTTTTCGCGGCGATGTCGTCGATGCGGGTACTCGCAAAATACCCATAAGGGGATGCGAAGTCGAAATAAAAATCGATGGCGGACGTCATGTTGGCTCCGTTTCCGAGTGACGTGTCTGGCCCGCGAATCAAAAGATACGGCGGCGTGGCAACAGCTTGTGCGACTGCTTGTTATTCCGTCTGACGCCGGGCGATTTCTGCCCCGTCGCCACTTGTCTCGTCTCGTGCGCCGTTCCTGAGGGGATGGCTCACGCCTGCGGCCCGCATGACCCCGTGGCTACCACGTGAGCGCGTTGCCGTCGTAATTGAAGAACCCGCCGTTGTGCGTTGCGCGCTCGCGCGGCGCTCGGGCGAACACACGGCGCATGCCGGCCACGCTTGTCTGCACGTCGATGTCGGCGTCCTCGCCGCCCATGTCCGTGCGCACCCAGCCCGGATGCATCGCAACGCATGTGGCGCGCTGGGCTTCGAGCGATACGGCCTTGACCACCGAATTCACGGCAGCCTTGCTCGCGCGGTAGAGCCAACTTCCGTTCGACTCCATCAGCGCAACGCTGCCCATGCGGCTCGAGAGAAAGCCGAACGTGCCGCCAGCGGCTTCGACGAACGGCAAGACGAGCGGTGCGGTTTGCATGGCGCCGAGCACGTTCGTGTGGAACACGCGGTCGAAGGCTTCCTTCGTGATCGGCGCAAGGCCCGCTGTGCGGTCCGAGTTCACGCCTGCGTTGTAGACGGCGACGTCCAGTTCCACGCCGTCGAGCTGCCACGACAGGCCGGAGAGCGACTCGACGCGCGTGACGTCGAGCTTGAGCGGTTCGGCGCCGAGTTCGCGCAGGGCCGCCAGTCCATTGTCGTCGCGCGCCGTGGCAAACACTCGCCAGCCGTCCTCGCGATACTGCCGTGCGAATTCCATGCCGATGCCGCGCGAAGCACCGATGATGAGCGAAGTTTTCATGACGGGTTTGTCCTGTCGGTCAGCGCCGAAGTCAGAGGAGAGTCAGACGAGTTCGATGGCCATGGCCGTGGCTTCGCCGCCGCCGATACACAGGCTGGCGACGCCGCGCTTGCCGCCGGTCTTGCGCAGCGCACCGATCAACGTGACCAGAATACGCGCGCCGGATGCGCCGATCGGGTGGCCGAGCGCGCAGGCGCCGCCGTGAATGTTGACCTTCTCGTGCGGCAGGTCGAACTCCTGCATCGCCGCCATCGCGACGACCGCGAAGGCTTCGTTGATTTCGTAAAGATTCACGTCCTTGGTCGACCAGCCGGTCTTGTCGAACAGCTTGCGCATGGCGCCGACCGGTGCAGTCGTGAACAGGCCCGGCTCCTGAGCGAAGGTGCTGTGACCGGCGATGCGGGCCAGCGGCGTGAGCCCGAGGCGCGTGGCCGTCGATTCGCGCATGAGCACGAGCGCGGCGGCGCCGTCCGAGATCGACGACGAATTGGCAGCCGTCACCGTACCGTCTTTGCGAAAAGCGGCCTTGAGGGTCGGGATCTTCTCGGGATTGGCCTTGAGCGGCTGTTCGTCCTGATCCACGACCGTGTCGCCCTTGCGGCCAGCCACCGTCACCGGCGTGATTTCCCACGCGAACGACCCGTCCTTGATGGCGTTTTGGGCGCGTTCGAGCGAGGTGATGGCGAAGGCGTCCTGCGCTTCGCGGGTGAACGCGTAACGGTCTGCGCATTCCTCGGCAAAGGTGCCCATCAGGCGACCTTTGTCGTAGGCGTCTTCCAGACCGTCGAGGAACATGTGATCGAGGACCTGGCCGTGTCCCATGCGCATGCCGACGCGCGCCTTGGGCAGCAGATAAGGCGCGTTGCTCATGCTCTCCATGCCGCCCGCGACAATGACGTCGGCACTGCCGGCGACGAGCATGTCGTGCGCGAACATCGCGGCGCGCATGCCGGAGCCGCACATCTTGTTGACGGTGGTGGCGCCTGCGGCGAGCGGCAGCCCGGCGCCGAGCGTGGCCTGACGCGCCGGGGCCTGGCCCTGACCGGCGGGCAGCACGCAGCCCATCACCACTTCGTCGACCTGTTCCGGCTTCAGACCGGCGCGCTCGACAGCGGCACGAATGGCGGCAGCACCCAGTTGCGGTGCCGCGACGTCGCCGAATACCCCTTGCAGGCCGCCCATCGGCGTGCGGGCGGCGGAAACGATAACGATCGGGTCTTGTTGCATGGCAGTCTCCTGTAATCGGTGGCGGGGTTGGCGATTCGCCTTCGCAGACGGGCTCGTCAGCCCCCGAATATCCAATGCTTCAGTCCTTCCATCGTCCACGCGCCCATTCGGATGAGGGAGTGTCCGGCGCAGCCGGACGGCGCCAATCGCTCAGGCGCGTGGGTTGCGTAATTCGTCCATCGCCGCGACACAGCGGTCGTAGATGCGCGGCAGGGCTTCGAGGCTGTTGACGGACATGCGCAGGTCGCGCACCAGCCCGTCGCGCAGGCCGTACACCCAGCCATGCACCGTCACGGGTTGATTGCGGGCCCAGGCGTCGCGCAATACCGTCGTGTGGCAGATATTCACGACCTGTTCAATGGCATTGAGCTCGCAAAGGCGGTCGTGACGCGCGTCGCGCGAGGGCAGCGCGTCGATCTGCTCGACGTGCTGCTCGTAGACGTCGCGCACATGGCGCAGCCAGTTATCCACGAGGCCCATCTTCTCGCCGTCGAGTGCTGCCCCCACGCCGCCGCAGCCGTAATGGCCGACCACCATGATGTGGCGAACCTTCAGCACTTCGACGGCGAACTGCAATACCGACAGGCAGTTCAGATCGCTGTGCACGACCACGTTCGCAATATTGCGGTGGACGAACACTTCGCCCGGCGCAAGGCCGGTAATCTGGTTGGCAGGCACACGTGAGTCGGAACAGCCGATCCAGAGATACTCCGGCGCTTGCAGCTTCGACAGCCGCTCGAAAAACGCGGGGTCCTCCGCGTTCACGCTGGCAACCCAGGCGCGATTGTTGTCGAGCAGATGGATAAGAGGTTGGTCTTTGTCTTCGGTCATGATCGTGTCATCCGGCGGGCATGTCGTGGGCTGAGAGACGTGGCACGCTCAAGCGGCCGCCGCGCGGGGCGGGGCGTTTGTGGCACCGCTGCCGGTGCCGTAGCGATTGACGAAACGCAGTGCGACATCGTACGGATAGAAGTCGTGCATCTGTCCGGCTCGCACCCTGTCCTGATAGTCCTGCCACAGGCCGGGGTCGAAGAAATCCGGATGATGCTGGCTCAGATAGTGCCGCACGCGCGTGTCGCCCGTCAGAAACGTTTCAAACGTCTGCGGAAACACATCGTGCGGGCCTACACGGTACCAGACTTCCCCCGACATCGCCTCTTCTTCGTTACGCGGTTCCGGCACGCGACGGATGTGGCAATCCGTCAGATATTCCAGTTCGTCGTAATCGTAGAAGACCACCCGGCCGTGACGCGTCACACCGAAATTTTTGTACAGCATGTCGCCCGGGAAAATGTTCGCCGCCATCAATTCCTTCACGGCATTGCCGTACTCGCGCATGGCGTGCTCCACCTGCGCGTCGGACGCCCCCTGGAGCCACAGATTGAGCGGCGTCATGCGGCGCTCGATATAGCAATGGCGGATGACGAGCGCGTCGCCGTCGACTTCGAGCAGCGACGGCACTTCGCGCCGAAGCTCGGCGAGCAGGGCGTCGTCGAAGCGCGAGAGCGGGAACGCTACGCTCGAGAACTCCAGCGTATCGGCCATCCGGCCGACGCGATCGTGCTGCTTGACCATCAGATACTTCGCTTTCACCTGCTCGCGCGTGGTCTCCTTGGGCGGCGCGAAGCGCTCGCGAATCAGCTTGAAGACATACGGATACGAGGGCAGCGTGAACACCAGCATGACCAGTCCGGGAATACCCGGCGCGCTCACGAACTTGTCGCTCGAATGTTTCAGGTGATGCAGGAAATCGCGATAGAACAGGTTCTTGCCGTGCTTTTGCAGCCCGAGCGACGTGTATATCTCGGCCTTGGGCTTGCTCGGCATGATGGTGCGCAGGAACTGCACGTAGGCCGACGGCACTTCCATGTCGACCATGAAATAGGCGTGCGTGAAGCCGAACACCACGCGCAGGTCGTCACGGCGCAGCAGGGCGGTGTCGAGCGCGAGCTTGCCGTTCGCGTCGTGCATGATCGGCACGGCGAACGGCGTGGTCACGTCGCCGTTCACGATACGGCCCACGATATAGGCCGCCTTGTTTCGGAAGAATAGCGACGCGAGCACATGAATCTGGAAATTCGGCGCCGGTTTGAACTCGCCGAACACTTCGTCGATGGCGCGCATCACATAGCCGACGTCACGCGACAGATCGGCAAACGGACGGGTGAGCTGAAAATTCGTGACGATGCGCGTGAGCGTGGCGGCCATGCCGTCTTGCGCCGGGTAATAGACGCGATAGGTGGGCTTGGCGGCGGGCGCGTCGTTCTCGATGTACTCCGTCGCCACGGCGGGGCGCACGAAGATGAAGCGATTGTTGAAGTACGAGCGGTGAAGGATCTTGCAGCACACCGAGTTGAAGAACGTCTCGGCCAGTTCGGGCTGACGATGGTCAGTGAGCAGGCCGATGTAGTGCAGTTTCACTTGCTGCCAGACATCGTCGTCGAGCGACTGCGCGTCGAACTCGTCTTCGAGCGTGACGGTACATTCGCGCACGCGTTGGTCGTAATAGGCGATGCGCTCGCGCTGAAGTTTCTGGATGCCCGTGAAGTCGCCCGCCTCGAAACACGCCTGCGCCGCGACGCACACCTCGCGGAAGATGCGGTAATGCTTGTCGAAGCCGTCCAGCATCGTGCGGGCGACGTCGAAAGCAAACTGCGACGACAGGAGTTTCGGGAAGTGATTCATACCGGTCGGAACAGGCGCAGAGGCGGGTCTGGTGGATTGTAGCGCCGCTGCCTGCGCCTGAATGTCCGTCGTGGATCGATGTCGGTTACAGGGTTTGCGCGAACAGTTCGCGGCCGATCAGCATGCGGCGGATTTCCGACGTGCCTGCGCCGATTTCATAGAGCTTCGCGTCGCGCCACAGGCGGCCGACCGGGTACTCGTTGATATAGCCGTTGCCGCCCAGAATCTGGATCGCTTCCCCGGCCATCCACGTCGCTTTTTCGGCAGTGTAGAGAATCACGCCTGCGCAGTCCTTGCGTACCTGACGCACGTGATCGCTGCCGAGCGAATCGAGCTGACGGCCCACCGCGTACAGATACGCACGGCTTGCCTGCAGGATCGTGTACATGTCGGCAACCTTGCCCTGGATGAGCTGGAATTCGCCGATCGACTGGCCGAACTGCTTGCGGTCGTGGATGTACGGCACGACCACATCCATGGCGGCTTGCATGATGCCCAGCGGGCCGCCCGCGAGCACGGCGCGCTCGTAGTCCAGACCGCTCATGAGCACCTTCACGCCGCCGCCGATCTGGCCGAGCACGTTCTCTTCCGGGACTTCCACGTTCTCGAACACCAGCTCACCCGTGTGCGAGCCTCGCATGCCGAGCTTGTCGAGCTTTTGCGCGACCGAAAAGCCCTTCATGCCCTTTTCGACGAGGAACGCCGTCATGCCGCGTGCGCCGGCTTCCGGATCCGTCTTGCCGTAGACCACCAGCGTGTCGCAATCCGGGCCGTTCGTGATCCACATCTTCGTGCCGTTGAGCACGAAGCGGTCGCCGCGCTTCTCGGCGCGCAGCTTCATGCTGACGACGTCCGATCCCGCGTTCGGCTCGCTCATCGCGAGCGCACCGATGTGTTCGCCCGATACCAGCTTCGGCAGATATTTCGCCTTCTGCGCGGCGGTGCCGTTACGGTGAATCTGATTGACGCAGAGGTTCGAGTGCGCGCCATACGACAGACCGATCGACGCCGAGGCGCGCGAGATTTCCTCCATCGCGATCATATGGGCGAGATAGCCCATGTTCGCGCCGCCGTACTCTTCCGAGACCGTCATGCCGAGCACGCCGAGGTCGCCCATCTTGCGCCAGAGATCCATCGGGAACTGGTCGGTGCGGTCGACTTCGCCCGCGCGCGGTGCGATTTCCTTGGACGCGAAATTCGCGACCGATTCGCGCAGCATGTCGAGGTCTTCGCCGAGCATGAAATTGAGGCCGGGCAACGTAGTCATGACACAGTCTCCAGAGGGTGGCGCATGGCGGCTTGCCTGCGCTGATGTTCGAGGGTGCTTCGAGAGGCGTTGATTCGGTGAATCCGGTGCGGCGGCGCTCAGCGTGAGACGGATGCCGAGGCAGCCGGGGGCGTGCCCGCCAGCACGAACAGCGTTTGCTGCATGAGCGCGCACAGCGTCCATTTGCCGTCGTCGATGGCGAACAATTCGGCGGTGGCGACGATGAGCGTGCGTCCGGATTTCACGACCTGGCCGCGTCCGACCAGTGTATCGCCCTTGCCGGGCGCCAGAATGTTCAGTTTGTATTCCGCCGTGACCAGTTCCTGATCCGGCGTAATGCGCGTGTAGCCCGCGTAGCCGCCCGCCGAGTCGGCAATGGCGCCGATTACGCCGCCATGAAAGAAGCCGTGCTGCTGGTTGACCTTCTCCGAGAACGGCAGCGAGATTTCGCAGTAACCGTCGGCGAGGTGCGTGAGTTGCGCGCCCCAATGGGTCATCACGCCTTGTTGGTCGAAACTGCCGCGAATTCTCGCGGCGACGTTATCGTCGAGCGGTGCGGCGTGAGAGGCAGGCATGTTGACCATGATGAGGGAAGCAAAAGCGCCGGCAAGGCTGAGTTCGGAGATACTACTTTACGTTTACGTAAACGTAAAGTAAGGGGTTTCCTGAGTCGCGAAAGGCCATCTTCAGGAGGGAGGGGAATCCCGCTGGGCTGGGCGCAGGCCGGTCAGCGGGTATCGGACGCCGGAGCGTTGCGAATCAGTGTGACGTGGCTGCCGTTTTCGTCCGCCGGATGACGGGGGCGGGTGTGGCTTCACCCGCCGCTTCGAGCAACGCGAGGCACTGGGCTTCGTGCTGCGAGACTTCGTCCAGCGTGGCGTGCAGGTCTTCAAGTTGTTGCTCGAGCACTTGCCGGTGTTGCGAGAGGGTCTCGAGGAACACCTTGAGCTGGGGCACCGTATCCTTGGGCGACTCGTAGAGATCGAGAATGGTCTTGATCTCCGAGAGCGTGAGCCCGAGACGCTTGCCACGCAGCGTAAGCTTCAGGCGCGTGCGATCCTGGCCGGTGTAGACGCGATGGCGTCCGCCGGGGCCTTCGCGGGCCGGCGTGAGCAAACCCTGATCCTCATAGAAGCGGATCGCACGGGGTGTGATGTCGAACTCGCGGGCGAGGTCGGTGATCGTGTATGTGAGCATCGGGTTAAGCAAGTGCTTACCATTGCAGATAGAATTGCCGTTTACGTTAGCGTCAACTTGCATCGTATGCAATCGGTGACGGCGTTAACCTGACAATAAGAGAACAAGTCCATCTGGAGCGTGGTCCCCCCGTGAATGCCCTCGAACAACAACTGAACTATCCCCTTGGCGATTTCCTGCCGGACGGCGGTACGGTGCACGAAGTGTTGCCCGGCGTCTTCTGGGTACGCATGCCGCTGCCGTTCGTGCTCGACCACATCAATTTGTGGCTGCTACGCGACGAGGTGGATGGCGTCAAAGGCTGGACGGTTGTCGATTGCGGCATCACGCATGCGCAGATCAAGGCGTACTGGGAGCAGGTGTTCGACAGCGCCCTGGGCGGCGAGCCGGTGTTGCGCGTTGTCGTCACGCACTGCCACCCCGATCACCTCGGCCTTGCGCACTGGATCTGCAAGGGCGGCGACAAGCAACGTTGGGAAGCGCGGCTCGCCATGTCGCTGGGCGACTACGCGTGGGGCCGTCTCATGTCGGAGGGCGACAACAACAATGCGGCCAATGCCGGTGGCGACTTCGCGGTGACGCACTTCATCTCGCACGGGCTGGCCGACGAAGCGATGATCGATCAGATTCGCAACCGGAAGACCTACTTCAGCGATCTCGTCCCCGAAGTGCCTTCGCGTTACTTCCGCTTGCGCGATGGCGATACGCTGCGCATCGGCGGTAGCGACTGGCATTTGATTGCGGGCTACGGCCATTCGCCGGAACATATGGCGCTGTACTCCGAGCAGCATAACGTGCTGATCTCGGGCGACATGGTGCTGCCGCGCATCTCGACCAACGTCAGCGTGTTCGACATCGAGCCGGAAGCCAACTCGCTGCAACTGTTCCTCGATTCGCTGGGCGTGTACCTCGATCTGCCGGCCGATTGCCTCGTGCTGCCGTCGCACGGCCGGCCGTTCACCGGATTGCACACGCGCATTCGTCAACTGCGTGATCACCATGCGGCGCGATTGCAGGAGGTGCGCGAAGCGTGCGCAAGATCGCCGCAGAGCGCGGGCGACATCGTGCCCATCATGTTCCATCGCAAGCTCGACGCGCACCAGACGACCTTCGCCATGGGCGAAGCGCTGGCGCATCTGCATATGCTCTGGCGGGCAGGTGAGCTTAAGCGCGAGCGCGACGCGAAGGGCGTCTGGCGCTTCTCTCCGGTCTGATCTCCGGCCGGATCTCACGTCTGATTCGGCAGTCATGAAAAAAATGCCCCGGTGAGCATGTCGTCACCGGGGCATTTCTCATCGTGTCGCGAGTGCGGCGTTTCAGGCGTGCTGCGCCGACGCCGGCACCTCCCGGCCTTCGCGGCCCAGCAGACCGTACGTCAGCAGACTGATCGCCACCGTCAGCAGAATGTAATACGCTGGCGCGAGCGGATTTTGCGTCGCCTTGATCAGATACGTGATCCAGAACGGCGCGAGACCGCCGAACAGCATCACGGAGAGGTTGTAGAGAATCGACACACCCGTCGAGCGAACGCCGACCGGGAACACTTCCGTGACCGCCGTCGGGAACGCCCCCCACACGAAGCCCATGCAGACGGCCGGGAGAATCTGTGCGAGCAGCAGGTTGCCCATTGACGGCGAGCCGTGCAAACGCGTAAACATCCAGAACGACACCAGGCCGTAGAGCAGCACGAACAACAGAATCAGCGGCTTGCGGCCGACGCGATCCGACATCCACCCCGTGAGCGGGCACATTACCGCGATCAGGATGGCGGCGATGAACGTCGAGAGACTTGCAGAACCCTGCGTCAGGCCCAACTGCTTGACCGCGTAGATCGGCGTGTAGATCAGTGTCACGTAGAACGACGTCGTTGCTGCCACCGTCAGGCCGAAGCCCGCGATGAGCGAACGGTAGTGTTTCGAAAAGACGTCGGCGAGCGGCGTGCGGCGCGTCGGTTCACGCGCGGCGGCGTAGGCCAGAAACTCGGGCGACTCCGTCATGCGGCGTCGAATGTAAAAGCCGACCGGCCCGATCAGAATCCCGAACAGGAACGGCAGACGCCAGCCCCACGATTCGAGGGCTTCCTTCGTCAGCCCGGTGTTGAGCAGATAGGCGCAAAGCCCGGCGAGTGCCACGGCCAAGGCCTGCGAGCACATCTGGAAGCTGCCGTAGAAGCCGCGCAGATGCGCCGGCGAGAACTCGATGAGCATGGCCGTCGAGCCGCCGAATTCGCCGCCTGCCGAGAAGCCCTGAATCACCCGCGCGAGCAGGATCAGCAGAGGCGCGGCGAAGCCGATGGTCGCGTACGTCGGTGCCAGGCCGATCAGACCCGTGCCAAGCGCCATGAGCAGCACCATGACCGAGAGCGCCGACTTGCGGCCGGCATGATCGGCGTATAAACCGAACGCGAGCCCGCCGATGGGACGGAAGAAGAACGCCACGCCAAGCGAGGCCACACTCGCGAGCAGCGAGTTCGTATCGTTGGCTGCGGGGAAAAAGAGTTTTGCGATGACGACTGCGAAAAGGCCGTAGACGGTGAAGTCGAACCACTCGAATGCATTGCCCAGCGTGGAACCGATCACGGCTTTGCGTCGCAATGCCGGATCGATAACCGGTGCGCCGGTGGGGGTTGCCTGCATATACCTCTCCTGCTTGGTTGCGGATGCCGCAGTCGGATCGGTATGCGATGTCACGCGCGTCGGCATACGTCCGCTCTATGGCGGCAAGACCGGTTTAAAGTCGTGTGTACCTCTATTCAAGTTACACAGGCACTCTAGCGCAGGTTGGTAATGCACCACAACGGGTCAAAATTCCGGACAACCGTCACAGGGAAGTGAATTTCAGGCGGGGGCAGAGGCGCGGCGGGGCTTAGCGATTGCCGCGGCTGCCCTTCCAGCGGTAGTCGCGCTGTCCGACCCATCCCCACGTGCCGCTGTAGGGGTCGTACTCGTAGCGCTGCTGATACTCGGTGGTGTAGCAACCGCCCTTCTCGAGATAGCATCGCTCTCTCAGAAAGTGGGCCGTATCGCGAGAGGAGCGCGGCCGGGGCTGCGGCATAACGATGTAAGGTTGTGCCGGACCGATGTACACGGGCGGTTGCGGTGCAATGATCATCGGTGCAGGTGCCACGATGACCGGCGCAGGCCGAACGTAGGATTGCGGCGGGCCGAAGACCTGCCAGTTATCTGGGTCCATCACCGCACATCCGGAAACGACGAAGGCGAGCGGTACGAGGAAAATGAGAGCGATGCGCCGCAGGGGAGCAACGCCGCGATTGAGGCAAGCGCTTGACGCGTCTTGCGTTGACATGGCGTTCATGGGGACGTCGCGTGTGAAAAGTTTGGGGCACTGTAACGTGCCTCTCACCGCGTTTCCCCGGTTCACTCAGTACTTTGGGGGATGTCCCTGCAAGATCGGCTATGCGGTGCCATTCGATGGCGTGTCTGGCGGCTCGCCCGGGGTTGCCGGTGCGTTGTCTTTCGCTTTGCGCTCCGACAGGCGCGGCTTGCGCGGTGCGCGGGCGAAGAGCATGTCGTAGAGCCAGCGCGGCAGGCATCGCATGGCGCAAGCCACGACGCCCATCGGCCACGGCAGCACCACGAAGCGCTTGCGGCGCGCAATCGCTGCGGCCGCCTTGCGCGCGAACTTGTCCGCGTCCATCAGGAACGGCATCGGGAACGGGTTGCCGTCGGTCATCGGCGTGCGGATGTAGCCCGGCGCGATCGTCACGACGGCCACCTTGTCGGCACGCAGTTCCACCCGAAGGCTTTCCAGATACGTCATCGCCGCCGCCTTCGACGCGCTGTAGGCCCCGTGCCCCGGCAGCCCGCGCACACCGGCCACGCTGCCGATGCCCACGAGCGTGCCGCGCTTGCGCTCGCGCATCGGCGCGACGAAGGGGCAGAAGGTGGCGACCATCGCCATCCAGTTGGTATCCATCACCGAGGCGAAGTGCGGCAGATCGGCCGCGTCTTCCGTATTCACACCATGGCTGATGCCCGCGTTGGCGATCACGATGTCGGGCACACCATGGCGCGACATGAAGTCTTCGGCGGCGGCGTGCAGGGCGAGCGCGTCACGCACGTCGAGCGCATAGCAATGCACGGCATGCGGATGGGGGAGCGTGGCGGCAAGATCGGCGAGCTTATCGCCGCGACGGCCCACCAGCCCGAGGATTGCGCCCTCGGCGGCATAGTGACGCGCGAGGGCCTCGCCTAACCCGCTCGAGGCGCCCGTGATGAAGACTTTCGGTGATGTCGTGTGTGTGGCCATATAACGCAAAAGCCCGGCCGGGGCCGGGCTTTGTGACAGGCGAAGCTTACAGCTTCTTCGCGCGGATCTGGTTGATGATCGAGTCGGCCGTCTTGAGCGCGGCATCGAACGTCTGCTGCTCGGTTGTGGCCGGCTTGCCGGCCTTTTGCAGCGCATCGCCCGAAGTGGCGGGCGAGACCAGATACTTGCCCTGGATCGCGATCGTCGGCACGCCGTCGATCTTGTAATCCTGCCATGTCTTGTTGGCCGTCTTCACGCTGGCCTGGGTCGAGAAGCCGTTATAGGCATCCATGTACTTCTGCTTTTCGATGCCGAACTGCGTGAGGAAGTCGGCTTGCGTCTGCGCCGTCAGCAAGTAGTTGTGCTTGACGTGGATCTCGTTGAAGACCTTCGGCGTGAGTTCGCCTTCGCGGCCCAGCGCGGTCAGTGCGTAGAACATGCGGGTGTGCGGCTCGAAACGGTCCTGAAATGCAACCGGCACGCGCTTGAACACGACGTCCTTGCCCTGCTTCTTCACCCAGGCTTCGAGCGACGGCTCAAGCGCGCTGCAGTGCGGGCAACCGTACCAGAAGAACTCGGTCACTTCGATTTTTCCCGCGCCGGCCGATGTGGGCTGTGCCTGCGGCAACACCAGGTAGTCGGTCCCCGCGACAGGCGCTTCAGGCGAGGCCGAGGCCGCGCCGGAGAGGAAACCGAAAGAAATCAGTACGGCACCAAGAAGTTTTTTCATGATCGTTGTTTAGGAGTGAGGCAGACGCGCCAGCAATCGGTTGAGCGGCGTTTCTGCGAAACCATATCCCGGATTCAGGCAAATAAGACAGTGCGTATGACCGGCGATGTGCCGCCGGGTTCAACGGTCCGGCGATGCCGGAACCTCCCGAATGATGCGTTTTTTTCTGCGTTTCTGCTGACGGGCGTGGCGGTTTCGGGAGGGAGACACAAAAGGCGCTGCACACAGGGTGCAACGCCTTTTGTGTTTATTGCTTCGTGAAACGGATGACTGCCGTGTCGTAACCGCCATCCTGCAGGCGTTGACGCACGTGGTTCATCTCGTCGAGCTTGCCATACGGGCCAAGGCGCACGCGGTACAGCGTCAGACCGTTCGCATCGCGCTGCGTGACCTTCGCCTCGAAACCCGAGAGGGCCAGCTTGGCGCGCAGTTGTTCGGCGTCGGTCTGCGACTTGAACGCGCCTACCTGCAGGTAGTAACCCGTGTTGGCGTTATCCGTTGCGCTGGCGGGCGGTGTGGTCGGCGGTGCCACCGGGACCGTCGACTTTCCATTGAGGATGTCGGCCGGCGACGGCTTGGTATGGGCGGGCGGCGTGGCCGGTGCGGTTGGGGCGGAGGCCGTCGGCGGGGTGGTCGGCTCGACCGGCGTGCCCGGCACGAGTGGCGACGTCACGGCCTGCGAAGCCGTTTCCGGTGCGGCAGGCGCCGATGCCGCGCCAGGCAGCGGCGTACGGGGCTGCAACGACTTGTTCGGATCGGGCGCCTGAGCGGCCGGCGAGTTATCGGAGGGACGCGGCGGCGTCTTCTCGACGAACGGTGTCGGCGTTTTCGTGATGTACAGCGCAACGACGACGGCAACGGCCAGCCCAACGATCAGGCCGAGCACGATGCCCAGGAAAGTACCGCCCCGCTGGCGGGGTGGTCGACGTGTGTTTGCCATCGAGTCGATTCCGTCCTTACAGAGTTCCGATGCGTTTGCTGTTCGGAATGGTTGGGTAATTGGCGTGAACAGACCTTGCCGGGGCTTACATCTTGGCCGGGGCGGACACACCCAGCACGGCAAGGCCATTGCGCAACACCTGACGCGTTGCCGCCAGCAGCGCCAGACGCGCGTGCTTGACGATTTCGTCGTCGACCAGCACGCGATCGGCGTTGTAGAACGAGTGGAACGCCCCCGCCAGATCCCGCAGATAGAACGCCACCGCGTGCGGTGCCAATTCCTCGGCGGCGCGCGTGAGCATGTCCGGGTACTCGGCGAGCAACTGCAGCAACGCGAGTGCGCGTTCGCTGTCGAGCGGCGCGAGGTTGGCGTTGACCAGTTGGGTTTCGTCGCCGCCCCACTGCGTCAGGATCGAGCAGATGCGCGCGTGCGCATACTGCACGTAATACACCGGGTTCTCGTCGTTTTGCTTGAGCGCGAGATCCACGTCGAACACGAATTCGGTGTCGGCTTTGCGCGAAATTAAGAAGAAACGCACGGCGTCGCGGCCACGGCGCAGTGCGGCTTCACGCTCGGTGGGGTCCGCGATTGGCGTTTCCGCGGTAATCCCGCCCGACCATTCGATCAGGTCGCGCACAGTCACGTAGCTGCCTGCGCGCTTGGAGATCTTCACCTCTTCGCCGTTACGCATGACCGTGACCATCTTGTGCAGCACGTAGTCGGGATAGCCCTTCGGAATGCCGATGCCCAGTGCCTGCAGCCCGGCGCGCACACGGGCGATGGTGCCGTGGTGGTCCGAACCTTGCACGTTGATGACCTGATGGAAGCCGCGATCCCACTTGCGTGCGTGATAGGCGACATCCGGCACGAAGTAGGTGTACGTGCCGTCGGACTTGCGCATCACGCGGTCCTTGTCGTCGCCGTAATCGGTCGTGCGCAGCCACAGCGCGCCTTCCTGTTCGTACGTGACGCCTGCGTCGATAAGTGCCTTCACCGTACGCTCGACACTGCCGTCGGCGTACAGCGACGACTCGAGGTAGTACTGATCGAAGATGACGCCGAACGTTTGCAGATCGATGTCCTGTTCGCGGCGCAGATAGGCCACGGCAAACGCACGGATCGAGTCGATGTCATCGATGTTGCCGCTACCGGTGACGGGCGCGCCGTCGGATGCCTGCACGGTTTTGCCTGCGAGGAAATCTTGTGCGATGTCGCCGATATAGTCGCCGTTGTAAGCCGATTCCGGCCACTCGGCGTCACCCGGCTTGAAGCCGCGCGCACGTGCCTGCACCGAAGTCGAGAGCGTCTGGATCTGCACGCCGGCGTCGTTGTAGTAGAACTCGCGGTGGACCGGACGGCCCTGCGTGCCGAGCAATGCCGAGATCGTGTCGCCGAGCGCGGCTTGACGGCCGTGGCCCACGTGCAGCGGACCGGTCGGGTTGGCCGAAACGAATTCGACGAGCACCGGCGCGGCGTCGTTGCTGGCGGCATTGCGGCCGAAGGCGGCGCCTTCGGTCAGGATCGCGCGGGCGACCGACTGCTTCGCGGCGTTGGCCAGTCGCAGGTTGATGAAGCCCGGACCAGCGATCTCGACGGCATCGACGAGCCCCTTCGCGCGGGCGTCGGCGAGGATGGCGTCGGCAATCTTTTGCGCCAGCTCGCGCGGGTTGGCGCGCAGCGGCTTGGCGAGTTGCATCGCCACGTTACAGGCCAGGTCGCCGTGCGCGGCGACTTTCGGGCGTTCGAGCAAGATGACGGGCGCGGTACCGTCTGCGGGTATCAAACCGGCGACGACATCGCCGATCAGCGCGACGAGAGCATTCTTTTGGGCGGGTAGCATTGGCGGGTGTTTCGGGTGCGTCCGGACACGTCCGGACAGGCAGTTGAATCGTCAGCAACGGATTTTAACAGGTGTATGATGAAGTCACGGTACCCGCCGGTTCCCCCTCCGTTGCGTGACAAGCTCGGGGCGGCGGTGGTGATAACTCGAATAGGGAGACGGATCATGCTGGTAACGTTCAAATCGCACGCCTCGCCCACGATCACCATGCTGGAGAATCTCGCGCAGTTTCTGCTCGGGCTGGTGGGCAAGAAGCTTGGGGAGCGCGGTGCGATCGGCGAAGACGAAATGGGCGAGGCCATCGCCAAGCTGGAGGCTGCCATCGCGGAAGACAGTGCTGCCGCGAAGAAGGAAAGCGAGGGCAAGAAATCCGAAGAGCGCGATGAGGCCGATCGCCTGCGTCTGGCGCAACGTGCCTACCCGCTGCTCGATATGCTGCGTGAGTCCCGCAAGGAAAACGTGGCCGTGATGTGGGAAGTCGGTAATCGTTGAACACTCGACACCGCTCGTCCGATAAGGGAACTGAGCGCGTGGAATGAAAAAAAGCAGGCCGCAAATCGCGGACCTGCTTTTTTTGTGTCCTGTGGCATATGGAAACGGGCCACCTCCAGGCGAGGAGGGTGTCGGCCTTAACGCGCTTTACCGGACGTGAAGATCCTGCATGCCGTGAAAGGCCGCGAACCGTGGCGGCGCCGATTCCCTGACGTGTGACCGCTGGCTGACGTTACTCCGCCTTGCCCGGTGCGTTATCCGCAGCATTGGCGGCGTCGTTACCTGCGCTGCCTTTGGCTGGCGCCTTCTTGGTGTGACGCGGCTTCTGCGCATGCGAGCCGGGATGCGGGTCCGACGGCATCATGGTTTGTGCGCCCGGCGCCGGGGTCTGACGCGCGTTCGGCGAAGCCTGGCCCGGCATCGGCATTGACATCGGGGTTGACGGCTCTGTCGCCGTACTGCCGCCGGGGCTTGCCGCACCGCCGACGGCGGAACCTTGCGCAAAACTCAGTGCCGAGGCACCGGCGAGGGTCAGGGCAGCAACCGAAATAATCAGCTTCTTCATCAGATGGACTCCTTTACTTTGCGCTGCACATCGAAGGAACGTCTTTGGTGCAGGCATCACTTGCGTGAGTGAGATTCCAGTCTAAGAAGACACAGCGTGCGGTGCTGTAAGGCTTTGTAATCGATTGTAATTTGACTTTTTTGATTAGTCATCCGAACGGCTTGACCAGAACACCTGATTGACGCCGGGCAGCGTTTCGAGATGATCGGTGAGTGCGTCGAGTTCGCCTGCCTTGACTGCCGTGGGCAGCAGCAGCGCCTCGATCTCGACTTCCGTTTCGCCGAACGGATGGATGTCCAGCGCCCGCACCGGATAGTTCGACGCTTCGAGCCAGGCCTCCACCTTGTCGAGCACTTCGCGCTGCGTTGTGCGTGCGCAGATGACGGACAGCGCGTAAGTCGCTTCGGACGTTGCCTCGTTGATCGGGGTGCGGTTGATGCTGTTCACGACAGGACGCAACAGCGTGTTGGCGGCCAGCACGAACGCGGCCACTACGCAGGCTTCGACGATCAGGCCCGCCCCGGCGGCGGCGCCTACAGCGGCTGAGCCCCACAACGTGGCAGCGGTATTCAGGCCGCGCACCGAGGCACCGTCCTTCATGATCGCACCCGCGCCGAGGAAGCCGACACCCGAGACCACATAGGCAATCACGCGGGTGTCGCCGGGCATGAGCCGCATCGATAAATCGACGAATGCGGCCGAGCCCACGGCCACGAGGACGTTGGTTCGCAGGCCGGCCGTGCGTTGGCGGACTTGCCGCTCCACGCCGATGATCGTGCCGAGCACGAACGCGACGAATAGCGCGACTGCCGTGTTGAGCAGCGGGAGAAGTTGGAAATTCTGGATGCTTTGCAGTGCGTGCATGAAACGTCTCGAAGTGAGCCAGCCGGCATATGGCAGGGGGCCGGAGGCCGGGGATCCGATCGTCTGGATCAGCCCGAACGGGCGGGACATTACGCTTCGGTTGCGACAGACACGTGACACCAGGGAAGACGGACGGCGGGTCTGCCCGGCTGCCGGTCGAATGGCTGCGAATGCCGCACCGGTGTGCCGCCGCGATTATGGCATCCCGATCCGGCGCGCGGTAGCTTGATCGCGCGCCGGATCGCATTTACAGGATGTTCCTACGACAGTTGCGGTGCGAGCAGACGCCGGGCGGTCGCCTCGTCCACATTCGCGCGTTCCATGAAGTCTTCGACCTGATCGGGGCCGATCTTGCCGACGCTGAAGTACGTGCTGTCCGGATGCGACAGATAGAAGCCCGAGACGCTCGCTGCGGGCAGCATGGCGAGTGATTCCGTCACGCTCATGTTGATCTCGTGGGCTTGCAGGTAGTGGAACATCGGGCCCTTGACGGAGTGTTCCGGGCACGCCGGATAGCCCGGCGCCGGGCGAATGCCGACATACGCCTCCTTGATGAGGGCGTCGTTATCGAGCTGCTCGGCGCTTGCGTAGCCCCAGAAGTCACGGCGCACGCGGGCGTGCATGCACTCGGCGAACGCTTCGGCCAGGCGGTCTGCCAGCGCCTTGAGCATGATCGCGCTGTAATCGTCGTGAGTCGCGAGGAAACCGGCTTCCTTGGCGTCGACGCCAAGACCTGCCGTGACTGCGAACACGCCGATGTAGTCGGCCACGCCGCTGTCCTTGGGGGCGATGAAGTCGGCCAGCGAGCGGTTCGGGCGGCGCACGCCGTCCACGACCGGGCGCTCGCTCTGCTGGCGCAGGTTATGCCATGTGAAGGCCACTTCCGAGCGCGATTCGTCCGTATAGATTTCGATGTCGTCGTCGCCGACCACGTTGGCGGGCAGCATCGCGATCACGCCGTTGGCCGTCAGCCAGCGGCCCTTGATCAGGCGATCGAGCATGGTCTTGCCGTCGGCGAAGACACGCCGGGCCGACTCGCCGACGATCTCGTCGGTCAGAATCGCCGGGTAGGGGCCTGCGAGGTCCCACGTCTGGAAGAACGGCGCCCAGTCGATGAATTCCGCCAACTCGGCCAGATCGTAGTTCTTGAACACGCGCCGGCCGATGAATTTCGGCTTGGGCGGAACGTAGGTCGACCAGTCGACTTTGAACTTGTTCTCACGGGCGGTCGCGAGCGAGACCATCGGAGTGGCCTTGCGGTTCGCGTGCTGCTGACGCACGCGCTCGTAGTCCGTCTTGACCTCGGCAAGGTAGCGCTCGGCTGACTCGTCCGACAACAGGTTCGAGGCGACCGACACCGAGCGCGACGCATCCGGCACGTAGATCACGGGGCCATCGTAGTGCGGCGCGATCTTCACGGCGGTATGCACGCGCGAGGTCGTTGCGCCGCCGATCAGCAGCGGAATGTTGCGCAGGCGGAAGTACTCGTCGCGCTGCATTTCCGAGGCGACATATGCCATCTCTTCGAGACTCGGTGTAATGAGGCCCGACAAGCCGATGATGTCCGCGCCTTCCTCCTTCGCCTTGGCGAGGATATCGGCGCACGGCACCATCACGCCCATGTTGACGACTTCGAAGTTATTGCACTGGAGCACCACGGTCACGATGTTCTTGCCGATGTCGTGCACGTCGCCCTTGACCGTGGCCATCACAATCTTGCCCTTCGAGCGAACGTCTTCGCCGGCGGCGGCCATGCGCGCCTTTTCTTCCTCGATGAAGGGCACCAGATGCGCGACGGCCTGCTTCATCACGCGCGCGCTTTTCACGACCTGCGGCAGGAACATCTTGCCCGCGCCGAACAGGTCGCCCACGACGTTCATGCCGTCCATGAGCGGGCCTTCGATCACCTGAATCGGCCGCCCGCCGGCGGTCTCGATCTTCTGGCGCACTTCCTCGGTGTCTTCGACGATGAACGTCGTGATGCCGTGCACCAGCGCGTGGGCGAGACGCGCTTCAACAGGCTGGTTGCGCCATTCCAGATTTTCTTCGCGCTTTTGCGCGCCGCCCTTGAAGCGGTCGGCGATTTCCAGCAGCCGCTCCGTGCCGTCCTCGCGGCGGTTGAGCACCACGTCTTCCACACGCTCACGCAGTTCGGGATCGAGGTTCTCGTACACACCGAGCTGGCCGGCGTTGACGATACCCATGTCCATGCCCGCCTGAATCGCGTGGTACAGGAACACGGTGTGAATCGCCTCGCGCACGAGGTCGTTGCCACGGAACGAGAACGAGACGTTCGACACGCCGCCGCTGATCTTCGCACCGGGCAGGTGTTGCTTGATCCAGCGCGTGGCGTTGATGAAGTCGACCGCGTAATTGTTGTGCTCTTCGATGCCCGTGGCCACCGCGAAGATGTTCGGATCGAAGATGATGTCCTCGGGCGGGAAACCCACCTCGTCGACCAGCACGCGATAGCTGCGCTCGCAGATCTCGGTCTTGCGCGCGTAGGTGTCGGCCTGACCTTGTTCGTCGAAGGCCATGACCACGGCGGCGGCCCCGTAGCGGCGGATGCGTTTGGCGTGATGCACGAACGCTTCGCGGCCTTCCTTGAGCGAGATCGAGTTGACGATGGCCTTGCCCTGCACGCACTTCAGCCCCGCCTCGATCACCTCCCACTTCGACGAGTCGATCATGATCGGCACGCGCGCGATGTCCGGCTCCGAGGCGATCAGGTTCATGAAGCGCACCATTGCCGCCTTGGAGTCGAGCATGGCCTCGTCCATATTGATGTCGATGACCTGCGCGCCGTTCTCGACCTGCTGGCGGGCGACCGCAAGCGCTTCGTCGAACTGGCCGTTCAGGATCATGCGCGCGAACGCTTTCGAACCCGTGACGTTGGTACGCTCGCCGACGTTCACGAAAAGCGTGCCCTCACCAATGTTGAAGGGCTCGAGGCCGGACAGGCGCATCGGCTGCACTGGTTCAACAGGCTTCAGGAAGGGCGTTTGGCTCATGGGGCAATCCGTTCAGTGGTTGGCGCGCCAGTCATGGCGATCGCGCGGGGGCGATGGCGGTGCGCCGGGCTTCTGCAATCGATGGTGTTGGCTTCGGGCGGACGGCAGGGTTTAGGCAGCGTCGCCGCCGGCACTGCGGTACTGTGACGGCCACCGGCGCGGCTTCACGTCGGCCAGCGCCTTCGCGATCTCGGCAATGTGCTCCGGGGTGGTGCCACAGCAGCCGCCTGCCAGATTCACGAGTCCGGCCTGGGCGAATTCTCTGAGCAGGCCCGAGGTCACGTCCGGGGTCTCGTCGAAGCCGGTATCGCTCATCGGGTTGGGCAGGCCGGCGTTCGGGTAAACCGATACGTACGTGTTACACAGCTTGGCCAGTTCGGCGATATACGGACGCATGAGCGTCGCGCCAAGTGCGCAGTTCAGACCGAACGTGAGCGGGCGTGCGTGACGCAGCGAATTCCAGAAGGCCTCGACCGTCTGGCCGGACAGAATGCGTCCGGAGGCGTCGGTGACGGTGCCCGAAATCATGATCGGCAGCACTTCGCCCGTGTCTTCGAACAGCTCGTCGATGGCGAAGAGCGCGGCCTTGGCGTTGAGCGTGTCGAAGATCGTCTCGACGAGGAACAGGTCGACCCCGCCTTCGAGCAGCGACTTGGCCTGCGCGTAGTAAGCGTCGCGCAGTTGATCGAAGTCGACGTTGCGTGCGCCCGGGTCGTTCACGTCGGGGCTGATGCTCGCGGTCTTGGGCGTCGGGCCGATGGCGCCGGCGGCGAAGCGCGGCTTCTCGG
Source organism: Pandoraea sp. SD6-2 (assembly GCF_000389825.1). Taxonomy (NCBI): domain Bacteria; kingdom Pseudomonadati; phylum Pseudomonadota; class Betaproteobacteria; order Burkholderiales; family Burkholderiaceae; genus Pandoraea; species Pandoraea sp. SD6-2. The sequence goes on along the minus strand of NZ_KB944454.1, from coordinate 629,607 downwards.
GCGTGCTGAACGCTTCGCAGGCCTCGCGCGCCAGACGCGCCGACTCGCGGTTCATCTCGTCGGCCAGGGCTTCCATGTGGTAGTCGCCCTGCGCGATCGTCGTCGCCCCGAACGTATTCGTCTCAATGATATCGGCGCCGGCCGCGAGGTATTTGCGGTGGATCTCGCTGATGACGTCGGGGCGCGTGAGCGAGAGCAACTCGTTGTTGCCCTTGACGTCGTGTGCGAAGTCCGCGAAGCGCGTGCCCCGATACTGCGCTTCGTCCAGCTTGTACCGCTGGATCATCGTCCCCATGGCGCCGTCCAGAATCAGGATGCGCGATTCAAGCAGCGCAGGCAGCGCCTGACCGCGCGTGTAGCGGGTCTGCGCAGGGGCCTGGGCAGCCGCCGGTGCGGTCCCCGTATGGGCGTTGGCGGCGGATGGGGTTGCGGTGGTCATGACGGACGTCGCCTTGGAGTAGCCGGGAAACCTATAATTGTAATGGCTTTCGCGCCCGCCGCCCGCGTACCGCTGCGTTGCCGGGCGGTGTCGGCACAGGGACGGTCGTGCTTGGGCACGACGCCCCCGGCACACCGTTTTCAACCTCTTTTGCCAACGATATGGAATTTCTACTTCCGGGCGCGGCCCACAAGTTTCTGCAAACCAACGCCAACGCGCTGTTTGTCGACTGCCGAAGCGAGATGGAATACCTGTTCGTGGGGCACCCGGCCGGGGCGATCCATGTGGCCTGGAACGACGGCCCGGACTGGGAAATCAATCCCCACTTCGTACCGAGCGTGCGCAAGCTCGCGGGTGCGGGGGGCGACCGCCCCGTGCTGCTGATCTGCCGCAGCGGCAACCGCAGTACGGCGGCGGGTGAAGCGCTCGAGGCGGCGGGTTTCCTCAATGTCTACGGCGTGCAGCATGGCTTCGAGGGCGATCTGGACGCGACGCACCACCGCAATGCGGTCAACGGCTGGCGTTTCGAAGGGTTACCGTGGGAGCAGTGCTGAGGGCGGCGGATGGTACGCGGATCTGAGGGGGGCGGGCGCCTGACGTTGCGTCAGGCGCTCGCCCCATGAAAAAACCCTCGCTGTGCGAGGGTTTTTCGTGTGGCGGCACCGCGTACGGTGTTTGCATCAATGGAGCACGACCGGGTTCGTCATGAAGGTATCGAACTGACCGAGGAATTCATCGACTTCGTCCTCGGACGGTTCGGAAGCGATCAGCTTCTGTACTTCTTCACGGAATTGCCGGGCAAGCGTGCCGTCGAGGAAAATCTCACGGCCAGCGGTTTTGTCCACGATTTCATAGCCACCGGCAGACAGCGCGTGATTGCCGTTATCGGCGGAAAACTCAACGACACAGTAGTTCGGGCTGTTGTAAATCATGAGCATGGCAACTCTCCTGGTGTTCCTGCATGGTCCTTGATAACCCACATAGGGGCGACGCGGCGCGATTTCAAGAGGCAGTGCCCCATGATTCGCTTATCGGCACACCGGCTGACGAATTCAATGGTTTTTTGCCCTCCTTGTCAAAGGTCCCGTTTCAGGTCCCGCAGATTGCAGGTGTCAGACGTTAGAGGCGGCTCCCTGTAGAAATGTTGCAAGGGCGTTGGTTACGAACTGTTTCTGCTCGACGATCGACAGATGCGCTGCGTCCGGCACGATTTCCAACTGGGCATCCGCAATGCCGTCGGCCAGGCGCCGAGCCACGGCTGGCGGGGTCGACAGGTCGTTTTCCCCGACGAGCACGAGCGTCGGCACTTCGATCTCTGCCAATCGTGTTCGCACATCGAACGCCGCCAGCGCTTCGCATGAGGCGGCGAAGCCCTCCGGGTGTGCGCGGGCCACGAGCGCCCGAATGCGCTCGGCCTGCCCGGGATGGCGCTTGCGGAAGCGTTCACCGAGCCAGCGCTCCAGCGTGCCGTCGGCAAGTGCCTTCATTCCCCGCTCGCGGGCCTTGGCGGCGCGTTCGAGAAATACCTTCGCATCGGCGTCGTCGTAGCCGGCGGTGGTGTCGATCAGCGCAAGGCTGGCGATGCGCTCGGGGGCGTCGAGCGCCACTTGCTGAGCGACAGCGCCCCCCATTGAAATGCCGACGAAATGCGTTCTCGGGATTTCCAGCGAACTGAGCAGCGCAGTCGCGTCAGCCGCCAGTTGCTTGATGGTGTATGGGCCACGCGGTACATCGCTGCCGCCATGGCCGCGACTGTCGTAACGGAGCACCCGGAAATGGGCTGCGAGGTCGGGCACCAGATCGTCCCAGACCGTAAGATCCGCACCCAACGGGTGCGCCAGCGTCAGCCACGGGCCGTGGCCGTCCACCGCGTAATGAATCGATGCACCGTTAGCACTGACTTTCATGGTGAGCGGCCCTCCCTGATCTCGTCGATGCGTCTGCTAACGATGTGGCGTCGATGCAGTGGGATGTTTCTGATTATGTCAGGAACATCCAACTTGTGCAGAGCGTTTCGTAGTAGTGAGGCAACACTTTTCCGCAGGGCCGCATGATGCCTGAATCACTCGAATTTCTAACGATTTGAGCCACGTTGCCGGAGTCTCGTCCTGGGCGGGCTTAGCGGGCCGCCTTCTGCGTGAAGATCAGCTCGAATTCATTGCCGGAGGGTTCAGTCTGTTTCACGCGCACGGGCAGCCAGTCCAGCGAGGGTGCGAGCCAGATATCGACACGTCGTTCGTCGCCCGATTTGCGCGGCAAACGGGTGAAATGGCGGGTTTCGAGGTAGCCCTGCGGCGTGCTCAAGATCTCGCTGCCGACGTATTGCACCGGCCAGATCTCGCTGCTGTCCGTGTCGGCCACCGTGAACTCGTGCGTCACTCCCACCTGGGTATAGCGTTCCGGATTGCCTCTCGCATAGCCCGCCAGTTGCATCATCACGCTGAAGCGGTCTTGCGCCCCTGGCGCCAGCGGGAGCGACTGGCCCGAGCGTGTGAAGCTCAGCGTGGGTGCGCCGTCCCGATGAAAGTCGGTGGTGTACTCGGTGCGGCGACCGCGTTTTTCCACATAGCGGGATGGCGCGATGCCGTTCACGTCGAAGCCGCCTTCGCTGACGAACTCAAAAGTGCCGAAGAAGATGATCGGCACGGCCACTCGCAGGAGGTAGTGTCCGTTCTCGTTCACCCAATGCAATTCACCCGTCTGGTTGCGCACGCCATTCATCAGCGCGTCGTACGTCAGCGTGACGGACGGCGGCGGGTCGAACTTATCGCCGTTGGCGGCTGCCGCCGTCAGCGGCGGCCCTGCCGGCGATTCGGCTTGCGCATTGCTGGCCGGGGCGCCTGGCGTATTCCCCTCGCCCGCAACCGTCTCCGAGGCTGATTGCGGCCCTGGTGTGTCGGTCATTGTTGGGGCGGCAAGCGTGTTGGGCGGAGCGGGTTTCGGCCGACTCGGCTTCACCACCGGCTTCGGCTTGCGCGCCGGCGGTGCCGGGGGCGCGGGCGGCGCGACGGGTTTGAGGGGGATCAGCGTGATCGGAATTTCGGGAATCGGCGTGTCGTCGAGCGCAGTCCGATGACCGGCCACCCACAACGCGATAAGCACGTGCGCGACGAACACTGCTGCGAGCACGCTTGCCCAGACGATCCAGCCACCGCGCGAGCCCGGCGGCGTCGGGCCGGAGGGCGTCGAGACGGCGTTGCTGGAATCGTCGGAAGCCGGGGGCACGTTAGGCGTTGTTTGGCGAGGTGATCGAGAGGGGCGAGGGGCGCGCGATAACACGAGAATCGATAGGCTGGAACGTCAGGGCATCAGGATCGCACATTGCGGAGCATGTCGGTTCGACAGACCGGGCGAAGGGCCGTTCATTGCGCGGCAATACCTTCGGATCGCCGTGTCGCGACCGTCCAGTCAGCTCTGCCACTCAAGGCTTGGCGCCCGGTGCGTGGGCGTGACCGAGGTCGGCCGAGAGTTTCTGAGCGAGCGTGCGCAGGGCGGTGTCGATCGGGCCCCCCCAACTGGCGTCGAAACGGCTTTCTGGGCCTAGTGCCATGAGGCCCATCACGAGTTGCCCGGTTGCATCGAACACCGGCATGCAGAACGCGTTGACCGACGGCAGCACGGTGCCCTCGACGCGTGAGGCGCGGTGTGCGCGCACGTCGTCGAGCACGGCATCGTACTGCGCGCGGGTGGCGGGCAGATGATGTCGCGACGCGTGTTGCAAGCCTGCGAGAGCGGCGTTGATGAGCGGTGCCGTCTGGCGCTCGGGCAGGTAAGCGGCGAACAGGCGGCCGGCGGCTGATTCGAGCATGGGCATGACATCGCCCAGACGCAGCGGCACGCGCATTGGGAAGGTCGAGTCGAGCCAATGCACGACGGTCGGCCCTTGGTTGCCCCAGACGGCAAGGCCCACCGTCTGGTCGATGGCATCGCGCAACTCGGACAGTGCGAAGCGGGCGGCCTTGAAGGCGTCGATACGGGCGAGGTGGGCGAGTCCCATGCGCAGCGTGAAGGGGCCGAGGTCGTAACGCCCGCTCACCGGGTCCTGCACGATGAGGCCGAGCCGCTGAAAGCTCACGAGATACCGGTGTGCTTTGGCGGGGTTCATGCCGGCTGCGTGTGCGAGGTCGCGCAGCATCATGGCGTTCGATGCTTCGGTCAGCACCTCGATGAGCCGGAAGCCGACTTCGATGGATTGGATGCCCGAGCGGGTTTTCTCCTCGTCGGGGGTGGCCGTGTTGTCGTCGTTCTCGGCATTATTGTTATTCTCAGGCGCTGTCATGTGTCTCCGTCTTCGTCGTCGCGGCGGCGCAAGTCGTCTTCGGTGCGTGGGCCGCCGGTGCTTCCGGGCAATCGGCGGGCAATGCGGACCGGTAGCGGGCCGATGCCCTCAGGTAGAATCTTCGGCTTCACGCGCCATTCTATCGGGCTTGAGAAGGTCCGCAGACTCCATCACATGAAACTCGCTACCCGCAAGGACGGCACCCGCGACGGCCAGTTGATCGTCGTGTCGCGCGACTTGTCCATCGCCTGCATTGCCGACGCCATTGCTCCCACGCTGCAGCGTGTGCTTGACGACTGGACGTTCTATGCTCCGCAGCTTCAGACGCTTTACACAGAACTCAATCACCATCGTGCGCGCAACACCTTCGCGTTCGACCCGGCCGAGTGCATGGCGCCGTTGCCGCGGGCGTACCAATGGGCCGACGGCTCGGCGTATGTGAATCACGTCGAGTTGGTGCGCAAGGCACGTGGGGCGGAGATGCCGCCGGAATTCTGGACTGATCCGCTGATGTATCAGGGGGGCAGCGACGACTTCATCGGGCCGACGGACGACATCGTGTGTGCGTCGGAGGACTACGGCATCGACTTCGAGGCGGAGGTTGCGGTGGTGACGTCTGACGTGCCGATGGGGGCGAGTCCGGCGCGGGCGCTAGAGGGCGTTCGTTTGCTGATGTTGGTCAACGACGTGAGTTTGCGCAACCTGATTCCGGCCGAGTTGGCCAAGGGTTTCGGATTCTTCCAGAGCAAGCCTGCGAGCAGTTTCTCGCCGGTGGCCATCACGCCGGACGAGTTGGGTGAGGCTTGGCATGGTGGCCGGGTGCACCGACCGTTAACGGTGAAGTGGAACGACAAGAAGTTCGGTGTGCCTGAGTGTGGGGAAGACATGGTGTTCGACTTTGGCCAGCTTGTGGCGCACGTATGCAAGACGCGCAATGTGAGGGCTGGCACCATCGTTGGTTCGGGGACGATTTCCAACAAAGACCGAAGTCGGGGCAGTGCGTGTATAGCAGAGAGGCGCATGTTGGAGACGATTGAGAGGGGAGCACCGGAGACGGCGTTCATGCGTTATGGCGATCGTGTGCGCATTGAAATGTTCGATGCGCAGGGCAAAACGATCTTCGGCGCCATTGATCAGGCGGTCTCTCCGCTGGACGAGTAAGACGCGAGCAGCCGCAGTCGGAGCGGTGTCAATAGAAGAACCAGGGGCGAGGAGGGGGATGGACCGGGGCCCCTTTCTGCAGCGAGTTGGGTTTATGTCTGAGAGGCGGAAAGGGGCCCCGGTCCATCTGGGGGGAGGTGTTGAAAGGGGGAAAGGACAACAGCGCCCAAAAAAAGCGACCCTTTACGCGGGGGGGGGGAGGG